>NZ_CP109073.1:1930000-2265000 GCF_035917415.1 Streptomyces sp. NBC_01803
GCACGGTCCGGGCCCAGATCTTGGGCACGAGCGCGTTGATGTCGACGGGCGGCGCGGTGTAGTGCCCCTCGGGCATCACGTCGGCGTGCCGTGGCCCGGCGGGATGAGCGGAACGGCTCATGGTCGTGTCTCCTTCGTGCGCGCTTACAGGCTTACAGATGGTCGGGCGCGCTGATGCCGAGCTCGCGCAGTCCGCGGGCGAGCACCAGCGCCGCGGCCCGGGCGAGGGCCAGCCGGGCCCGGTGGCGGGCCGCGGGCTCCTCGTCCCCGACGGGCAGGGCGGACCGCTCCCGTTCCGTCGCGAGAAAGGCGTCGGCGACGAGGAGCAGCCGCCGGGCCATCCGTTCGCCGCCGGTGACCTGCTCGCCGAGGGCGGCGAGGAGCGCCCGTTCGCTCCGGTGCGCGAGCACGGCGGCGCCGGGCTCGGGCGCGAGCCCGAGCGCCCGGCCGCCGCGCAGCAACGCCTGGGCGCGGGCGTGCGCGTAGCGGACGCGGAACAGTGGATTCTCGTCGCGCTGCACGAGCGAGACCGGCCCTCCGGCGGCCTCGGCCCAGCGGGCGGCGTCGTTGGCCGGGTCCTCGGGCAGCTGCTCGGGCAGCTGCTCGGGCGGATTTCCGGGCGCCGGCCCGTCGGTGAGCTCGCGGAGCAGGTCCGCCTGATGCCCCTCGGCCAGCGTGATCTGCAGGAACCCGCCCTCGCGCACCTCGACGCCCCGCACCCCCGGCACGGCGACGAGCCGCTCGCCGATGCCCCGGGCCACGTCGTCGGCGGACAGGCCCGCCGCCCCGGCCAGCCGCAGGGCGATCGCGGTCCCCCAGATCCCGTCCCCACGTGGTCGCAATTGCACACGGTCGGGCAGCGGGCCGGCCACGCCCAGCTCACGCGCGGAGCGCAGCACGGCGCGGGAGAGCTGGGCCGGGGTCACGGGGCAAGCGTACGAGGCCCCGCCAGCCGCACGGCGGGCGGCCGTCCCTCGTCACAGAGCCGCCGCACGAGCCGCACCAACTCGGCCGGCTCGAAGGGCTTGGCGAGCACGGCGTCGACCCCGCCGTCCCCGCACGGCAGGTCCCGCACGAGAACGCTGGCGCTGACGAGAACGAGCGGAATATCCGCCGTACGCGGATCGTGCCGCAGCCTGGCGACGGTCCGCAGCCCGTCGAGCCGGGGCATGGCGAGGTCGAGCGTGATCGCGTCGGGCTGGAAGAGGAGCACGGCCTCCAGACACTCGGCGCCATCGGACGCGGTCTCGACCTCGAAGCCGTCGAGCTCAAGATTCACTCTGATCAACTGCCGGATGACCTGGCTGTCGTCAACGACAAGGACCCGGCCGGGAGCGCCTGGCACACCCCAAGGGTAAGCACGCTCCCGACCCCGCGTCCGGCACTTTCGCAAAGAAGTACCCGGTAGTAGCGCCACCCGCACCCACGTACGGAAAGCGGAGTGCGGGAGACCTCCGCCGAGCTGGTAGGGTTCTACCCGTCGCCGCATCGAGACGACAACCGCCCCCGTAGCTCAGGGGATAGAGCAACGGCCTCCGGAGCCGTGTGCGCAGGTTCGAATCCTGCCGGGGGCACCCAGAACATGGGAACGCTTTGATCCATGGCGGTTCATCGAATCGAGCCGGTTTTTGTCCCGCTCGCCTTTCTTCCCTAGCTGCTCGGCGGTCTGCTGCGCAGCTTCGAGAGTGTCGCCAGTGACCAGAACCCGGATCGCGATCTCTTCGCGCGGGCGGCTGTAACGCACTTCCATCCCGAAGGCGTCGTACAACTGTCGCTGGACGGCCTCCGGGCAGTCGGCCACTCTCAGGTTGAGTCGCGGCAGCGCGTCCAGCAGGCTCGGGTCATCGTCAGGCGGTCCCCCGGTGGCCGTGGCGTCGAGCGCGGCGAGTCGGCGGCGAAGGTCCTGCCGCTGCCGCTCAAGCGCGGCATGTTCGGTGCGGATCGCCTCCCGAAAGCTCCTCTCCGTCTCGGTGTCGTCCCCCGCGATGCCCTCGGCGAGGCTCCGGATGAGCCGGGACTGCCTGCGTTCCAACTCCGTGATCGAACGTTCCAGCCCGGCCCGCTCTACCGCTTGGGCGTCCTCGTCCGGCGGCTTCACGGCCGCGAGGGTGGTGGCGAGGTGCGTGCGGCGGTCAGGGCCGAAGAGGCGCGTGGTGAAGAAGTCGGATACGGCTGTGAGGAGCACTTCCTCGCGGATCCACAGGCCGCGCGGGTGGAGGCGGTACCAGTCCTCGTCACGGTGTTCGTTGGAGTCGGGCTGACAGGCGTAATAGGCGATGCCACGGCGCGTCTTGCCGTGCATGCGTCGGTCGCAGATGTCGCAGCGCACGTAGGAGCGCAGGGTGTAGGAGCGGCGGGCTGCTGGGTGCGTATTCAGTCCCGGGGTTGTGCGTGATCCCTGGCGTTTCCCGGCCAGAACGGCTGCTTTGTCGAACAGTTCGCGGGTGATGAGCGGTTCGTGCGTGGGCTGGGGTGACCAGACCCATTCGGTGGCGTCGTTGTTGCGCCCGCCTTTCTTCGTAGCGCGGCGGTTCCACACCTGGTAGCCGGTGTACTTGGGGTTGCGCAGGATCTCCCGGACCGCGGATCCGCTCCACCGGCCGAGAGCCGCGTGAGAGCGGGTCGGCTGGGGTGGTGGGTACCGGTCGGGACGGAGGTTGAGCCGGTCGGCGATGCTGTCGTAACCAAGCCCGTCCAGGGCGCGAAGCTGGAAGATCCTGGTGACGGCGGGTGCCCGTTCCGGGTCCGGGACGAGCCGGTGTTTGGTTCGGCCTTCGGCGCGGCGGGCCGGAACGGGGTGAGGGACCTTCTGGGCGAGGTATCCGTAGGGTGGTTTGCCGGTGTTCCACCCTTGGCGTGTGTGTTCGACGAAGCCGTCCCAGGATAGCTCCAGCATCTGCAGGACGTACCACTCGGAGACCGCTTGCTTGACCCTGCGGGTCAGGACCGGCGTCGCCCGCTTGGCGCGGCGGCCGGTGACGATGGGCTCGTCGGCGGCGCACAGAGCGACACCGGACTGTTCGAGCTGGTACTCGATCTTGGTGCCGAAGTAGGTGCGGCGGGCGACGCGTTCGATGGATTCGCAGATGACGGCGGCGAAACGCCGATCGGGGCGCTGGGACTCTCCCAGCAGGTCGGCGATGCCGCCGTCGCGCGGGATCGGGATATTGAATCGGGTGTAGGCGGCGGACCGGCCGCGGGCGTCAGGGTCCTTGCGGCCGGATTCGACGTCGTAGAAGTGGGCGACGATGACCCAGCCCGGTGGCAGGGCTTTCCTCGCGTTCTCCAGTTGGCGGGGAAGCGAGAGGGTCGGGTCCTGCTGATCCTCCGTAGAGGTACGGCCGAGCCACGCGACCGGAACGGTGACCGGGGCCGAGAGCACGTCGGGAACGGCGGCTGCGGACCATGGCCGGTCAGGGACGGGGGGTGACCAGGCATGGGCCCGGGACGGCGTGTGCTGCATAGGGCTGTTGACCTTTCCACGGTCGCGCGGCGAGAAGTGCCAACGAACCCCACGGCCGTTCTCACGCTTCCCGGCCGGCGGTCGTGGAGTGGTGGAAGACCCACTCGACGACCACTCGGATGGCCATGGCCTGACGCTCCCGGAGGACCTCAGCATCCTCGCCGTCGACGACGACGTACTCGACGATCACCCGGGGCCGGGCCGCTCCCGACGGTGTCTCTCCGTCATCGGCGGCCCCTGCCCCGTGACGGGCGACCAACGACCATGGACGCTCCACCTCGGCACGCTCTTCAAGCCCGCCGTCCCCCGGAAGGGGGACGGCGGGGGAAATGGCCTCAGTCACCGAGGTGTCTCCGCCAGAGGTGGCACCGCGTGGCAGCGGTTCGCCGTACAGCTGAGGACCCCCGTCCGGCACGGCGCCGAGCGGCGGGGTCTGCCGCACTGACTCCGGCTGGGGGTATGCGCGCCGGGCTTGCGGAAGATGAGGACATCTTCGTGGGCGATGAGGTGAAGGGGTAGTCCGGTGCGGCGAGCGTCGGAGATGTTCTTCATCTGGAAGAAGGAGGGTCGGAGGATGAGCCGGTTGTCTCGGATACCGGCCAGCAGAGCGGCACAGCGCTCGACCGGCACCAGCCCGGCCTGGCGTCCGGCAGCCAGGACGCCGGTGGGCAAGTCGACGAGTTCACCGCGTTCCCTCCACGGGCGGGCGGTGACCACGACCGTGCCACCGGGGCGCAGCACGCGGTTCGACTGGGCCAGGATGCGAGTGACAGCCGCGAGGAGGTGATCGGTGGGGGCGTGGGCGAGGTTGCGGGGGTCGCGGCTGTAGCGCCAGTTGCTCTTGACGACGCCGGGGGTGCCGGTCTCCCGGGAGGAGCGGACCTGGCCGTGGGCGGAAGCGCCATAGGGGGGTGAGGTGACGACGAGGGCGATCCGGCCGTGGTAACCGGGATCGATGAGGTCCGCTAGGGCGTGTATCGAAAGCGCTGGTCACAGCCACCCGTTGCTCTGAGGCACGGGTTAAACCGTTACTTCAGTGGTGGATGTGGCGAGTACGGTGTGGCTGTGGGCTGGTGATCGCGTGCAGCGTCGGCTTACGGAGTCAGACCCGCGGACACGAAGGAGCGAATGATGCCAGGCGCTGAACTGCGAGGGGTGACTCTGGACTGTGCCGACCCGCGGACGCTGGCGGGCTTCTACGGTGCGCTGACCGGGATGCGCGAGATCTTCAGTACGGACGAGTTCGTCGCGCTGTCGGACGGCTCCGGCTGTGATCTGGGATTCCAGCGGGTTGACGGATACCGGGCTCCGCAGTGGCCGGGTCAGGACGTGCCGCAACAGTTCCACCTGGATTTCCGCACTGACGACCTGGATGCGACGGAAGAGCTGGCGCTGGAACTCGGCGCGGCCAAACCGGATCATCAGCCCGGCGACGGACGCTGGCGCGTACTTCTGGATCCGGCTGGCCACCCCTTCTGCCTGACGTCTTCCTGACATCACTGGCGTGACAGGCATCCGCCGTCAGACGCCGTACCACTCAGGCGTGGGCGAGCGGTGCATCAGCGGCTGGCCGCCTCGGAGAGGGCATGGCGTCGAATGTGCTGGTCACAGCCACTCGTTGATGGCCGCTACCAGGACAGTTGCCTCGTAACGGACCGCGAGTTTGTCGTACCTCGTGGCCACGGCGCGGTGTCTCTTGAGGCGATTGATGCCGCACTCGACGGCGTTCCGAGCCTTGTAGTCCTCCGGGTCGAACTTCGGTGGACGGCCACCGCGGGAGCCAAGCTTTCTGCGGTTGCGCGCCTGATCGGCCTTGTCCGGGATGGTGCAGCGGATCCCGCGCCGGCGCAGGTAGGCGCGGTTCCGGCGGGAGGCGTACGCCTTGTCCGCTCGAACCCGATCAGGACGGACGCGTGGGCGGCCCGTCCCGATGCGAGGCACGCGGACCCTCTGGAGTACGGCTTCGAACTGCGGCGAGTCGCCGCGCTGCCCACCCGTGATCACGATCGACATAGGCTTCTGGCCCTGCTCGACGGCCAGGTGCAGCTTGGTGGTGAACCCGCCGCGTGACCGTCCCAGCCCGTGGTCGCCCGGCTCGGCGAACACGCCACCCGGTAGTTCCTTCTGCAGTTCACCCTGCTTGCGGGCCCCAGCCGCATGCTGATGGGCGCGGCACACCGTGGAATCGAGGCTCAGGTCCCACGTGATCGCACCCTTGGCGTCGGCCAGGGACTGGAGCCGGGTGAGGAGTCGGTGCCAGGTACCGTCCCGCTGCCACCGGCGGAACAGGTCGTAGACCCGGCCCCACGGCCCGTACTCGACGGGCACGTCCCGCCACGGCACACCGGTCCGGACCCGGAACCGTATGCCGTCGATCAACTGCCGCCGAGACCAGACAGGCGGCCGACCCGCTCTCGTGCCCTTCGGCAACAAGGGCCCCAGTACCGCCCACTGATCATCCGTAAGATCTCCCCGCCCCATGAACTGTGATCATTCACAGCTCAAGATCCACTTTCGATACACGCCCTAGGCGCCTTCCCGCGCGCCGCCCACGCCGACCGCGAAGCGGTGGCTTGCACCCCCGCCGCCTACCAACGCAATACCTTCGCCGCTCACGTCAGCCTCGCCCGCAGCACGCTGGCCGCTGGCGAGGTCGAGGAAGCGGTCACGGCAGGCCAGCAAGCGCTGGACCTCCTTTCCCGGGTGCACAGTCGACGGTGGGCGGACCACCTGGATACATTCACCAATGATCTGACGGCACGCGCTCCGGGATACTCCCCGGCCGAGGACTTCCTCACCAGATACAGGGAGTTGGCATGCCCGCCGAAATCCTGACCCTTAGCACCTACCTGCCCAATCACCTGCCCGACATCAAGCAGACACTCCTGGATGTCTATGCCGAAGTCTGGGCGCAGGAAGCCGCCGAAGACCCATTCTTCTCCCTGCCGCGCTTCGAGGAACGCCTGCTCGGTCATGCCACCGAGGGCGAGTGGAGATGCGTGATCGGCGAGATCGGCCAACAGGTCGTGGGCTACGCCTACGGCAGACGCGACAACCTCCAAGAGTGGGAGTCGGTCCTGCACCCGATCTCCCAGGATGTCGCCGACTACGGGAGACAGGGCACCTGGGGGCTGTGCGAGATCATGGTGCGATCCCCCTGGCGAGGCCAGGGCATCGGCTACGCCATCCACCGGGAACTGACGCGTCAACAGAAGGGACCGCGCACTTCGCTCCTGGTCGACAGCCGTCGCTCGGATACCCGTGCCGTTTACGAAAGGTGGGGATACCGCAAAGTCGGCCAGATGCAGCCTGGCCCGGACTCACCTCTCTACGACGCCATGGTCCTGGAACTCCCCGAGGCATGCCCATAACCTTCCGCCGGAAAGGCTTCCACGGACTCGTGCCCGATTCATCGTCTCGCTCACCTGGCGTCTCTCCTTGATCAGCAGATCCGCCGTTGATCAGAAACTCCCGCAACAGCTCGTCGCTCATGCATCTTGGCGGACCGCCACGGCGGGCACCTCCCGGCCGAGGAGGTGGCTGGCGCGGTGGCGGAGTGGGTCAGCGAGGTCGAGGTTGTCGCCTTGGGCGGTGGTGTCCAGGAGTTCGGCGATGACGGCGAGTTCGGCGAAGCGGCCGGCAGGAGTGTCGAGGATGTGAGCGGCTTCGCGGCGGACCCGGGCGGCGAGTGGGGGGACGAGCAGGCTGTAGCTGTGGAGCATGGCGGCGTCGTAGCCGGTGGGGGCGCGGCCCCAGCCTTCCCAGTCGAGGAGGTGGAGGGCCGGTGCGCAGAGGTTGGCGTAATGGAGGTCGCCGTGGGCGGTAGACCAGGAGGGCGCGGTCGTGGAGATGGCGGTGCCGAGGTAGCGCGGCATGGCGCGGTCGAGGAAGCGCTGGTGGAGGGTTACACGGTGGGTGGGGACTGCTGCGATGGTGTCGAGGGCGGTGCTCAGCGCGTTCCACCATGTCGAAGGCAGGCTGGGCATCGTCGTCGGGGCCCTGGTGGCGGCGATGGTGAGTGTGCTGATGTGGTCGTAAAGCTCGGCTCGGTAGTGCCAGGGGCCGTCGGTCCAGTCGTGCCAAGCGCGAAGCCGGGGACGCGGGATCGAGCCGGGCAGGGTCTTCTCGGCCTCGATGGCGCCGTCCCAGAAGGTCGGGTCGGGTAGCTGTCCGGTCCGTGCGGCGAGGCGAAGCCAGGCGCGGCCGTCGGTCGCGGTGACGGGTCGGCTGAGAGTCCGTCCGCGCCAGCCCCAGGCCTCCCAGGCGCCGGGTTCGGCCAGCGTGCCGAGGTGGGCCGCTGCCCGCTGGTGGGCGGTGCGCATGCGGCGGACGACGCCGGGGTCTTCGGGTTTTGGCCACATCAGCGGCCTCCTCCCGGGGCGGCCGTGGGCGAGTTGATGGCCGGGTTCATGACGGCGTCGCACGCCGCTCGGGCGAGGATGCTCTGGGTGCGGGCGGACAGGCCGAGCCGGTTCCAGTGGAAGATCACGTGGTGGGCGAGGATGTCCCGCAGACCGCGCCGGAGGCGGCCGACGACGACCGCGTCGGCGAGGTGATGGCCGGCGTCGGTGACCGCCGCCGCCCACGACGCCACCGAGCTGAGCGGCGCGCTGGGCCCGAACAGTGCTCCGCCGGGGGCGGTGTCAGCCGTCATCAGGCGGCGCAGGGTGTCGGACATGGCGTGCAGCCGATCGGTGGGAGTGTCGGGAGGCAGGGGCCGCATGCGGGTGACGCGGTGCCAGATGTCTCCGCGCTCGTACCAGTCCTGGCCGGCGCCCTGGAACAGGGCCGTGCACATCAGAAGGGAAAGTTCGCGGCGGCCGAGGGTGTGCTCGTGGGGTGTGGCGCGGCCGAGCTGGCGCAGGTAGTCGAGAATGCCGCGGCTGTCGGCGTGGAAGAGGCGGTGGGCGATGCGCATTCCGGCCGGGCCACCGAAGGCGAGGGTTTCGGGTTCGTAGCCTGCGGGCCGCCACCACCGTTCGACCAGCCCGTCCGCCACGAGATCGTCCAGGATGGTGGCGATGTTCTTTTCGATGTCGGCAGCGGTGGGGCCGGGGTGGAGTCGCAAGCGCCAGCAGGGGGCCTTCCGCAGGAACCACCAGCCGTCGAGAGTGCCCTCGTTGTCGGCGTGCTGGAGGTGAGGGCCGAGGCGAGTTGCCGCGACGTGTTCGGCGGTGTCCCAGTTGGCGAACAGGACGCGGAGCTGGACCCAGTCGCGTTGGGAATCGGTGTGGGCTTCGAGCGCTGCCCGTCCGGCGGCTCGGTAGAGCTCAACGGCATCGGCGAGGTCGGTCGGCTTCATGGCGGCGCGGGTTGCCGCTTGCATGACCGGAGTGCCGGAGAGGACATCGAGGACGGCCTTCTCAGCGGTGCCGGGCGGGGACTCGGTGTCCATTGGTTTACCTCCCACTTTTCAGGCGGGTTCGTGGGTCAGGTGATCAGTAGGCAGGCGTCCCAGGCGGAGGCCGGCGGGGCATTGTGAGCGGCGGTGGTCAGGGCGAGAGCGAGACCGGCGCGGCCTTGGAGAAGTCCGATGCCGGCGCCTTGTCCGGGGTGGCCGTGCTCGCGGAGACGCCGGGCCAAGTCGGGCAGCAGCGGGCCCAAGGTGGGGGTCAACGCATCGCGGGCGGTGCGCCAAGCGGTCTGATACAGGCCCGCCCAGCCGTGGCACAGGCCCGGGTCGGTAATCCGGGCGAGCTGGATCGGATCACCGACGCAGTCGGCGAGAGCCTGTTCCGCGATGCGCCGACGGCGGGCGTCGCCGGTTGCGAGGGCGGCGAGTTGCTGCGCGCGGGCGAGGCCGGGGGTGCCGTAGCACCAGCTCGGTCGCAACGGACCTCGCTGGCCGGACTGCCCGGTGCGCAGGTCCTCGTAGGTCAACCACTGCGGCCACCAGCAGCCGGCGTCGGCGTCCTGCCTCCACGTATCCAGCCATGCGCATATGTGCTCGATGGCGTCCGCCTGCCCGTCCACGGTGACCCCCCGGCGAAGCGCCTGCGAGAGGAGGGCAAGGGGCCCGGTGATGCCGTGGGCTATGCCGAGGTTGGCGTGCCCACCGGGGAAGGCGGCGGACTGGCCGCGGCTCGGGTCGTGCCCCACCCACCAGCCAGGCAGGTCGGCGCCGTTGACGCGCCGCGGCCGGGTGAGGCGGACCAGGTAGGCAAGAACGCGGCCAAGAGCGTCGTCCGCAGGTGCGTGCTCCAGGAGGTGGGCGCCGATCCCGGTCAGGCCACGGAAGATGTCGTACTCGGCGAAGACGGGGAACTCGCCTCTGCCGATGCGGGCCAGGGCAAGGTCGACGCGCCGGTGCGTGAGCGTGCTGACGTGTACGTCCAAGCCGCCGAGGGCCGGAGCGTAGCGCGGGTTCCCGTCCGCTTGAGCAGCGTGAAGCGTGAAGGATATGGCCGGGATACCGAGGTAGAGGCCGGCCACATCGGCGGCGCTGACCTCCGCCGCGGTGGCCGCGGTGGCCCAGGCGTGTGCTGTCCGCCAGGTTCCGGTACCCGTCAGGGCGCGTTCGATGTGCAGCAGCGCTACGCCAGCGGCGCCTTCGGCCAGCGACTGTGCGAGCCAGCCTTCGTCTGCCTGGACCGGGGCGGGGGAAGCGAGGTGTTGGGCGAGTGCTTCCGCAGTCTCGGCGGCGTGGCCGGCGGGCTGGGTCTGGGCGCTCACCGCCGCTCCGCTCTGTGCAGGGCGCGCAGGGCAGCGGCGCGGGCCAGGTGGTGGGTAAGGCGTGCGCGATCCCCCGCCACACCAAGGGTACGGACGTGGTGTGCATGGAGCAGGGACGGCAGCAGGGACCAGGGATCACGCTGGCTGGCCAACTGCTGGCGGTAGGCCCCCAGTTCTGCGCGGCGTTTCGCCCACGCCCTGGCCACTCCCTTTCCATCGGGCCGGGCGCGCAGCGCTGCCCATTCGCCTGCGAGGTCTGCCAGTTCCAGCGCCGCGTCTCGGAGCCGACGGTCCACGGGACCATGCTGCTGGGGCAGGTGGTCGATCAGCCAGGCCATGCCCTCTGCGGGTGCCGGGGCGTAGGAAGTGACCAGGTCGACCAGGCTGGCGGCGGTCACCGCCTCGGGAGGCACACCGGCACTGATGGCGAAGGAAATCTGCGCCAGGGCGGCGGCGGAGTCAGCCACGAATACCGCGTGCGCGGCCTCCATCGCCGCGTCGTAGCCGTAGCGTCCGGTCTCGGGTTGGTAGGTGGCGAATTGGATGTGCGGCACCAGGCCCTGCTCACGTAGGTCCTCGGCCCACGCCCCAACCTGGGCCGAGGCGGCCCCATAGGTCCCGGGCCCCGAGAGACGGAGGTACAGGCCAAGGTGTTGCTCGGTGCCAGGGCTTGTCATCTGCCGGTGCCGCTGGAACCACCACGTCGGCACGTCGCCCTCCCAGGTGTCGAACAAGTCGGGCAGGTGCTCGGTGAGGATCTCGTCCTGGCGACCGGGGTGTCCAAACACCTGGACGTACAGCCAGGCCGCCCGGCCTGGCACGTGCCCGGCACCGGGCACGACTGGGCGTCCCTCGGCCTGTGGTTCAGCCTGCCGCTGGCGCGGGCCGGCATGGAGCAAGGGGACGAGGAGTTCGTGGGCGCGGCCGATCCAGGCGAGATCGGCGAGGGTGGGTGCTTCGCGCAGCTCGACGCGGCCGGCGCGTTCGAGGCGGGCGCGGAGCAGTGCCCGCTGCACTGGGTGGTCCATATCCAGCGGGAGACGCAGCTCGTTCTCGCACACCACCACGGAGGGCGGGACGCGCAGGCGCTTCCGCCATGTCTCCAGCGCCTTCTCCCACTCCGCCGCGCCTGCGCTGCGCTCGGGCAAGTCAGCGCCGGTCAGCAGCCAGCGGGCCGCGGCGAGTACGGTCTTCCCATAACGCAGGCGGGGCAGGTAGGGCAGGCTCGCAGCCGCTCCCCAGTCGAAGCCGCCGTAGACCGCGCAGCGCGCGGTGGTCACCTCCGCGAGGAATCGCGCCAGCGGCGGAGTCTGGCGGCCTGCTTCCAACGCGTGCGTCACACGAGGCTCGATGCGCCGGCCGGTCGAGATCTGTACCAGCTCCAGTCGGCTCGGGCCGGCCGTGACCGCCAGGTCGTCCAGCGGTATCAGGCCGTCGTTGGGTTCCCGGAACTCCGCCAGAGAGATCACCTGGGGCAATAGCTGCCCGGTACGGATCACGTTCTCGCTGTGCTGCCTACGGGGAGGAAACGACAACTGCGCGGTGATGGCGCCGTCCGTGGACGGGGCAGCGTAGCTGGCGGCCAGGCGGCGCTGATCGGCTGTGGGGAGCAGGTGGGCAAACCGGCCGGCCATGCTGGCCCCGGGGCGTGGGACCGCAGTGACCAGCAGGCGGAACGCGCCCCGTGCCAGGGCTTGGACCGTCGGGGCGTGGAGCTGGAACGCCAACTCGACCCGCGGCGGAGCCAGCACGTCGCCCGCATCGCCTACTTGGAGCGAGCTGATGACTGTGTCGGTGAGTGTGATCTCCTGGCGTCCGTCGATCAGGGCTTGTTGCACCAGGGCGAGGAGTCTCGCGTCGCGTTCGGCCAGCGGGGGTGGGAAGTCCGCCCCGTGGGGCGTGCCGAGGAAGCCAGCGGGGAGGCCGAGCCCCGCATCGGTCTGTACCAGGTCGCGCACAGGCACCACGGCACCGGGCCCATACCGTTGCCGGAACCGGGCATGGAAGTCCCTCCAGCGTGGATAGCCGAAGGGGTGAGCCGTCAGCCGAAGCAGCGCCCCGGCGGCGGCCTCGGCCTCACGGATCACGGCCTCGGGAAGGGTGATCCGGCCGTCCAGCCTTGTCTCGACCACCAGCGGCTGTGGCACCGCGTCGCACACCGAGCGCATCCGATCAGCCACCTGGGCTCGAATCTTCCCGGCTGCGGACATGACAACACGCCCGTGGTCCTCCAGCTCGCCGCGCACCGTGCGCAACTCCGTCAGCAGATTGGCGACCTCGGGCCAGTCGTCGACACCCGCCGCCTCAAGCTGAGCGAGGAGATGCCCCAAGGCATCCGGAACGGTCGTCGGCGCGCGAAGGCCGGTCAGCAAGAAGTGCCGACTGACCAGCCCGGCCAGCAGCCCGGTGATCTGCTCCGGCTGCGCGGCGGGGAAGCGGTCGGACAAAGCGGCGGCGAGTTCCCCGAACGGGGTCGGCCGACGGGCTGCCTCCAGAGCTGCCCGGACAGGCCTGGTCAGGCGAACGGATACCTCCAGCGGCGCGAAGACCGCCTCGGCGCCATCCGGAGGCTGGGCGGGGATCACCAGTCGGCCGCCACGGACGAACGCGGCGCTGTTCGCGATGACCGGAAGTCGCTCCAGCACACGGGGTTGCCGCTCCAGACGACTCGCGAGCGCACCCAGCCAGCGCGCGTCAGCCCGTACCGTGCAGCGGTGGTTCTCTCCCCAGGTCACCGTTGGCTCGTCGTGCAGCCGGACCGCTGCCACCCCGGCGAACAGGCCGAAGGGCGTCGCCCGACCCTGCCAGCGCAGCAGGTAGGACACCACCGACAGCACGGCGCGCCGCACCCGGCGAGCATGCGCCTGGGGCTGAGCCAGGATCTCCGCCACCTGCCGGGCCAGGGCCGGGCTGGCCACCTCAACGGCCTCACGCACCGTAGCCCGGCTCCATGTCCGCGAAAGCCAGGCGACATGGGCATCAGGCGAGGCCGTGTCGTTGACGGACAGGCCGAGGTCCTCCGGCAGATCCAGCCCACTCGGGGCCGTCGTGGCGCGGAGCAGCACTACACCCGCGTGTTGGTACCCCGCCCGAGGTCCCGATTCGCTGGCCGTCACCATGCCCTTTCGACTCGGCTCCCTGACAGGAGCGTGGCCCGCTCCCGCACCTGGGCAGACGTCTACGGCGGGCCAGCAACCAAACCTCGGTTCGTGACGGATCGGGGATTACGGCGCCACCGAGGGGTCTTCGACAGTGGACAGGCAGGCATCCTTCTCACAGGTCTGCCCGCAGTTGTCGCTCGTGCTCAGCAGCAAGCCGGCAACCGGCAGTGCGGCTTCGACCACCCGCACGTCCAGCGTGAACTCCTCGTCCAGCACGACGGTGGTTTCGGCTGTCTTCCCTGTCATCTGCCCTCACTCCTTCTCGGTGGTGTGGTGCCCGACATCCTGGCCGCGGACCGCAGAAGGCCCCGTCGCGGGCCAGGAGATGATGAAGCGCATGTGCCGCTTGGTGACCACCCGTCCCTCAGGCAGCCGCTCCTCCGGGACATCGGCAGGGCAGGCAACGACGCGCGGACCGGGGCCGGTGCGGTGCGCGCGGTCCCACACGCGCACTTGCTCGGCCACGGCCCCGGCGAGTGTGGCGGCGTCCGACCCGAAGGCATGGGCTCCGAACTCGTAAGCCGTCTCGCTCACCTTCCGTGCCACGAGGTAAGCGAAGTTACCGCCGTCCACCGCCGCGTCGTTGGACCTGCGGAAGATCGGAGCGACCAGGCCGGTGTCCAGGTCGGGGTCAACCGAGAGCCGGCAGTATCCGTCCAGGGCGGTGGCCAGCCATAGCTGCAGCGTGTCGTACGGAACCGCGCGGCCGATGGTCACCCCTGACCACGCCTCCACCCGCTCGGTAGCGAGCGCGCCGTTCAGCAGATCCGGATTCGCCGGCCATCCGTCGTCGAACCGAAGACCGATCTCCTTGCCACGCAGCAACAACAGCCGCTCCTGGTAGGCACCGGCACCCTGCATAGGAACAAAGCCCGTTACTTCCGCTGACCGGCTCACCAGGCGATCGCCCTCCCGATCGAAGGCGATCGAACGGGTCAGGCTCCTCAACCGCAGCGGAACGACGATCCGCCCGCCCTCGGCGAGCTGCCCCAGCCAGGCCATCGGGATGTCCCAGGCACCAGCGGTGACGATGATCCGGTCGAACGGCTCCTCCGACACCACCCCCTGCTCCGCGTCCCCGAGCAGGACTTTCACCTGTGGATAGCCCGCCTCCGTGAGAAAGCGCCGGGCCCGGCCGACCACGTCCGGATCGATATCGACCGTCGTGACCTCGCCACCCGCTCCGACCAACTCGGCGATCAGGGCAGCGTTGTAGCCCCCTGAACCGATCTCCAGCACCCGCATGCCGGGCCGGATCCCGGCCTGTTCCAGCATCAGCGCCTGAATACGCACAGCGGAGACCGAGCTGATGGTGACGCCGTGCTCGTCCCGCTTCACGACGGGGGCGTCCTCGGCGGCATACGCCTGAACAAGCGACACCTCCGGAACGAACACGTGCCGCGGCACCGCCCGGATTGCGGCCTCCACCCCGCCCGACCGGAGCGCGCCGAGTTTCACGAGCTCGCCAACAAGCTTCTCGACCAACTCCTCCCGTTGCGCGTCGGCTTGGGCGGGACTGGAGTCGGGATCGGCAGTCATGGACCAGAGTGTAGCGTCACGACTCCGTCCGGTGAGTCGCGTTGCCCAGTGGAATGAGGGAGTAATCGGTGCACTGGCGAGTAGCGGACGAGAGCGTAAGCCCGTTGCTTTCCCGGGCGGAGGGCGAAGACACCTTGTGCGAGCCGCTGCGCGGCGGCGTGGCCTTTGTGGGCAGGATGCCCGTCGCTCGCCCCCGGCCTCCTCCGGGAGGCCGGGGGCGAGCGACGGGTCAGGTGCGGGTCGCGGCGAGGGCGCTGGCCGCCGCTTTGCCGATGGCGGCGGCGGCATGGGCCGGGTCGGTGAGTTCCAGGAGAGTGGTGCCGGGCAGTGCCCACGGGTCGGGTGCGAAGGCGAGCCACAGCACCGCGCACCCCGCTTTCGTCAGGGCGGTGATGCGCTGGGCCGCGCGGGCGGTTTCGTCCGGGGAGTAGAGGCCGTCCGAGGCGATGACGAGCAAGCGACCCGTGCCGGACTGAAGGAGGTCGACTCCCGCTGTCAGGGCGTCGATCGCCTCGGCGAGGCTATGCCCCCGCCCCTCGGCGGTGAAGGTCGTGACGCGGTTCGGTGCCTTGCCCGGCACGGTGATCGCGGTCACCGACCGGTCGTAGGCAACGGTGGCGCTGCGCGAGTCAGGGTCGGTCAGTGACGCGGCCTTGGCCACGATCCAGGCGGCCGAGGCAATCGGCCCGGTGGCCGCCTTCATCGAGGCGGAGACGTCGACCGCGATTCCCACGCGCAGTGGCGGGGTCGGGCTCTGTCGGTGCACGGTGTGCGTCCACGGGGTCGCGGTCGGCGTGACACCCGCCGCTTTCTGCGCTTCCCGGACAAGGGCCTGGCGCATGTTCAAGCGTCCGGGCGGGGCAGCCGAGGCGGTGACGGTGGTGGTGCGTTCACGGTAGGCAGCCGCCCGCAGCGCCCTGGCCAGTTGCCCGGACGCCGCCTTCTCGGCGCCGGTGGGCAGCCTCGTACCGGTCACTGGGGAGGGGTCAGGGCTGCCCTTCTTGGGCGCCGTCGGAGGCATGTAGGGCCGCCCGGGCCGTCTGAACACCTTCTGCGCGGTCTCGGCTGCTTTACGTGCGTGGGCGGCCTGAGCGGCCTTCGTCTGCTGCCGGGCGGCGCGGACGGCCTCGGCGCGGGCTTGGACTGCGGCCTGCATGGCCTCGTTCGCCTCCACCGTAGCGACGACCTTGCTGATCGCCTCGGCCAGCTCGCCCCTGGAGCCGGTGGGGTCCGGAGGCGGTTCCGGACCGCTGGGGTCGGCACCGAGCGCCTGGCACCACGCTTTCGCGTGTTCCATCATGGCCTGCTCGTCTTCGTCCCGGGTGGTGTGGACGGCCGTCCAGATCGGATACCCCACAGACGAAGGCGATGGCGTCACCACGGCTTCGCGCACCACTGCTGTCGCGGTATCGAGAGCGTCTTGGATCAGCGGAGGCCCCGGGGGGAGTAGCCCGACCGGCCGTAGCCCGACGGAGACATCCACCATCCCTCGTGAAGAGCCTCATAGTGAGCTGTACGTGCATCTGCCCGGAGCTGTACAACGGCTTGATCAAAACGCTCAATATCCGGGGCTGGACCGTAAGGGAGGGCCACCGCCGTTTGCGCCAGAAAGTCATACCAAGCAGCCAGAGAGGTACGAAGCTTCACAATTCGCCTCACCTCAGCCGCGCGCTGCGCCTCCTCCCGTGCCGCCTCAGCTTCTCTGCGTGCAGCGTCTCTCTCGAATCGTGCCTCACGACGATCTCGATCCGCCTGCTCACGTTGCTCATGGAGCGTGCGCCGCTGCACTTGCAGCGGCCCCAATAAGCTGCGGCAGTGGTAATCACCGCACCGCCAATCGCCGCGAGTAATCCGTAGAGAGCATCACTCATACCCGCCTCCTGCAACACGGCCCATTTACTGCAGCATGTCGGGTACGTGCTGCCGTGGGTAGGGACCGAGATGACGTTCGCGGTCGACGTAAGAGGGTGTCCCCCGTGTCGTGGCTGCGGAGCTCGAAGGCCTTGGATCCCCGCGGAGAGAAGAAGTTGGGAGACAGCGACCGTGATGGCCGGTCGGTCATCAGGCCCCGGCTGCCGCGCCCGCGGCCCGGGGGGTTCGGAGGGTGCGGTGGCCGCCGTTCGGTGTGGCGAGGGCGCGGGTGGTTTCGGTGGGGGTGACGTCGATTTCGGTGAGGTGGCGGAGAAGCCGCTGGTAGACGTGCTGGGCGGCTTCGGGCTGGCCGATGTCGTGGTACAGGCGCATGAGGCGCTGGCAGACGGGCTCGTTGGTGGGTTCCCAGGTCACGGCTCGTTCCAGCAGCGCGAGGGCTTCTTGTGGTTGCGCGGCTGTGGTGTGGTCGGCCAGGAGGATTGCGGCGTCGATGGCCTTGTGGTGGAAGTATTCGCGCAGTTCGTCAGCCCAGGGATAGTCGGCGCCTTCGCACAGCGGTCCCTGGTATCCCGCCAGGGCGGCCCGGAGGTACCTGGCGCGGGCGTGGGCGTCGCGGTTGCCGGCGGCTTTGCCGATCGCGGTGGAGAAGGCGTCGACGTCTGTGTTGATGAGCTGGGGGTCGAGCCGGTGGCGGCCTGCGGTCTGGAGGATGAAGGCGGCGCTGTGGCTTCCGGTGGCATGACGCAGGGTGCGCCTGACGGCCCGGCGGAGGTTGACGAGGTCTCTTGTTGCGCGTTCGGGGTCGTGCGAGAGGCGTAGTGCGTCGGTGATGGTTTCGGTACGCAGGCCTTTGGGATGTGCGGCGAGAAGCGCCAGGAATTCCTTTGCCGCCTCTTTCATGGCGAGCGGGAATTCGCCACGTGGGGTGTGCAGGGAGAGCCCGCCGAAAAGCAAGAGGGTGAGCGGTGCTTTCGCTGTCGCCTCGGGCACCAGGTCGGGGGATTCCAGGTGTGTGGGCGGGGGAAGGGGTGGTTCCCTGGTCGCGGTGCTGGGGCGGGGCGGGGCCTCAGTGGGCCCCTGGGGAGGGGGGAGTTCAGCCGCCGGTTCCGGTCCGGAGGCGGGGTGTACGGCGTTCAGGCAGGTGAGGAGTTCCCTGGCTGGTTCGGGGGCAAGGAGGAACGCGGCGGCGCCTTCGAGGGCATGCTGGTGGGGGCCGGTGGTGTGGAGGACTGTGCCGTCGGTGTCCAGGTGCACGGTGTTGGCGAAGGCCTGGGTGCCGACGCCGATGACGACAAGTTCGTCCGCTCCTGCATGGTCGGTGAGCGGGGTGAGGTGGGGCGGGGGCACCTCGTCGGTGAGAACGATGATCAACGGCGTGTGGGAGCCGGTGCCGGGCTGGTCGGCTTCCCGGCGGCGGGCGCATTCGAGGCGGGCCGCTTGCACGGTGCGTAGGGCGTGGGCGGTGTCCACGACCGGAGTCCATGCGGGGACGTTCTCGCTGAGTTCGGGCAGCAGGACGCTGACGAGAGGACGGGGGATGACGAGTCGGGCCTGGGGCGGGTCCGGTGCCAGACGCTGGGCAGCGCTGAGAGTCGCCATGGCCAAGGCGCGGGCCGCGGGGAGGGCGCCCGGGCCGGTGAGGTTCCAGCCGCCGGGGCTGGCGAGCGTGTTGATGGTCAGTTCGGCGTCGTCACGTTGGGCGAAGGTGACGGTGCCCGGGCGTGCGGGGTGGGCTGGTGCGGGGCGGCGGGTGATGTCGGCGTCGCGTGCCTCCGCTTCGTCCTGCTCTGCGCGCAGAGCGGCGAGGGTGGCCTGGGTGGCGGAGCGGACAGCTTGGGCCAGGTTCGGCGGCTCGGTGGTGGGGCCCGGGCTACGGCGGCGAGCACGGGCACGGGAGGCGGCCACTGCTGCGGCGATTCCTGCGGCGGTGGTAATGCCGATGATCGACGCGAAACCGACGGACACGTGGACCGGACGTGCGGTGGCAGGCGCTGACGGCCGTTCGGCGTCGGCCTCCCCAGCCTCCTTGGCGGTGGAGTCGTGCTGTGTCTCCTGCTCCGAGGGGGCCGGTGCGCGACTGGGATCCTCCTCTTGTGGGGCGGGCCTTTCGGTGGGGCCCTCTGTGGGTTGGGGGCGTTCTGGGCCCGGAAGAGGGGTAGCTGACTGACGGTGGGACGCGCTGATGGGGAGGTGCAGGGTCCATCCGGGTCGGAGCTGGTCAGGGTCGGTGAGGTGATGGCCGTCGGGCTGACGGATGGAGGAGGACAGGGCGTAGATCTGCGGCCAGCGGATGGGGTCTCCCAGGCAGCGGTCGGCGATGTCCCAGAGGGTGTCGCCAGGCTGGACGGTGTAGCTGGCCGCGTGGCCGCCGGGTTCTTCGGCGCCGGCTGCGGGGGCGGTAACGTCGGCGTGCGGTGCTGGGACCTGGAGCAGTTGCGTGGCCGGATGGGGGTTTGTGGCCGGAGCCGCGTCGGCGAGCGGGGGCCTGAGCCAGGCGAGCAAGGTGAGGACGACGCTGCCGATGCAGGCGGCGATGACCAGTCGGGGGGCCGGCAGGGCTTCGAGGTGGACGGCGTGAAGGGTGCGGTCGGTCCGCATGCGGGGCAGGTTCCGCAGGTACCAGGCGGCTTCGCGCAGCGTGGCGGTGGCGAAGGCAGCCCAGCACAGCCAGCCGGCGAGCGCGAAGAGTTGGAGGACCAGCCGGTCACCGAGGGGCTGGCGCAGACGACCGGCCAAGTCTTGGAGCGAGGTGGTCGGGTCGGGCCAGGGCCGGCCAACCGCTGCGGTGAGCACGAGGGGGACACCTACCAGAACTGCGGCGAGTGCCAGAAAGGCGATGACGGCCGATACGGTGCTGTGCGCGGACAGCCTGGAGCTCCGCCCGGTCACTGCGCGCTCCTTGCCTGGGTGGTCGTTCCGCGTTCGGCCCGGGCGGCGGCGCTGCCGGTGACGGTGAGCCGGCGTAGGCCGACGAGTTGGAGGATCTGAGTGTCCTGGTGGCGGGTGAGGTGGACCGTGACTGTGTCGTCGGTGACTTCGACGCGGCCGACGGCGCCGGTGGCGGTGAGGTAGGCATGGGCGGCGGCCTCTGCCTCGACGGGGTCGAGGCGTGCGGTTCCGTCCTCACGGAGGGCGGCGAGGTCCAGGCTCTGGGCTCCGGTGCGGGCGGCTTCTTGGGCGTTGTCTATCGCTTTGACTTTGGCCGCCAGGGCGAGACCTCCGTCGACCACGATGCCGGCGAAGAGCCACAGTGCCAGGAACACCCCGACGACGAAGGCTGTTACCTGGCCGAGGTCGTCCCAGGCCGGGTCCGCGAGGCGAGGCGGCAGTTTCATCGCGTGCTCCGGAAGGGGTCGATGGGCGACGTCGTGGTGGCGTTGAGGCGGAGGCTTCCGGGCAAGGCGCTTCCGGTCAGGTCGCCGATGTGGCCTTCGCACGAGACAGTGGCGGTCACCGCGCTGCCGGGGGTGAGTCCGTCGTGCCGAAGCCTCACGGAGTGCGACGCGCATCCGGCGCCGGACACGTCGAGAGCGGAGGCCGCCGCCTTGCGTGCGGCCTGCTCGGCCTGCTCCGGATCACGGGCAAGCGATGCGGCGCGGGCGGCGTGCTGGGCGGCGTCCTCGACGCGAATGCGGGCGTCGGCCACGCGGCCGAAGGCCACCACCAGCAGCGCCACAAGCAGCAAAAGCGGAGTGACCACCACTGCTTCCACCGCCGCCGAACCGGTGTCCCGTCCCAGTCCGAGCCAGGGCCAGCGGCTATTCATCGCTGTCTCCGGCAGCCGTCGTGAACCGTTCCACGGGCCCCTCGGCGTGGCCGCTGACGGCCAGGTGGAGACCGGGGATGAGTGGGAGGACGGTGCCGTCGATGTCGACCGACGCGGAGGTAGCGTCGCGCCGCACCCGCACCTCCGGGTCGCTGAGCACACGGCCGCCCGCCGAGCGGAGCGCGGCACGGGCCGTGTCGGCCCCCGCGCGCTCGTTACCGTCGAGGGCACGGGCGTCCGCCAAGCCGTGGGTGGCCGCGGTCTGGGCGATGTGCTGGGCGTGCCAGGCCAGGGCGAATTGCGCACACAGCAGCATCAGTAGGAGCACCAGTGGGGTGACGAGCACCAGCTGCGTGCTGGCCGCGCCACGGTCATCCGTCTCATTCACCGCTGTACTCGGCTTCGAGGTCCATGCCGCGCGCGCGGGCGAGGACCTTGGAGGTGACGATTCCGGCGGCGGTGATGCCCAGGATGGCCAGGATCGCGGTGATGACCATGGTCTCGGTGGTGTAGCCGCCGTCTTCGGCGAGCCGTTGCCGCAGTTCGTCGGCGCGGCTTCGCATCGAGGCCAGCAGGTGGGTGAGCAGCACGGTGAACACAGGTGTCGTCCTTCTTGCTTACGGCAGCGGATGGGGGTCAGAGGCCTGCGAGGACGTGGGCAAGGGCGGGGGTGCCGATGAAGATGAGAAAGCCGAGGAACTGGAGCATGATGGGCAGAGCCATCCGCTCCGTGGCCGCGCGGGCGGCTCCTTCAGCGTCGGCGAGCTGGCGTCGTCGCATCGCCTGGGCCTTGGCCTGCAGTGAGGAACGGATTTTCGCTCCCTCGGTGCCGGCCAGGGAGATGGCGACGGCCAGCTCAGACAACACACTCACGCCCGTGCGTTCGCCGAGTTCGCCGAGGTGGTGCCACGGGCTGCTCCGGGTGACCTGGGCGGTGGAGACGGCCCGGCGGATTTGCCCGGCCGCCCAGCCGTGTACTGCTCGGGACGCGTCGTCCAGGGCCTGTCCGACGCCCGCTCCCCCGGCCAGCGCGATGACCGTCAGGTCCAGCACCACGGCGACGGTGTGCTCCAGCTCCGCCCGGCGACGGCCAGCCAGTTGCCGCACCTCGACATCGGGAAGGAAGAACAAGGCCGCGGCGAGCACCATGCCTACGCAGGCGGGGATCCACCATCCCGTCCAGGAGCCGGTGGCGAGCGTGAACAACCCTGTGGCGACCCAGGGCACCAGCAGCCCGATGCCGGCGCAGGCAGCTTTCGCCGCCAGCAACGCCTCGACCGGCCGCTCGGCCAGCACCAGGTCGGCCCGCAGCGACGCGGTGGGCAGGCCCAGGGCCCGCAGGCCGGGAACGGCGCGCCGTCCGCACCACACCAGCACACTCCCCCGGCGCACGTCCGGGTGTTCGGCCCGCCCGGCGGGGCCGGGCTGGCCCAGCGCCGCCAGCAACGTGGCCAGTGCCGGGCGAGGCGGCCTCAGTCCGTAGCCGAAAATGACCAGACCCGTGCCGAACATCACCCCAAGGAGGATCGCGATCACGGCGCGGTCACCGCCTGGGCGGCGGGCGCGGCCCGTCCGTCGGCGAGAAGGCGCGGAGCCTCACGCATCGCGGCGATGCTGTGCAGCCAGGCGAACGAGGCGGCGAACAGCCCGCCCGCCACGGCGAGCGCGAGCTGACCGACCGGGCCGTTGAAAGGCTCCAGGTAGGGACGGTTGAAGCACACCAGCCCGACCGCGAGCAGAAAGGTGGTGGCACAGCACACCCGCACGGAAGTCCGTGTACTCATCCGCTCGGCGGCGACGCGCTGCCGCATGGCCACCTGTTCGCGCACCGCGTCGGCCAACGAGCCCAGCAGCGGCGCGAGCTGGGCGGCCTGCCGCTGTGACGCCATCCTCAGCACGGTCACCACCGTGTCCGCCGCCGCGTCATCCACCTCCCCGGCGAACGCCTCCAACGCCTCGGGCAGCGCCTGCCCACCGCGGATACGGCCTGCCAGGGCACGGACCTCCTTCCGCAGCGGCGGCGGTGCAACTTCGGCCGTGGCCTGCAGCGCCTGCTCCAACCCGGCCGCAGCCGAGAGGGTGTCGCGCAGCATCTCCGTCCACGTCGCGATCGCTTCCATCCGCTGCATCCGTCGCGCGGCTTCGCGATCGGGGCCCAGCAGCCCCGGCAGCGTCACCGCCCCCACGGCTGCCAGCGCTCCGCCCACCGGCCAACCCGTCAGCGCACCCGTCACCACGCCGGTGCAGACCGCGCCGCCCAGCCGCCGGCCACACCACGCCACGGGAAGCCGCCGCGCCAGCGAGGCACTTCCACCTGTCGGGCGAGACCGGGCGGGCCAACGCCTCAACCCGGCCGCCAACAGCAAGATTCCGCCGACACACGCCGCGCCCAGAGCCACAGCGACCGGCACCGCCAGTGCCTCGACAACACTCTCCGTGCCGTTCATACCGTCCACCACTGCCGTGCGAAGAACTCCGCATTCAGACCGGCGGCTTCCAGCTCGGTCAGCGTTTCCGCACGCAGCGGCGTACCGGGCACCGCCCGGCCGTCCCGCCCGGGCCGGTAGACCTCGTTGGAGATCACCTGGGCGCCGTCCGCGTCCAAGACCTCGCGCACCGAGGTAACGACGCGCCGCCTGTGGGCGTCCCAGCCCAGGTGGATCACGAAGTGCACGGCGGCGGCGACCATGAGGTTGGTGGCCTCCAGCGACAGCCGCTCGGGCGACTGTGCCGCATAGGCGGCCAGCTTGATGAACACCCCTCGTGACGTGGAGGAATGGATCGTCGACAGCGAGCCGTCGTTGCCCTGCGACATCGCGTTGCACATCGGGACCACCTCCGCACCGCGGATCTCCCCGACGATCACCCGCTCCGGCGCCATCCGCAGGCCCCACCGCACCAGCTCGGCCTGGTCCACCGCGCCTTGGCCCTCGACGTTCGCCTCACGGGCCTGCATCGCCACCACATCCGGGTGCGCCCGCTCATCGGCGCCGAGACCGAGCTCGAAGGTGTCCTCGATTGTCACCAGCCGCTCTTCGGGCGGGATCTGGGAGGCCAGGGCCCGCAGAAACGTGGTCTTGCCGGCGTTCGTCCCACCCGCGACGATGACGTTCTTCCGTACCCGCACCAGCGCGGCCAGGAAGGCGGCCATCGCCTCGTCGCACACGCCCAGCCGCACCAGATCCGGCAGCGTGACCGTGGTGAAGCGATGCTTACGGATCGACAGCGACACCCGCTCGGTCACCGCCATCGCCGCGAACAGCCGCGACCCGTCCGGCAACCGGACGTTCAGGCTCGGGCAGCCCCGGTCGAACCGCCGCTCCTCCAGCCCCGAGCGGGCGCCCAGCAGCCGTACCAGCTCCACCAGTTCCTCGTCCGACGCGGCCACCGCCGGGCCGCGCCGCTTGCTGCCGTCCGCGTATCGCAGCCAGACCCGATCCGCGCCATTGACGGAGATGTTCTCCACCTCTGCATCGGCCAGCAGCCGCTCCAGCACCCCGGCGCCCAGCACCCGGTCGCGCACCATCTGGGAGATCGCAGCTTCTGTTTCCTCGCTGGGTGAGGGCCGCCCCGCCGCCAGCTCGGCCCGGGTGAAAGCTTCCAGCTCGTCGGCCACCAGCCGCGAGACCGTCTCCTCGCGCTGCGGACCGTTCTCCGGCGGCAGGCCGGCCGTCTCTCGCGCATGGGCGTACTCGGCCAACCGTCCCGCCAACCGCAGCGCGATCGAGTCCGCCACCGCCACGGGCGTCCGTGCGATCTGGACCGGCACTCCGGCCGGGTCCGTCGTCGCTCTCACCGGAATGCCACCTCCCGGTCTACCGGTGCGCGTTCGCTGGCCGGCTGCGCGGTGTCCTGCCGCACCTGTGCCGCCAGGCGTTCCGCGGCGGCCAGCAGGGCCGAACGCCGCCAGCCCGATGTCCGCAGCGGCGCCGCCGAGAAGCCGGAGAAAACAGCCGCCGAGCGCGGCGCCCACGGCATCATGACCACCCGGTCGATTCCCAGTGTCTGCGTGATCTCCCGCTCTCCGTAGGGACACGCCCCGACCACGGCGAGCACCAAACGCGCCGCGCTGCGGGAGAGGGCCTCGCGGCAGGCGAAGACGTGCGCGAGGGCGTCTACTCCCCCGCGCGTCACCAGCACCATCACATCCGCGACAGCCACGAGCCCCTGCCCGAGGTCGGCCACCCGGCCGGCATCCACGAGGACCGTTCCGACCTCGGTCTCGCCCCCGCGCAGGATCCGTTCGCCGTCGGCCTCCAGCAGCCGTACCGCCTGGCGGCACTGGTCCGCCCCGGAAGGCGCCAGTACCGCCCGCACCCCAAACGGCAGCTCGCGCGCTGCTCCCAGCACCGACCCCGGCTGCGACCGCCGCGCGGCAGCCGCAACGTCCAACAGCCCAGGAGAGTGCGGACGTCCGAGGCGAGCCGCCACATCCCCACCGGCGGCGTCCGCCTCCACCACCACCGGCCGCACGCCACCATCGGCTTGGAGTGGCCACGAGGCGGCCATCGCCAGAGCGGTCGTCGTCACGCCCGGCGCTCCCTTCACCGACCCGCACACCACCAAGTGCCTCACCGAGCACCACCGTCCCGTGGCGCGAGCACCACCACCCGGGGACGTTCCAGCGACGCGGCGCGCTCCGCTCCCACCGACTCGATCAGCACCGTCACCCACAACGGGTCCCCAGGGGCGTCACTCTCCCGGACAGCCGAGACGGTGCCCACCACTGGAGAGGCACCCTCCTCGGCCCCGGTCACCGGCGTCGCCCCCGACGGGCCGGGGAAGACGGCGACGTTCTGTCCCTGCTCCAGCTCCGGCGCGTCCCCGGCCGCGACCTGGAAGGAGACCTCAGAATGCCCCGGCGGCGGGTAGGCCGCATCGCCCCCGACCTGTCCCGGAGCCAACAGCGAACCGGCCGCCAGCGGAACAGCGACCGCCTTGCCGACCACCGACGCCGCCTGCCCGGCCGGCACCACGCCGCTATCGGCCGCCACCTGCGCCTCGCGCAGATCCCGAGGTTCGATCACGTGCCCGGCTGGCAGGTCCCGGGCCACAGCCAGCACCGACTCCCGCTCCCCCGCCATCGCCACCACCGCCGCGAACCCCACCGCCGAGGCCACGACCAGCGACGCACCGCCCCACACCCATCCGGGGCGCCGCCGCACCACACCAGGCACCGTGACACCGCCCGGCGACCGGGCCTCTTGACGGCCCTTCGACGCACCGCCCGGGCTGGTCAGAACGGGCGCAGAAGACAAGGAGGTACCCAACACTCCACTCCAAGGGAAAAGAACACAGTGAACGATCGGGCCGTCGTCCGACCCCTGATTACCGACCGGTGCCGCTCAGCACCAACGCCTGTATCTCGTCCACCGTCACCACGGCCTCATCCACCGTCACCAGGCCCGGCACCAACCCCGACTCCCCGCCACCCTCCCAGGCCACATCCCACGTGACCGCGGCCGACACCGTGAACGTCCCCTCAGGCTCGTTCACCGACGAGCGCGAATAGGTGTAACCACAGTCTGGAGACACGGCTTCCGGCCCGAACGCCTCCGAGTACGGCGTTCCCGGACCGTCGCACACCACCTGACCGCCGTCCCCCATCGACCACACCACCCGGACCGGCCGCGCCGTCGCCGTCACCGACAACCCCGGCACCGACACCGTCTCCGCCACGGGCTCCCAGACCCCCCGCTCGACCCACAGCCACGTCGGCACACGCACCATCTGCACCGCGTCCTCCGACGGACTCAACCGAATCACCGGCGACGGCAGCCGCAATTCCTCAACAGCCCGCCCACCCAACTCCCCAGCCGACGGCCCGCTGGCACTCGCCTTCTCCGGTTGCTTCCCCTTTCCACAGTCGACCTCAGTGAAGCCTGACTCCGGAACGGTAACCACACAACCGCTGGTCTCGTAGACCAATTTCTTCGACTGCTCTGGTTCATCCGGTACCTGACCACGACTCAGCGCGGGCTCCGCGACCTCAGATTGTGTCGCACCGCTATCGACGGTGGCCCTCAGCTCCGCCGCCCGTCCCTCAGTCGACGCTGTCATCTCGCAGCGGCCTCGCGAGCAGCGAACTTCTGGTCCCCACTCGCTGCCCGCCGCCTGTTCGGCGGGATCGAGTGCGCCCCAGAACAGCGCCGTTGCAAGGGCAAGGGAGAACCGCCCACTCTGTGACCTCAGCACGTGGCTCTCTCATCCAGGACGAGGTCGACCACGATCCAATCCCCTTCTCGGCGTTCCACCGCTGCGTGCACCCAGCGGCGAGACCCAGGGACGTCATCGACCAGTTCGCCGGAGAGGTCATACATCAACCAATCGGTGCTATCCATGCAGTCGCGCAGGTCAAGGTGATCAGCCGACGACTCGACAACCTCAATGTCGTGCATCGGGGCGCCTTGGGCGACGTGGCCCTCTGCTGCATGTCCGTCCATGACGAACCTCAGCAAGTCGAGCGCGTTCCCGGTGGCGTGATCGTCAAGGCGGGGATGGTCCGCATCCGAGGTGCGGGATGCTTCGGTCGTGTCCTCCCACATGGCGACGTAGGCCGCCACGGCCCCGTCCGTGCGAGTAGGACTCGGCGTCGTGTCGCTCCCGGCATCGTCCGCAGACGCAGGCGTCGGATCTGAGCTACCACCGCACCCAACGGCGAGGATCACCACCCCCGCCATCACCGTGAGCCAATAGCCCCTATGCATCGGCACCTGACCCCCAAAGCCCAAAGCGACACCCGGCAAGAGATCCATGACTTAACGGAGCCAATCATGCACCAGGTGCGACCACTCGAGAATGTCGATTGCCCCGGACAGAGTAGAAATAGAACAAACTCGCATGCCCTTGTTGACGCCGCCAACGAACGGGGGCGCCTTACTGTGGCTGCCGTCTCTCCGACGCCAAGGGCGCGCTGAGCCTGCCGATGGGTCCTGGTCATGGGCCTGAGGTACGCCGAGCGCTCGGGCCCGAGTGCGATACGTGGCCAGATGGATGGCGCCGGGCTGGCACGAAGCGCTGGCCTCCGGGGGAGCACCCTTGAAACCGGGCGCCTGGACGAGCGAGCACCCAGTGAGCCTTTTCCAACCTCAGTTTGAGCAGGTGAGGTGGAGGGTGAGGACGGCCTTGATCAGGTTGGTGACACGGGTGGTGCTGCACCGCAGCTTTCGCAGTAGCCGCCAGGTCTTCTGCGCGGCCATCGCCTGCTCGCCCAGTGCGCGGATCTTCGCGTGTGATCGGTTGACTGCCTGCTGACCTGCGGAGAGTTTCTCCCACCGTCCGCGGTAGGGCACCCGGACGGTGCCACAGGCACCCTGATAGCCCTTGTCCGCCCAGCATGCGAGGTTCTCGCTGCTGAGGGCATCGATGATGCCGTGGGCGCGGGCGGCGCGGATGTCGTGGACCGCTCCGGGCAGAGCGGGTGAGGCCCACAGCAGGCGCCCGAACGGATCGGCAAGGACTTGGACGTTCATGCCGTGCTTGTGATGTTTGATGCCCCGAGTAGTACGGCCGGTCGGCGGCGATCCGGTCCATCGGCAGCAGCGTCCCGTCCAGTACGACGAACATCTTGTTGGCCGCTGAGCGGGCCGCCGTGACGATATCCGGCGCGAGGGCGGCGAGTACCTCCACGGCTTCGGTGACGTACCGGTAGACCGTGGTGGTACTGACACCGAAACCTGCTGCGAGCTGAGCGTAGGTGTGGCCGCACCGCAGATGGGCCAGGACCAGCAGAGCCTGCCGGCCTGCCGGGAGGCGCCGCCATCGGGTCCCGCGCTCCAGACGCCGAGCGGTCAGCAGGCCCGACAGGTAGCGGAGAGCGGAACTGGACAGATCGATCCCCGATGGCAGACAAGCACGTGAAGCTCCGGGCGGACAGGTTGATCTTGGTCGACAACCCATCTACCAGGAGCTTCACCCCTTCCCGCACCCAGCCCCCACCTCAACGCCCCACGGCCTCAACCAGGTCGGAAAAGGCTCACGGTCTTCCGTTGTGGTGATCAGCGAATTCCACACCCTGTGATCACCGGAAGCCGTGCCTGCAGGCGATCCACCGCCCGTCACGAACCGCCCATCACCGCCGACTTGGGGCACCGGGCCACACCGGCGGCTTCGGGCCGACTACAACGTCTCAGCTCAGAGTACATCCGCGCCTTCATGTCCACGCTGGACCGGCTATTGATCGGTGGATCGAGGCTAAGCTCATCTCCAGGGGGCACAGTAAGCGGACTCCGGGCCCCGCGGATCCTCGGTGAAACCGAAGAGTTCACCCGCTTCCAGCCGCTGCTGGACACCGTCGCCGACCTCGCCGGGACGGTCGTCACCAGCGACGCGCTGCACACCCAGCGCGAACACGCCGGCTACCTCCTCGGTCGCCGGGCCCACTACATCGCGATCGTCAAAGGCAACCAGAAGAACCTGCGCAAGCAGCTGAAGTCCCTGCCTTGGCAGGACATCCCGCTCCAGGGCCGCACCCGGGGCACCGGCCACGGCCGCTCCGAGATCCGCCGGATCAAAGTCGCTACCGTGAACAACCTGCTCTTCCCCGGCGCCCGCCAGGCCGTCCAGATCAAGCGCCGCCGCACCGACCGCAAGACCGGCAAGACCACGATCACCACCGTCTACGCGGTGACCAGCCTGACTGCCGAGCAAGCCACCCCCGCCCAGCTCGCACAGCTGATCCGGGACCACTGGAAGATCGAGGCGCTGCACCACGTCCGCGACACGACCTTCGCCGAGGACGCCTCCCAGTTGCCGACCGGCAACGCTCCGCGCGCAATGGCGACCTGGCGCAACCTCGCCGTCGGCGCCCTGCGGCTGAACGGCGTGAAGAACATCGCCGCCGGGCTCCGCCGCAACGCGCGCGACGCCCGCCGACCCCTCGAACTCCTCAGCCTCGCATGATCACAAAACGGACGCCCGCCGACTACGCCGAAGCCCTGCTCGTGGGGCCGGTCGGATCTCTGGGCGGATGGCGTTGTCAGTGGCGGCATTTACACTCAGCAGCCGCTGGGTCATTGGGACTTGCTGTGGGCTGATTGCCTGATGTGTGGGGTGTGGTGTGAGGGTGCGGTTGGCGGTGACGACGTCGGCGACGGTGTTGCCGTGGGCGGGTGTGCTGGCACCGGGGCGTGGGCTGGTGTACGACGTGCTGGGTCGTGTGGCTCCTGAGCTGGGGCGCCGGTTGCATGCTCAGGGGATGGGGCGGTTCGGGATGGTGCCGTTCGGGCATGGGGCGCCGGTGTTCCCGCGGGCTCGGCGGGTGCGGGGGAAGTATGCGGCGGGTGGGCCGGGGGTGGTGGAGTTCGGCAGTCCGGTGCCGGAGGTGGTGGAGGCGCTGGGGCGGGGTTTGGCTGCCCGGGAGCTGGTGGACTGGGGTGGGGTGGCGTTCCGGCTGACGGGGCTGGAGGTGCTGGTTCCGCCGGATTGTTCGTCGGGGCGGGTGCGGTTGCGGACGGTGACTCCGGTGGTGATGAAGGGGTCGGGGCGGGACGAGTCGGGGGCGCGTGAGTCACGGCAGGACTGGGTGCTGCCCAGTGAGCCGCAGTGGGCGGAGTATTTCCAGGGGAACCTGGTGCGTAAAGCGCAGACGCTGGGGCTGGATCCGGCGGTGGAACTGGAGTCGGTGACGTGGATCGGGGCGAAGCGGTCGTTCACGGTGGGGGGTGGTGCGAAGCCGGGTGCTCCGGTGGAGGTGGAGCTGTCGGGGGCGCCTGAGACGTTGCGGGCGCTGTGGAGTTGGGGACTTGGGCAGGCGAACGCGGCCGGCTTTGGTTGGGTGCAGGCATGAGCGGCGGTGGCTTTGCTGATGCCGAGGCCACCGGTCAGGCGCGGATCGTGCTGACGCCGCATCCGCTGCAGCGGGTGGGCGCGTATGCGCTGGCGGCTCTGGGGGGCGGATCGGATCCGGAAGGTCTGGGTGCGGAGGGTTTCCGGGCGGGGTTCGCGGTGGTGGTGCGGGACGCGGTGGAAGCGTCGGTGCGCGAGAGCAAGGCGGTGGACGGGTTCTGGCAGAAAGCCAGCTTGTCCTTCTTCCCCAACGCGCCGATGAATCATCCCGGGCGGTGGAAGGGCAGGACGGCCGATGGGCGTGCGAAGTCCGCGGAGGATGTGCGTCGGTCGGTGAGGGAGTGGCTGAGCATGCCGGAGCCGGCGTCGTGGCCGGCTGCAGGGTGCGTGCTGTGTGGGCGCCGGAGTGTGGGGTTTTTCGGCAAGCGTGATGTGGTTCTGGCGGAGAGCGAGGCTTACCGGAATACGACGCCGCGCGGGCATGAGGGGATGGCGTTGTGCTGGCCGTGCGTGTGCTGCTTTTACGCGCTGCCCTATGGTGCTCAGCTCTCGGGTGGGTCGTCGGTGGCGGTCCACAGCTGGGATGAGGGTTTCCTGCGGCGGGCGGTGGGGCTGCAGGCGGGGCGGAACCTGCGGATCGCCGCGACCGGGAATGTCGCCGGAAAACAGGACACGGTGCGGGAGGTCGTGGCGCTCGAGGCGCTGCGGGGCTACGGGGCGCGGCTTGCCGATGGCGTTGAATTGCTGGTGTTCAACAACAACAACCGCGGCCAGCTGCTGGAGAGCCATGGCCTTGCGCAGCCCCTGGCGGAGTGGTTGCGCAGGACGTGCCGGTTGGCGGAGCGGCGCCGGGGGTTCCGTGCGCTGGTTCGGGCTCACACTTCGCCGCATACCCGGGGTGTGGTCGCTCTGGCTCGTAACGCGTTCCGTGATCCGGAGCGGATCGTGGGGGTGGGGGTTCGGTATCTGGGCTCGGTGGTGAGTGCGCACGAGCCGGATCGGGAGGAGGTCGGCGCGCTTGCCGGACTGCTTTTTTCGTTCGCGACTGAGGTGATGCAGGTGATCGAGAAGGACCTGGCTGAGATCCGGGAGACCGCGCGGAGGGTCGGCGGGCTGCTGGCGGCCCAGGAATCGCGGGGTCCGTTGCGCAGGCTGCGCGCGTACTTGCGGGAGCCGTCGCGGTTGCGGGGCTGGCTGACCCGGCGGGGCGTGGAGTGGGCGGGCGCGAAGCACGAAGAGGCGGCCGGGCCGCTGGTGTCGGAGCGGGCGTGGGTGCTGCTGTTCGACCCTTCCCCGGAGAACCCGGCCTGGTTCCACCGGGACCTGTTGCTGGTGGGGGTCCTGGAGGAACTGAGCAGGCGGGGGTGGCAGGCAGCCGGCGAGGCGGACGATGAGGACGCGGTGGCCGCCTTGCATGAGGAAGACCAGGAGTGGACCAGTGATATGGATGAGGACGGAGAGGACCAGCGGTGACGTTTCTGGCCGGGAAGATCGTTGAGGATGTCGTCGCCGGGGCGCCGAACAACGGTGAGGGCGAGGACAATATCGGGCGTGTGAAGACGCTGCGGGTGGGGCGGGAGAAGTATCCCTACATCTCAGCGCAGGCGTTCCGCCGGTGGCTTCGCGACTCGCTCCCCGCGGACGAGCCGCGGTCGCAGGTGACGCGTTCGGGTACGGGAAAGGCACAGCAGGCGTATACCGCCGGGCGGCCGGACCGGTTCTTGGACGATGACCTGTTCGGCTACATGGTGGCGGTGAAGAAGGAGAATTATCAGCGGGACACGGTGCTGGCCACGGGGACGCTGGTGTCGGTGGTGCCGCAGGCGCCGACGACGGATTTCGGGACGATGAGCCGGGATTTCCCGGCGGGTGAGCACCCAGTCATTCATCAGCACGAGCTGTACAGCGGGGTGCTGGCGGGGGATGTGCTGCTGGATGTGCCGCGTGTGGGGGTGTTCGAGACCGACGGCAGCGGGCTGCGGGTGTCGATCAGCCAGGCGGTGGCCGATGAGGCCCGGGGCCGTGGCGCACAGGGGGTGTCCTTCCGGGGCGTGGCCGCTGTGCGACTGCCGTTGGAGGAACGGCGGCGCCGGCTGGCGGTGCTGTTGCGGACGCTGGCGTCGCTGCGGGGCGGGGCCAAGCAGGCTCTGCACTACGGCGACCGCACACCGGCGCTGGTGCTGCTCGCGCCGATGAAGGGCGGTGTCAACCCCTTCACCCGCGTCTTGGCGGCGCGGGAGGGCAAGCCGGTGTTCGACGCTGATGTGCTGCGGGAGGAGTACCGGGCGTGGCGCCGGGAGCTGGATGGGCCGGTGATGATCGGCTGGGCGCCTGGCTTCCTGGGTGACCAGCGTGAGCGGGTCCGCCGGGAGCTGAAGGACCTGATCGAGGAGAAGCGGGTGACCGTGCAGCACCCGCGGGATCTGCTGACCGGTCTGGCCGGACAGGTCGAGAATGGCGACGCGGACTCGTGGTTCGAGGACATCGCGGCGTGAGCATGCCCACCGGGCGGTCGGCGCTGGAAGTGACCGTGACGGCGCCGGTCGTTTCTTTCCGGAACCCGCTGTACTCCGGCGTACAGGTGACGTTGCCCTGCCCGTCACCGGCCACCGTGGGCGGCATGCTGGCCGCGGCGGCGGGCGGGTGGGGCGAGGTCGACCCCGGGTTGTCCTTCGCCATGGTCTTCCACGCCCGCGGCGGTGGCACGGACCTGGAGACTTATCACCCGCTGGAGGCCACGGGCAAGAAGGCGCCGCCCGCTCCTCGTTCCCGTGATTTCCTGGCTGACGTCATGCTGCGGCTGTGGCTGTTTGAGGACCTGGAGGCCTGGGAGCGGCGGCTTCGCCGACCACGCTGGCCGCTGCGGCTGGGCCGCAGCCAGGACCTCGTCGGCATCCGTCTGGACACTGTTGCGGTACGGCAGTCACCGGGAACGCTGGGCGGCGCGCTGGTTCCCGAGTCCGCCACCGATCCGGCTGCCGGGACCCGGCTGCGGATGCCCGCAGCCACCTCGACGGACCGGAACCGGACCCGATGGGGTTCTTATCTTTTCGATCCGACCGGCCGCAGTGCCCGGGTGATCGAAGGCAGTTGGTCCACTGCCCAAGGCCAGGCGCTGGTGCCTCTGGCTTCCCCGCACCCGGACACCGCGCCCCCCAGCACTTGAGGAGATGCCCGGCTCATGACGGCTCCCCCACTGCCTCCCCCGGAGTTGTCCCAGTTGCGGGCCAAGAGCCCGCAGGGCGATCAGACGGTCGGGGACGGGCTGACCGAGCATCTGCTGGACACGCTGCTGGCATCGCTGGCGGTGCGACGCAGGGTCGGGTACCTCGAGCCGGCCGAGACGGTCATGGGCGGCCAGTTCTGGTCGGCCGTGGGCTGGGCAGCGCTCGCGCACGACACCGGGAAGATCGTGGGAGGTTTCCAGGCCATGGTCCGAGGCCGAACGCGGGCCTGGGGGGAACGCCATGAGGTGGCCTCGCTGGGATTCCTGCCCTGGCTCATCGAGGACACCACCCTGTCGGTGTGGGTGGCCACCGCCGTGGCCACCCACCACCGGGCGCTGACCGGCCAGAACCTGCGCGATCTGGAGACCCTGTACGGCGGCAGTGACGCGGCCGAGCTGCACGACCGGTTCACGCCCATCCCCGAGCCTGCCGTTGCGGCGATGGCCGGCTGGCTGCGCGAGGCCGCCGCCGCCCACGCCCTGCCGGCCGCGCCCCAGCAGCCGGCGGGAAACATGACCGCAGCCGGTCTCCTTCATCAAGCGCACACCCTTCTGCAGACGCTGCTGGACCGGTGGAACGAACCGGTCGGCCCCAGGGAAGGGGTGGCGGCTGTCCTGCTGCAAGGAGCGGTCACCATGTCCGACCACCTGTCCTCGGCCCACGCCCGCCTGGCCGTCGCCCAGCCGCTGAACGCCGGCTTCCCCGCGCTGCTGGAGAAGCATCTCGCCGGCAGGCACAGCACCCTGCGCGCGCACCAGGCGCAGGCCGGTGACCGGGTCGGTGATCTGCTGCTCCGGGCCCCGACCGGCAGCGGCAAGACCGAAGCCGGGCTTCTGTGGGCCGCCCGCCAAGTCGCCGACCTTGCGGCCGTCACCGGCGGCACGCCACGGGTCTTCTACACCCTCCCTTACCTGTCCTCGATCAACGCCATGGCCAGCCGCCTGCGGGAGCTGCTCGGTGGCCCCGACACCATCGGCGTCGCCCATTCACGGGCCGCCTCCTACCACCTGGCCACCGCCACCGCCGCTCAGGACGGTGACGAGGACAGCACTTCGCGGGCATCGGCCGCCGCAAAGGCCGTCTCCCGGGCCGCGGCCACCCGCCTGTTCCACGAGACCGTCCGTGTCGGCACCCCCTACCAACTGCTGCGAGCCGCCCTGGCTGGCCCGGCCCACTCGGGAACTCTGCTCGACGCTGCGAACTCGGTTTTCGTCCTGGACGAACTCCACGCCTACGACCCGCGCCGCCTGGGCTACATCCTGGCCAGCGCCCGCCTGTGGAAAGACCTCGGCGGCCGGATCGCCGTGCTCTCCGCCACCCTGCCCGACTCACTCGCCGGCCTCTTCCGGCACGCGCTGCGCGAGAACATCCCGCTGCTCGAACCGCCCGGCCCCCGCCCGCCGACACGGCACCGACTGGCCGTGCGCCATCACCATCTGACCGACCCGGCAGCCCTCGCCGAGGTCCGCCGACGTCTGGACCGCGACGAGTCCGTTCTCATCGTCGCCAACAACATCGCCCACGCGCTGGCCCTCTTCGAAGAACTACACCCACTCGTAGCCGACCGGCACGGCGAGCACGCCGCGCTGCTGCTGCACTCGCGGTTCAGACGTGGTGACCGGCTGGACATCGAAAAGGCCATCACTGACCGCTTCGGCGCCGGCGCGGCACGCCGACCCGGACTGCTGATCGCCACACAGGTCGTCGAGGTCTCACTCGACGTCGACTTCGATGTCCTGTTCACCGCTGCGGCCCCACTGGAAGCGCTGCTGCAGCGATTCGGCCGCGTCAACCGCACCGCCGCCCGGCCGCCCGCCGACGTCATCGTGCACCAGCCAGCGTGGACCGCTCGCCGCAGCCGACCCGGCGAGCAGTACGCCGACGGCATCTACGAACGCGAACCGGTCCAGTCCGCCTGGGAGATCCTCACCCGCCACGACACGGCCCTGATCGACGAGACCGACGCCACCTCCTGGCTGAACACCATCTACGGCACCGACTGGGGAAAACGCTGGCACGGCCACGTCATGGAGCACCTCGACGCATTCCACAACGCCTTCCTCCGGTTCGAGCACCCCTTCGACGACCGCGAAGACCTCAGCGAGACCTTCGACGAGCTGTTCGACGGCACCGAGGCTGTCCTGCTGGAGGACAAAGACGCCTACGCCCAAGCCCTCACCGAAGCCAAAGGCGCCGCAGGGCGCCTCCTGGCCGACGACCTCCTCATCCCCATGCCCTACTGGGCAGCGAGCCTCACTCGCTGGGAAAAACAGCTCAAGGTACGCGTCATCGACGGCAACTACAACCCCCGCCTCGGTCTGCTGTCTGTCCGAGGCACACCAGCCCGGACCTACCAGCCGGGCGAGGTGCTGTGATCGGCCGCGAGGACATCGGCGGTGTCCATATCAAGTACCTGCATCACTGCCGGCGGCAGTTGTGGCTGTATGTGCGGGGCATCCGCCCCGAGCACCTCAGCGCCGCGGTGCAGACCGGCGAAGCCGTCCATGACGTCTCCTACCCGCGGCACAGTCCCGTCGACCTGGGAGCCGCGCGGCTGGACTTCCTCGACGGCCAGCAGTGGGTGCACGAGGTGAAATCCTCCTCCCGGCCCACGGACGCCGACCGGGCCCAGGCGTACCACTACTGCCACCAGTTGCAGCGGCTGGGCGTCGAAGTGCAAGGCGCGGTGCTGCACTACCCCGCGACCCGCCGTACCCACCGCTACCCCTACACCCCGGAGGCCGCCGCGCAGGCCGAGGAGGACATCACCGCCGCGCTGGCCACCGCGCACGCGCCGGTCTACCCCGAGCGCCTGCCGCGTACCGGGTGCCGCGGGTGCAGCTTCGCCGACTACTGCTGGACGGAGTAAGCCGATGCCCGCTGCTACCCGCACCTACTGGCTGACCAGCCCCTGCCGGATCCGCCGCAAGGACGAGTCCCTGGTCATCGAACGCGACGCCGCCCCCAGCGTCCACATCCCCGTCACCGACGTGCGGGACATCGTCGCCTGCGCGGAGACGGACCTGAACACGTCCGTGGTCTCCCTGCTCAACCGGCACCGGATCAGCGTCCACCTGCTGAGCTACTACGGCGATTACGCCGGCTCGCTGCTGACCGCCGACACCAGCACGTCCGGGGAGACGGTGCTGGCCCAGGCCGCGCTGGCCCGGGACCCGCAGGCCAGCATGGCCATCGCCCGCAGCATCGTCGACGCCTGTGCCTTCAACGTCCGCCGCGTCATCGACCGCAAGCTCCTGGCCCGTCCCTACACGGTTCTCCAGGAGAGCATCCGCGAGGCAACGACGCCCCTGCACCTGATGGGCGCCGAAGGCACGTTCCGCCGCTCGGCCTGGGAGGTCATCGACACCAAGCTCCCCGACTGGCTCCAGCTCAACGGCCGCAGCCGGCGCCCGCCGAAGAACGCCGGGAACGCGTTCATCAGCTACGTCAACGGCATCATCTACGCCCGCGTCCTGACCGCTGTGCGCCTCACCCCCCTGCACAGCGGCATCGCCTTCCTCCACAGCAGCATGGAACGCCAGCGCCACTCCCTGGTCCTGGACCTGGCCGAGATGTTCAAACCGCTGTTCGCCGAACGGCTCCTGCTGCGCATGGCCAGCCGCAACCAGCTCAAGCACCACCACTTCGACCGCGACACCAACCAGGCCATGCTCAGCGACACCGGCCGCAAGCTCGTCGTCCAGACCGTCCGCGACGAACTCGCCGTCACCGTCACCCACCGCGCCCTCGGCCGCCCCGTCGCCTACGACGAACTGCTCTACCTCGACGCCCTGGCCCTGACCCGGCACTGCCTGGAAGGAACCCTCTACAAGCCGTTCCGGATCTGGTGGTGACCGGCGCATGCACGTCATCGTCGTCTACGACACCGCCGCCAAACGCAACCCCAAAATCCTGCGCACCTGCCGCAAATACCTCCACCACGTTCAGCGCAGCGTCTTCGAAGGCCAGCTCAGCGAGGCCCAGCTCCGACGCTTCCAGGCAGCCGTCGAAACCGTCCTCGACCTCACCTACGACAACGTTCTCGTCTACACCTTCCCACCCGGCACCACCCCCGTCCGCCATGAATGGGGCGCAACCAAACCCGCCCCCACCGACATCCTCTAACCCACCGGGTCACCACTGCCTGACCCAAAATTTCAGCGACACACCGACGCCAACCACACAACCCACGATCCGCTGCAAACGCCCGCCAAAATGGCCGCCCCATCATTGCCCCCACCAGCACCTTCACCATGGGGTCCTCATCGCCCCTACGAGGGGTGACAACCTCCTGGGCGGAGAACAAGAAGCAGGTCGGCCGCACGGGTCCTCATCGCCCCTACGAGGGGTGACAACATGACCCTGAGGCCAGCCTGCGCGCCAAGACCGGAAAGTCCTCATCGCCCCTACGAGGGGTGACAACACAACGTTCGACATCAGCGTCTCCTCACTCAGCCAGGTCCTCATCGCCCCTACGAGGGGTGACAACGTCACGCCGCCCTCCGCGTCTTCAGCGGCCAGGACCGTCCTCATCGCCCCTACGAGGGGTGACAACCGGAGGGCCGACTGGTAGTGCGGGAGGCTGCCGGCGGGTCCTCATCGCCCCTACGAGGGGTGACAACGGTATGGCCCCGGTGGCGTCAGCGGTCAGCACCCCGCGTCCTCATCGCCCCTACGAGGGGTGACAACCCGTGGGCGGCGCCGAGTACCAGCTCGACGCCGACGAGTCCTCATCGCCCCTACGAGGGGTGACAACGCAAACACCCTGGCCGGCCGATAGGCCGGGTCGTGCGTCCTCATCGCCCCTACGAGGGGTGACAACGTCATGTTCGAGCAGACCCGCGACGCGCACGAAGCCGGTCCTCATCGCCCCTACGAGGGGTGACAACGGGACGGTTCGCGTCCGGCGTCGGTGTGGCACCTGAGTCCTCATCGCCCCTACGAGGGGTGACAACGCGGCGGCGGACGCCCAGGCCCGGATGGACTTCTGGAGTCCTCATCGCCCCTACGAGGGGTGACAACGTGAGGAAGCGTGTCGTCCCCTCGGCGATGTCGTCCGTCCTCATCGCCCCTACGAGGGGTGACAACGGTCGTGCGCGGGCCTGAGCGTGGTGTTCCAGCCCTGTCCTCATCGCCCCTACGAGGGGTGACAACATGACGATGTCGGCCGCCTTGGCGTGCGCCATGATCGTCCTCATCGCCCCTACGAGGGGTGACAACCTGGAGGGCCTGCCGGGCCTCGGGTTGCGGGTACTGCGTCCTCATCGCCCCTACGAGGGGTGACAACATGCGGATGGTCGGGCACTCGAAGACGCCGCCATCGGTCCTCATCGCCCCTACGAGGGGTGACAACGACTACACCGGGCCGATCGCGAACTGGACCTACAGTGGTCCTCATCGCCCCTACGAGGGGTGACAACATGGCGAACCCCACCGGATCCGACGGCGCGCTGCCGCGTCCTCATCGCCCCTACGAGGGGTGACAACACATCCGCAGCGATGCGGTCCCGATTCGGAGCGTATGTCCTCATCGCCCCTACGAGGGGTGACAACTATCACGTTCAAGGGCGACGGGTTCGTAGAGTCCATTGTCCTCATCGCCCCTACGAGGGGTGACAACACGGCGCGCCCGAGGGACTCGCCCAGGCCGCCGCCGGGTCCTCATCGCCCCTACGAGGGGTGACAACGTGCAGGTCTCGAAGGTGCGGACGGTGACGATGTCGGTCCTCATCGCCCCTACGAGGGGTGACAACGTGCAGGTCTCGAAGGTGCGGACGGTGACGATGTCGGTCCTCATCGCCCCTACGAGGGGTGACAACATCGTCACTGAGTCCGGGTGCCCATTGACGGAGCGCTGGTCCTCATCGCCCCTACGAGGGGTGACAACGTTTCACCGCCGCGCTTCCCGAGTGCAGCGGTGCACGTCCTCATCGCCCCTACGAGGGGTGACAACAAGCCGCGCGGCGCCTGGTCATCCAGGCCGCCCGGGTCCTCATCGCCCCTACGAGGGGTGACAACACGCGATCGCGGACGTCCGCACCCTGCTCCAGCAAGGTCCTCATCGCCCCTACGAGGGGTGACAACGTGCTGGCCTGGGCCGTGTCGAAGAGATAGAACGGTCCTCATCGCCCCTACGAGGGGTGACAACTGCGCGAGTTCCTCGGCTTGACCGGGGACTGGCTCGGTCCTCATCGCCCCTACGAGGGGTGACAACGTGCTGGCCTGGGCCGTGTCGAAGAGATAGAACGGTCCTCATCGCCCCTACGAGGGGTGACAACTGCGCGAGTTCCTCGGCTTGACCGGGGACTGGCTCGGTCCTCATCGCCCCTACGAGGGGTGACAACGTGATGTTGCCCGTGCTGGACGCGGAGATGGAGGAGGTCCTCATCGCCCCTACGAGGGGTGACAACGCGCGCTCGTAGTGCTGGGCTACTGCTCGGGCTGGTCCTCATCGCCCCTACGAGGGGTGACAACACGGACGGTACCCGGCACCACATGCTGCGCGCCTCGGTCCTCATCGCCCCTACGAGGGGTGACAACATGCGCTCCTGCGGAGGCCGCTGCCGCTTGGAGGTCCTCATCGCCCCTACGAGGGGTGACAACGTGCTGGTGCGGCCGTGCTCGGCAACTGCCTCCGTGGTCCTCATCGCCCCTACGAGGGGTGACAACATGGTGTTGGTGTCGGCGAGGAGGACGGCGGCCCGGCCGTGTCCTCATCGCCCCTACGAGGGGTGACAACCGTCCGCCGTCGCCGATGGTTTCGACGGCCTGGATGAGTCCTCATCGCCCCTACGAGGGGTGACAACGGAAGGTCTGCGGCCCGTGCACGGTGGACAGCAGGTAGGTCCTCATCGCCCCTACGAGGGGTGACAACAACTCGACGCGGCCCACGTAGACCACCTTCTCGCCGGTCCTCATCGCCCCTACTAGGGGTGACAACTCGAGACCGTGCAGGGCATGGGCATCTACGTCGCGGGTCCTCATCGCCCCTACGAGGGGTGACAACAACTCGACGCGGCCCACGTAGACCACCTTCTCGCCGGTCCTCATCGCCCCTACGAGGGGTGACAACGCCGCCAGCGGGCCGAGGGCGTGGCGCTGCCGGTGGTCCTCATCGCCCCTACGAGGGGTGACAACTTCCAGCCCCCGGGCTGCTCACGGGCCGTATGCCGCGTCCTCATCGCCCTACGAGGGGTGACAACGTCAGCGGCAGGGCGGGGTGCCCGGCCGGGGGCCCGGGTCCTCATCGCCCCTACGAGGGGTGACAACGTGAACGCCCAGCGGGCCGACGGCGCGGCGCCCGGGGTCCTCATGGCCCCTACGAGGGGTGACAACGCGCATTCAACGGCTCGCGGCTGTGGAACGGCAGCGGTCCTCATCGCCCCTACGAGGGGTGACAACGGCAGGCCCTGGATGCGGCACCCGGGCCGCAGGGTCGTCCTCATCGCCCCTACGAGGGGTGACAACTGCCGAGCGCGCAGCGCATCAGCGCGAACGCGCGCGGTCCTCATCGCCCCTACGAGGGGTAACAACCAGGCCGGGGCAATTCCCCATTGGTCGGCCACGAGAGGTGAGCTACACCGTCCACGGTGCCGCCCACGGCTTGGCGGAACGGTCACCGGCAGGTGCCGGCCCGCCGTAGGCCCTCTCAGACAATGGGTCAACAGAGCATCGTCGGCCCACCCATTCAGCACGACCACCGCATGAGTACCGGCCGCCGGTTCCCGCCGTTCCCATACTCAGGACCCCTGCCGCGGGCTCGAACGCGCGCAGCACCCATATCACCGCGTCGGCCGGACCATGGATTCGACGATCAGTGGCCGACCGCCCAATCGGGCGCTCGGCCGTTCCCTTGTTCTGGGTGACCCGTTCGGCACACCAACCCGCGCACCACATCGGCCACTCAAGGCCTGCGTGTCATTGGCACGTCGGTCGTGTGCGGCGGCCAGACGTGTCACCGCTTCGTCGGCACAACCGCGCGGATAGTCAGCACCTTGGTGTTGACCTGTGGCTTTGGCCGTTCCCATGTTGTGGGTCCCCCGCCGGGGGCACCTACAGCATCTACAAGGCGGCTCGTGGTCCCATCGCTGGGCACGGGCCGTTCTGCTTGCTGGGGTGCCGTGAAGATCGTCGCGGCCGTGTGGTGACCTCGGGTACTTGGTCAGCGGGCAGCCTGATCGTGAACGTGATGTCGTCGCTGTCGTGGTGCAGGTCGATGGTCAGTCGGGTCACGTCGAACAAGCGCCGCTGTAGCTGCTCGGGTGCGTCGGGCAGGTTCACGCTCAGGTACGGATGACTCCACGCACCGCGGCACAAGCCGAGCCTCCCGGAGACAGGACCGGGCCGCGTGCCCGCAGGGCCGTGCCGGTGCATGGCTCAACCGGTCAAGCGGCGGATCGCTGCCCGCAGGGGACCTGCGGGCAGCGCCTCACTGGCTCCGGGGTGATCTCATTGCTGCCGGAAGAGCAGGGTTGGCTCGGCGAGGATGTCTCGGTTGGCCTCACTCTTGTAAACCAGGTCGATGCTGCCGAAGCGCGCGTCGTCGTAGTCCAGACCGAGAGCGGCGACGGCTTTCCGGACGGCTTCTTCGGATGGTCCTTCGATTTCGAGGAACGTGGGCAGGTCGGGCCACGTGTCGAAGTCGTAGGTGATGCCGTCGAGTTGCCATTCCTCGCGGTAGTTCTGCTGATAGCGCACCTGCCGCAGGCCGACGGCCTTCAGGAGTTCGGCCGTCTTCTCCAGGTCGTTGACCTCGATTTCGATTTCCGTGGTACCCCCGATGTGGGTGGCGTCGCTGACCTGCTTCAGGGTGAGCGTGGTCTTTCCGCCCTCATCCCTGAGTCGCAGCCACTGTTCGCCCTGGACGGCGTCGTTCTCGAAGATCAGGCGGGTGAACATGGTTTTGGGGAAGACTTGTTCCCCACCAGCGTTGCGGATTTTGCCCTGTAGCCTCTCCGCGTCGATCGCCAGGAACTTGGCTTCGTACTCGTGTTCCGCCATCGCTCTCCTTCGGTATGTCGGTTTACGCGCGCAGGTCGTAGAATTCCTGATCGCGCGGTTTCCTGATTTGCTCGCACAGCCCGCTGCGGACGAATTCGTGGACCGGCAGACACAGGTCCATACGCTGAATGCACACACCGACGTGGAAGGTACCCGTGAGGTCGCGTTGGAGCCGCACGCCGTAATAGCCCTCCTGGCAGTCGGTGTCGTTGTTGAACCGGCATCCCGTGCACGTCTCGGGCAGCCGCAGCGGGCTGATGTGCTTGACCATGAGCACGCGGCCGTTCGGCAGTCGACAGGAGGCGCGAAAGCCTGACGTGCCAGCGATCAGATGGACCTCGTGAGGCTCCGCCCCGAGTTCGGCCAGCAGGGTGTCGATGGCGTCAAGCGATTCCTCACCGTCCGCCAGCGACGACAGGACACGGACCGACAGACGCGGGGAATACCGCTCCAGAAGCCGGTGCACGCGCCCGATGTGAGAGCGGTCGGGAAGGACGACGTTCGCCCTTGTCATCAAGCCCAGGTCCAGTGCCACACGGATCGATTCGTCCAACGCCTCGATCTTAGCCGCGGCAAGCGAGGCCCTGCGGAACTTCGCGTTCTGGGCCTCGGCCAGTTCGCCGGGGTCGGTGCCGAAGACCGAGAAGTTGACGCGCTGGAGCCCGGCCTGCACGCATCCGGGCAAGATCCTGGCGCCGTTCTCGCCGTTGGAGGTGACGCTCACCCGGTAGCCGCTGTTGCCCGCCAGCGCGACAAGCTGCGCCAGTTCGGGTGCAGGGTGGGCTCTCCGCCCGTGAGGTGCACCTCGGTGAAGCCAAGCGCCTCCTGGAGCTGTTCGAGAGCGGCGCGGAACTCCTCGTCTGGGTGGATCGGCGCCGCGATGAAGCGGGCGCCGTTCCTGGCCAGATAGATGGACACCCGGCCGGACGGGCTGGGATCGCGAACGTGATGGCGCATCTCCCCCCGCTCACCGCACGTCGGCCATCACCCCGGAACGGATGGATCGCGATCCGGCGGGACGGCCAGCTCAGCCGCCGACGCGGGTCAGGTGTGGGTGGCGGCCTCGGGGGCGTCGTTCGGCTGGTCGGTGGCGCCGCGGATCAGTAGGCGGGCGGTGTGCGCGATGTGTTCGCGCAGGAGGCGCGCGGCCAGGTCGGCGTCGCGGCCCACGGCGGCCTGGAGCAGCGCCCGGTGCTCACCCGCGATGTCCCGGTCCGGCTCGCGGCCGAAGGACACCGACCACTGCAGATAGAGCGCTGCCTCCTCGCGCAGGCCACGGGCGACGGCGGTCAGGTGGCGGTTGCGGCAGCCGTCGAGCAGCGCGAGGTGGAACGCCCGGTGCGCGGCGGCCCAGTCGTCGCCGGGGTGGTCGGTGTCGTCCGGACCGAAGAAGGGCGTGCGTTCCAGCACGTGGTGGGCGGCGACGAGTTGGGCCTCCCAGTTCATGTCGCCGTCCAGCACGGAGAGGCGCAGCACCGTGGATTCGATCTCGACGCGGGCGAAGGTGAGGTCGGCCAGATCCTCGTGGGAGAGCGGGATGACCGTGTACCCCTGGTGGGACTGAGTGATCACGAAGCCCTCGGTGACCAGCCGGGTCAGGGCCTCCCGGGCCGCGCCCACGCTGGTGCCGTACCGCGCGCACAGCTCGGGGAACTTCAGCCGCTGCCCGGGCGGCTGCCGACCGCCGAGGATGTCGGCGCGCAGCCGCTGGTACACCTCGCCGGCGCGGGTCGTCCCGTTGTGGTTGTTGGCCATGCCCTCAACCTAGCAGTCGTGCGAAAGCGTGGCGGTCTTTCGAAAGAGAGCTGTTCGTCGACAGTCAGAGAGGCGCAGCTTTCGAATCTTTCCATGAAGTTCGTAAGCTGCTAGCGTGCCGGGCATGCGTATCGCGAATGTTTCCGGCCGTCTGGCGCTGCTGGCGCCGGACGGCACGGCCGTGGATGTGGAGCGAGCCAGCGGCGGACTGTTCGGGGCGGACCCGCAGGCGGTGTACGCGCGCTGGGGCGCCTTCCGGGAGTGGGCGGCACACGCCGACCTGCCCGCCGGGACCGCCTTCGCGCCCGGTGACCTCGGCTCCCCGGCCCCCGCCCCGCGCCAGGTGCTCGCCATCGGGCTGAACTACCGGGACCACGCGGCCGAGGCCGGCCTGACCGCGCCGGAGGGCGTGCCCCCCGTCTTCACCAAGTTCCCCACCAGCATCACCGGCCCCGTCACCGAGGTGCGGCTGCCCGAGGGCGGGCACACCGACTGGGAGGTCGAGCTGGTCGCCGTCATCGGCACCGAGGCCCACCGGGTCACGGAGGGCGAGGCGTGGCGCCACGTCGCGGGACTCGCCGTCGGCCAGGACCTCTCCGAGCGCCTCGCGCAGCTGGCCGGCCCGGTGCCGCAGTTCAGCCTCGCCAAGTCCCACCAGGGCTTCTCCCCGGTGGGTCCCTGGCTGGTCACCCCCGACGAGTTCGCCGACCCCGACGACCTGGAGCTGGGCTGCGCCATCAACGGCGAAGAGGTCCAGAAGGGCCGCACCGGCGACCTGCTCTTCCCGCTGCCCGCCCTGATCGCGCGGCTGTCCGCCGTGCTGACCCTGCTCCCGGGCGACCTCATCTTCACCGGCACCCCCGCCGGCGTCGGGATGGGCCGCTCCCCGCAGCGTTTCCTCGTCCCCGGCGACGAGCTGGTCAGCTACGTCGAGGGCATCGGCGAGCTGCGCCAGACCTTCACCGGCTGAGCCGGCCGCCTCACCCCGGCCCCGGCCCCGGCCCCGGCCGCCCGACCCGACCGCCCGCGCCTCAGAAGTGACGAAGGAGTCCGACCCATGGCGCTGCACCGACTGGCTTCCGTGACGATGGGAGTCCCCAACCCGGCCGACACCGCGGCCTACTACGCCGACTTCGGGCTCAGCCCCGAGGACGACGGCTGGTTCGCCACCCGGGACGGCGGCCGTCAGCTGCGCGTCGTGCCCGCCCCCACCAGGCGCCTGGTCGAGCTCGTCATCGGCGCGGACGACCCCGACGACCTGGCGGCGGCGGCCTTCCGCCTGGCGCGCCTCGGCGCGGAGGCGACCGTGACCGGCGGCACCCTCACCGCCTACGAGCCGCGCACCGCCGTTCGCGCCGTCCTGCGGATCGAACCCCGCCTCACCCAGCCCGTCACCCCGGCCACCCCGTACAACGGGCCGGGCCGCATGGAACGCCCCGGAAGCCGCGCGCCCGGCATCGAGCGGGCCGACGCCATCCAGCCCCGCAAGCTCGGCCACGCCGTCCTCGGCACCACCGACTTCGCCGCCACCACGGCGTTCTTCCGCGACGGCCTCGGCTTCCGCGTCAGCGACCTGATGGGCGACGTCGGCGCCTTCCTCCGCTGCTCCACCGACCACCACAACCTGCTCGTCCTCGCCGCGCCGGTCGCGTTCCTGCATCACACCTCCTGGCAGGTGGACGACGTGGACGACATCGGACGCGGCGCCATGGCCATGCTGGAGGACCACCCCGAACGGCACGTATGGGGACTGGGCCGCCACCACGCCGGCTCCAACTTCTTCTGGTACCTCAAAGACCCCGCCGGCAACTTCTCCGAGTACTACTCCGACATGGACTGCGTCGTCGACGACCAGCTCTGGAAGCCGGAGGTGTTCGAAGGCGCCGAGGGCCTCTTCAGCTGGGGACCCCCGCCACCGCCCTCCTTCATCCGCCCCGACGACCTGGCCGAACTCATGACCGGAAGCCACAGCGCCCCATGACCACCACGACCACCGAGACCGGCGGGACCACGATGGACAAGGTGATACCCGACGCCGCCGAGGCCGTCGCCGACATTCCTGACGGCGCCTCCCTGGCCGTCGGCGGCTTCGGACTCTGCGGCATCCCCGAAACCCTGATCCGCGCCCTCCACGAACAGGGCGCCGGCCGCCTGCGGCTGGCCTCCAACAACTGCGGCGTGGACGGCCGGGGCCTCGGCATCCTGCTCGTCGCCGGACGGGTGGCGCGGGTCACCGCCTCCTACGTCGGCGAGAACAAGGAGTTCGCCCGCCAGTACCTGGCCGGCGAGCTTGAGGTCGAGCTGATCCCGCAGGGCACCCTCGCCGAACGGCTGCGGGCCGGCGGCGCCGGGATCCCCGCCTTCTACACCACCGCCGGGGTCGGCACCCAGATCGCCGAGGGCGGCCTGCCCTGGCGCTACCGCTCGGACGGCTCGGTGGAGGTGGCCTCGCCGCCCAAGGAGACCCGGAGCTTCGCGGGCCGGGAGCACGTGCTGGAGCAGGCCATCACCTGCGACTTCGCGCTGGTCCACGCCGCCCGCGGCGACCGGCACGGCAATCTGGTCTTCCACCGCTCGGCGACCAACTTCAACCCGCTGGCCGCGATGGCCGGCCGGATCACCGTGGCCGAGGTGGAGGAGCTGGTCGAGCCGGGCGAGCTCGACCCCGACCAGGTGCACCTGCCGGGCGTCTTCGTCCAGCGGGTGGTGCCCCTCACGCCGGCCCAGGCCGCCGACAAGCCGATCGAACGCCGCACGGTCTCCGCGCCTCCGGCACGAGGAAGGGTGGGCGCCTGATGCCCTGGACCCGTGACGAGATGGCGGCCCGCGCCGCGGCCGAGCTGGCCGACGGCTCCTATGTGAACCTCGGCATCGGGCTGCCCACCCTCATCCCCAACCACCTCCCGCCGGGCGTGCGTGTCGTGCTCCACTCGGAGAACGGCATTCTGGGCACCGGCCCCTACCCGACCGCCGACCAGGTCGACCCCGACCTGATCAACGCCGGGAAGGAGACCGTCACCGTGCTGCCCGGGGCCGCGTTCTTCGACTCCGCGCTCTCCTTCGGGATGATCCGCGGCGGTCACATCGACACCGCCGTCCTCGGGGCCATGCAGGTCTCCGCGGCCGGTGACCTCGCCAACTGGATGATCCCCGGCAAGATGGTCAAAGGCATGGGCGGCGCCATGGATCTGGTGCACGGCGCCCGCCGCGTCATCGCCCTGACCGAGCACACCGCGAAGGACGGCACTCCGAAGATCCTCGGCGCGTGCACCCTGCCCCTCACGGGCCGGGCCTGCGTCCACCGGATCATCACCGATCTGGCCGTCCTCGACATCACCCCCGAGGGCCTGGCCCTCCTTGAGACCGCCCCCGGCGTCACCTCCGACGACGTCCGGGCGGCGACCGACGCGCCCCTGGTCCAACCCTGACCTGCCGGGCGCGAGAAAGGGCCGTCGGCGCGTCCTCGCCGGCGGCCCGGTCCCCTTTCCCTGCTCAGCTGTCCCCACTCAGCTTTTCCCACTCAGCTTTCCCCACTCAGTCCGCTGTGCCGCCCTCGTTCCCGCTTCCCTCTTCCGGGGCACCGACGCCGAAGACATCCATCAGCTGCGCGAGAGTGCGGTAGTAGCCGACCAGGACGGTCAGTTCGAGCACCCCGGCCCGGCCGAGCGCGCCCTCGGCCGCCGTGTAGTCCGCGTCGGCCCAGGGCCGGTGCGCGTCGTCGAGCAGCCGGGCGGACAGCGTGTACGCCGCCGCCTCCGCCGGGTCGGCCGAGGTGAACGTGCCGGTGCGGAGCGCGGACAGCTCCGGCTCGGTGAGCCCGGCCGCGCGCCCGACCCGTTCGTGCGCGTATCGCTCGAAGGAGCTGCCGGTGGCGGCGGCGACGGCGAGGATCGCGATCTCCCGCACCCGGCCGCTCATCCCGGTCCGGTAGCGCACCGCGGCACCCAGCTCCTGGAGCGGGCCGCCGAGTCCGGGCGCGTGCAGCATCACGCCGAACGGGCCGTTGAGCGCGCCCTGTTCGTCCTGGAGCGCGAAGAGCTGCGGGCCGGCGGCACGCGGCCCCGCGGTGATGCTCCGGTAGAGGGCGAGCTGCTCCTCGTCCAGGTCGTCCCGGGTCAGCCGGGGCAGCCGCTCGGCGCTCACCGCGTCGGCGTCCCGTCGGCCGGCGCGTCGGTGGCGCGGCTGATCAGCAGCTTGGTGGTGGTCGCGATGTGCGCGCCGAGCCGCTCGGCGGCGAGCTCGCCGTCCCGGGCGAGCGCGGGTTCGAGCAGCTCGCGGTGGTCGGAGGCGGCGCGGTCGTGGGGCCGTCCGCCGAGCGAGACCGACCACTGGCGGTACAGCTCGGCGTCCTCGCGCAACGCCCTGGCGACGGTCCGCAGCCGGCGGTTCCGGCAGCCGGCGATCAGCGCCGCGTGGAACGCGGCGTGCGCCGCGTTCCACGCGTCGGACGGGCGGTCCGGGCCCTCCGGGCCGATCAGCGGGGTGCGTTCCAGCACATGGTAGGCGGCCACCAGACCGCCCTCCCAGGCCATGTCGCCGTCCCGGACCGAGAGCCGGAGCACCCGGGTCTCGATCGCGATCCGGGCCTCGGCGAGGTCGGCCAGGTCCCGGTACGACAGCGACACCACCCGGTAGCCCTGGTGCGGCGCGGAGGTCACCAGGCCCTCGGCCGTCAGCCGGGCCAGCGCCTCCCGGACCGCGCCCATGTTCGTGGAGTAACGGCCGCGCAGCTCGGTGAGCTTGAGGCGGGCGCCGGGGGTGAGCCGGCCGGCGTGGATGTCGCCCCGCAGACCCGCGTACACCTCGTCGACGCGGGTGGTGGGGCCTTCCTTCCGCAACATACGAAGGACGGTAGCAGATTATGATGATGCGATTGAGTTTCGAAAGCTTATTGACTTGTCGAACGATGGGGATCACGATGCTGCCTATCCGTTCCCGACCTCTCGGTCCGCTGCCGTGCCGTGAGACAGGAGTGCACCGTGGCACACCCCCATGACAAGACCCCGCTCGTCCCCTCCCCGCCGAGCCGGCGGCAGGCGTGGTTCATGACCGTTCTGCTGATGCTCTTCATGGCGCTCAACTTCTGGGACAAGGCGGTCCTCGGCCTCGCGGCCGTCCCGATCATGGACGAGCTCAACCTGAGCAACTCCACCTACGGCCTGGCCAGCAGCAGCTTCTACCTGCTCTTCACCGTGGCGTCGATCCTGGTCGGCCTGATGGCGAACAAGGTCCGCAGCAAGTGGGTCTTCGTGGTGCTCGCCCTGCTGTGGGCCGTCGCCCAGGTCCCGATGCTGATCAGCGCCACCCTCACCGCGCTGTTCGTCAGCCGGATCTTCATGGGAGCCGCCGAGGGCCCGGCCAACCCGCTCACCGTGCACACCGCGCACGCCTGGTTCCCGCCGGAGCGCCGGAGCCTGCCCACCGCGCTCACCCAGATCGCCTCCGGCATCGGCGCCATCACGGCCGCCCTGTTCCTGACCTGGGTGATCACCGAGCACGGCTGGCGCTGGGCCTTCGCCGCCACCGCCATACTCAGCGCCGCGTGGGCCGTGGTCTACGCCATCCTCGGCAAGGACCGCCCCGCCGACACCCACCCGACTCCGGCCGATCCCACCGCTCCCACCGCTCCCCCGGCCGAGGCCGCCCCGGCCGTCGCCGGCGACACGGCCGACGGGCAACGCGTCCCCTACCGCCGGATCCTGCTCAGCCCGACCTTCCTCGGCTCGCTCGCGATGACCTTCGCCGCCGCCTGGTGCCTGGCCGTCGTCCTCGCCTGGCTGGTGCCGTACTTCGTCCGAATCGTCGGCTACGACCCGTCCGAGGCGGGCAACATGGTCATCCCGCCGAACGTCGTCAGCATCACCGCCATCCTCGTCCTCGGCGCCCTCTCCGGCCGCCTGATGTCCCGCGGCACCGCCGACCGCGTCCCGCTGGGCGTGTTCACCGGTGCCACCGTCGCGGCCGGCGGCGTCTGCGCGGTGCTGATCCCCTACCTCGGCACGGGCTTCTGGCTCGTCTGCGGCGTCTCCCTGGCGGCCGGCCTGCCGATGGTCGCGATGACCTCGGCCTACAACGCGGTCGGCCGGATCTGCCCGCCCGCCCAGCGCGGCGCCGTGCTGGGCGCGCTGTACGGCCTCTACTCCCTGGGCAGCGTCGGCGGCCCCTACGCCATGGGCGTCATCCTCGACCACGCCCCCGACCTCGCCACCGGCTACCACCGCGGATTCACCGTGCTCGGCGTCATCGCCATCGCGGGCGGCCTGTGCGCGGCCCTGTGCGTCAACCCGGGGCGCGACCGCGGCCGGCTGGTGGGCAGCGTGGCCGCCGAGAGCCCGGCCCCGGGCGGCGACGGTCGGCAGCCGGGCCGCCCCAGGACCTCCCCGGCCGTGTGACCGTCCGGCAAGCCGATCAGCCGGGCACGGTGCTCGGCCCGGCAGCGGATCGTCCGGAGCCGGCCGCGGGCCGGCGGCGAGATCCGCCGTGAACACGCCGTCCACCAGCACGAACGCGATGGTCCACCGGGGCACCCGATCGGTTCACCCAGCCGTGTGGGGTGCCCCGCTGGACCACGATGTCGCCCGGCCGCAGCACCACTTCGGCGCCGTCGTCGAGCAGCGTCACGACCTTTCCCGCGCTGCACGATGCCGTATCCACCGACTCGGTGCGGTGGACGGGGGAAGGGCCGCCCGGCGCGAGCCGCGGTCACCCGCAGGACGGTCCCGCCCGGCGCCGGGGCGACGACCAGCTCCCGCCGGGTGGGGTCGGGCTCGCTCGCCCCGAGCGGGGCGGGCGTCGCGTCCGTGCTCCAGATCTCGTAGAACTCCACGCCGGGCAGGCCGTGCACGACCGGCGTGGGGCCGTCGCGAGCTCCACGTCCCGGGTGGCGATGGCGTTGGCCACCGTGCACCCGGCGACGCATCCGGGCGCGTCGGCCCGGCCCACCTCGAACGACTCGCGGCCGATGACGACCACGACCGTTCCGCGGATGACCCCTATGATGCGATGACCTCTCGATCTTTCGAAAGTGCATTGACATGTCGAACACTGGCTGGACACGATGCGCACAGGCCCGCACGGACGTCGCGGGCACCGGGACAGGAGCTGAAGCATGACCCACACGCCCACGGACACCGATGTCATCGTCGTGGGAGGCGGCCCTTCCGGACTCGCCACGGCCGGCGAGCTGGCGCTGGCGGGCGTCCGGGTGACCGTGCTGGAACGCCGCACCCGGCCGGTGGAGTCCAGGGCGGGCACCGTCCTGCCCCGCGTCCTGGAACTGCTCGACGCCCGCGGCCTGGCCGACCGCTTCATCGAGCGCGCCAGGGCCATCAAGGAGAACCCGCTCATCCCGGTCCACATCTGGGCCGGAATGCAGCCGGTGCACTGGCACCACCTGAACTCCCGCTTCGGCTTCCGCCTGATCATGCCGCAGAACATCACCGAGGAACTGCTCCTCGAACGCGTCCGCGAGCAGGGCGTCGACGTCCGGCACGGCGTCCACGTCGAGACGGTCACCCAGGACGCGGACGGTGTGCGCGTGACCGCCGGGGGGCAGGACGGCGAGCGCGTCGAGCTGACCGCCCGCTACGTCGTCGGCGCCGACGGCGGGCGCAGCACCGTCCGGCAGCAGGCCGGCATCGGTTTCGAGGGCCACGGCGCCACCTTCACCGGCATCGTCGCCGACCTGCGCGCCGAACGCCTGGGCCCCGACTGGCGGTTGATGACCGACAACGAGCACGGCTGGGTCACCTCGTTTCCCTGGGGCCGGGACGGCGAGCAGGTGATCCGGTTCAACATCGTGCACGCCGAACGCCGGCACGCCCCGCCGTCCGAGCCGGTCACCGAGGACGAGGTGCGCCGCTGCCTGCGCGAGATCGTCGGCTCCGAGGTCGCGTTCGACGGCCTGCGCTGGGCCTCCCGCTTCACCGACGCGCTCCGGCTGGCCACCGCCTTCCGGGCCGGGCGGATCCTGCTGGTCGGCGAGTCCGCGCGCATCCACTACCCGGCCAGCGGCGTCGGCATGAACTTCTGCGTCCAGGACGCCTTCAACCTCGGCTGGAAACTCGCCGCCGTCGTCAACGGCCACGCCGACGACAGCCTCCTCGACACCTACGAGGAGGAACGCCGCCCGGTCACCGAGGAGTTGCTGCGCAGCGTCGAGGCCCAGTGCGCCGTCCAGTTCAACTTCACGCCCGAGGGCGTCGCGTTCAAGCGGATGTTCCAGGAACACCTGCTACCGCTGCCCGAGGTCAACAGCCGCCTCGCGCACGAGCTGAACGGACTCACCTTCCCCTACCCGTCCCCGCCCGGCAGCCACCCGCTGACCGGCCACCGCGCCCCCGACCTCGAACTCGTCACCCGCGACGGCGTCCGGCGGGTCCACGAACTCCTGCGCGACCAGCGGTTCCTGCTGATCGACTGCGTCGGCGACGACAGCTACGCGGACCTGGACACCACCGGCCTGCCGCTGCGCACCGTCAGCGGCGCCGCCGTCCTCACCGGCCCCTCACTCCGGCGCGTCCGCAGCCTGCTGATCCGCCCCGACGCGTACGTGGCCTGGGCCGACGAGCAGCAGCCCTCGCCCGGCCGCGCCACCGAGGAGATCAAGCGCTGGATCGGGGCGGCCCGGTGACCACCCGGACCCTCGTCGCCGGCGGCCTGGTCCTCACCCAGGACCCCGCGCTCGGCGACCTCCCCGCCGCCGACATCCTCATCGAGGACGGCACCATCCGCGCCATCGGCCCGGCCCTGGAGACCCCCGGCGGCGCGGAGGTCATCGACGCCTCGGACATGATCGTCATGCCCGGGTTCACCGACACCCACCGGCACACCTGGCAGACCGCCGTCCGCCACACCTACGCCGACATCGACCCGCTCCAGTACTTCGCCGAGATGCTCGGCCCGGTCGGCGCCGCCTACACCCCCGAGGACGTGTATCTCGGCACCCTGCTCGGCGCCCTGTCCGCGCTCGACGCCGGCATCACCACCCTGGTCGACTGGGCCCATGTGATGAACACTCCCGGCCACGCCGACGCGGCCGTCCAGGCCCTCACCGAGTCCGGCATCCGCGCCGTCTTCGCCCACGGCTGGCCGCTGACCCCCGAGTGGACCCGCGACAGCGCCCTGCCGCACCCCGCCGACATCCGCCGCCTCAAGGAGCGTTACGTCGCCTCCGACGACCAGCTCCTCACCCTCGCGATGGCGGCCCGCGGCCCGGAGATGGCCCGGCCCGACGTGTGGCTCGCCGACCTGCGCCTGGCCCGCGACCTCGGCATCCGCACCACGGTCCATGTCGGCGCCTATGCCCACAACGCCCACCACCGGGCCGTCGCCCGGCTCCGCGACGCGGGCGTCCTCGGCCCGGACCTGACGTTCATCCACTGCTGCCGCAGCCACGACGACGAGATCGCCATGATCGCCGACGCCGGCGCGAGCGTCTCGCTCGGCGTGCACTGCGAGCTGAACTCCCCGGGCATGGGCGACATCCCGCTCGACCGGATCCTCGCCGCCGGCCTGCGGCCCGGCCTCAGCGGCGACACCGAGACCAAGTGCGCCGGTGACATGTTCACCCAGATGCGGCTGCTGCTGGCGTACCACCGCTCCTGGACCGGTGGCGGCCACTCCCGGCTCAAGGATCCGCCGCCGCTCGGCACCCGGGACGTCCTGGAGTTCGCCACCCTGGCCGGCGCCCGCGTCGCCGGACTCGGCGACCTGACCGGCTCGCTCACCCCCGGCAAACAAGCCGACCTGATCCTGATCCGGGCCAACGACCTCAACCTCGCCCCCGTCACCGACCCGGCCGCCGCCGTCGTCCTCGCCGCCCACCCGGGCAACGTGGACACCGTCCTGGTCGCCGGCCGACCCGTCAAGCGCGGCGGACGGATGCTGACCACCGCCCTGCCCGGCCTCCTGGCAGACGCCGAACGCTCCCGGCGGCGCGTCCTGGCCCGCATCGTCGCCGACCGGCGAGCCACCGCGTGACCACGCGCCCCGCCGTCCGCGTCGCCGAAGACCTCCCCTACGCCACGGCCCCGGACGGCACCCGGCTCGCCCTCGACCTCTACGTCCCGCCCCGCGCCCACCACACCGACCCGGCGCCCGCCGTCCTCTACCTGCACGGCGGCGGCTGGCTCACCGGCAGCCGCACCGACCACCGGGACCGGCTGACCGGCCTCGCCGAGCACGGCGTCGCCGTGGCCAGCGCCGACTACCGCTTCGCCCACCGGGCCCCGTTCCCCGCCCAGCTCGACGACGCCCGCGCCGCCGTCCGCTGGCTGCGCCGCCAGGGCGCGGCGCACGGCCTTGACCCCGGCCGGATCGGCGTCTGGGGCGCCTCCGCCGGCGCCCACCTCGCCGCCCACCTCGCGCTCGCCCCCGAACCCCCCGCCACCGCCGTCCGCGCCATGGTCGGCTACTTCGGCACCTACGACCTCACCCCCGCCGCCGCGCACCTGCGCCCCGACCCCGGCCTGCCGCTCCCCGACGAGCTGCGCGACGCGGTCTGGCCGGCCGGCCTCCCGAGCCCGCCCAGCGCGCGGCTGCGCCAGGCCCTGCTGGCCGGCGTTCCCGAACCCCGCCTCGGCTACGACGACCTGGCCGCCCTCAGCCCCATCACCCGGGTCCATCCGGACGCACCGCCGATGCTCCTACTGCACGGCACGGGCGACGCGGTCACGGGCGCCGGCCAGAGCCTCCGGCTGGCCGAGGCGGTCCGCGCGGCCGGCGGCGACGCCAGGACCGTGCTCATCGACGGCGCCAACCACGAGGACCCCGTCTTCGACACGCACGCCACCCTTGCCGTCGTCGCCGAGTTCCTCACCGACCGCCTGTAGCCTGCCGGGCCGACCCGGTACGGCCGGTACGTCGGAGGAGGGGAAGAAAGAGTGCGGCGTCCACGACCTCCAACTCCTCGGCGAGGGCGGGGGCTTGTCCGTTGGCATCGACGTCGGCGGACCTCGCGGACACCTTCGAGTCGCCTCTCGTCGCTCTCATGGCCGGGTTCCGGTGACTTCGTACTCGAACAGGGCCTTGTTGCTGTTCCGTTTGCGGATGATCTCCACTTTGACGGCCTGGTAACCGAGCTCCCTGAGCATGGCCGCGTACCACTCCTGAGCGGGCACCTCGTGCTTGTAGAAAGTGCTGTTGCCGACGATATAGGAGACCGATCCGCCGTGCTTCAGGGTCGGGGTGATGGCCTGGAAGTGGAGCCACATGTCGTGATGGTACTTGTGCACGTAGGTCGACAGAAGCGGGCCGTTCTTGCCGCCGTCAGTCGCGATGCGCTCGCAGACCGCCCGCATGGCGTCATCCACGGGTGTCACCGTGTGCGGCTGCCAGGAATTGAGCTTCGAGGTCGCCGTGCCCCATGTGCCGCCGATCGCCCGCCAGTCGAGGTCGCCCGCGTCGCTGGACAAATCGAGATGGCGGAGCCAGTACATATAGGGGCGGAGCTCTCTGATGTACGACATGCGGTTCACGTACGGCGGGGAGGTCAGCACGAGGTCGGCTTCCTTCAGGTCCCGCACGCCTTCGCGCGAGTCACCCTCGTACACTCGGGCCGAGCCCAGCAGGTCATAGCGGGCGGACTCGATGATCGATGACATCTCCGTACCGAAAGCGGCGAAGGTCTGCTCTGCCTCGTCCATTTCGAAAAGGACGGACTCGCCGGCCCCCTCCTTGAACGACATGGACTGATGATTGAACGCGGCATTCGAGCACGAGATAAGGGACCGGCAGAGCGAGATCTCCAGCAGGTCCTTTACTTGCCCCTCGTGCTGGTCGATGGAAGCCCTCAGAGCCTTCAGCGCGTGCAGCGCACCGGGGCTCCACCATTTCTCGATCTTGAAAAGGCTGGGCTGCCAGAGATCGTTGTCCTCCGGGTGCGCGCGAGCGCTCGCGACGACTTCCTGAGTGGCGTCGGCGGCGGCGAGGAGGGTTTCCGGGGAATAGTGGCTCGTCTTGACCGTGCCCAACCAGATGAGGAACGGGTTCACGTCCACGGACTGGCCGAAGTGTCCGAGCTCGGCGGCAGCGAGCGGGGTCGTTCCCGTCCCGGAGAAGGGGTCGGTGATCACGCTGCCCTCGGGCAGGTGCGAGAGGCGATCGCGCACCAGGCGGACGCCGTAGGCCGGGGTGAGCCGCAGCCAGCCGTGTCGTCCCACTCCCATGTTGGCCCGGAAGGTCAAGTGCTCGTTGCGGGCAAGGGCGGCCCGGTCCACCGTGGTCGTCACTCGGCCTCCAGGAGAGCAGCGAGGATGTCCTCCATGCCGGCACGGAGGGGGGCTGTATTACGCTCGAAAAACGCATGGAGATCGTACCCCACCACCTGGTGCACGAAGTCAAAAGTGCTGTGCAGAGGGTCATGGGAGCCTATGGTCCCCATAAGCACCGACCAGTTGCCCGTGCGATATCGCGCGCGGACGACCTGGTTGATCTGTGTGCTCATGATGGTGAGCACCGGAAGGTATCCATGTCCCAGCGCCTGCGCGGCGTTGGCCAGGTCCGCGTTCTGGCGTTTGGAATCCGCGGATTTGTAGCCCTGTCGTACCTCGAATACCGCGCCCTTCAGCGGAGCCGAGATATCCAGTGCCGCTCGCTGACGGTCGATCCAGTCGCTCATGCGCGCGGCGGCGTCGGAGTCCCGCACGTCCTCCACATCGACCCGGCCGTCGAGCGAAAGCGAGCGCACCTTCGCCGGCTTGGAGGCGTCATGGGAATCAGCCCGGGGAAGAACCTCATAGGACCATGCGACCTGCTCCTCGGAAAGCGAGAACTGATCGCGCAGGACCCGACGGAACAGCCGCTCGCAGCCCATGCCCAACTGCCGGTAGACGGAGGTCATACCTCCCGCCGCCCGGTGCGCGGCGAACATCAGGGGGGAGTCGAATCCCACCCAGTGGTAAAGCGGATCGGCACCGTACAGGCTCGTGAATCCGGCGAGGTCGACTTCCTTGTCGCCGCCCATCTTGGGAAGATAGTCAGCGCACTTCCGCAGCGGAGCGAGGATCGTCTCGCGGTAAAGATCGTCCTGGTGCCAGAAATCGCTCAATTCTGCTCTCCTGCAAGCTTTCCATATCGCGAACGGGCCCAGATCTCGCCCATCACCTGGGTGGCGTCAAGCGTATATGTTCAGCCGGCGGGAGGGACGGGGCGGCCGGGACGGCCCTCGGTCAGCCGTGGTGGGCCGGGACGGGAACGCGGGGTTGAGGGGTGTCCTCTCCCGCGGTGCGCGTGCGGCGGGGGCGGAGGAGGGGGAGGAGCGCGTTCGTCGTCGCGTGGAGGGCGTTGACCGTGAAGATCGCGGGGGCGATGACGCCGACGGCTTCGGGGACCATCGGCTGGAGCACCAGGGCCAGGATGATCGCGGTGATGCCGTTCTGCTGGCTCAGCGACAGGGCGATCCGGTCGTGCGTGCCCATGCCTCTGGTGACCAGAGTGGCGACGACGATCTGGGCGGCGAACGTGGCGGCGCCCAGCACCAGGCCGACGGCGAGGTGGGCGCCCTGGGAGAGCAGCATGCCCAGCAGGAGCGTCGCCGTCAGCATCGCGCCGGTCGTCGCGCGGGGGATCCAGCGGGCCAGGTAGGGGCGGAAGAAGAGGGCGGCCAGGGCCAGGCCGAACATCAGGAACTGCCAGGCCGCCACGGCGATCAGCGCCAACAGCGCGCCGACGCGCAGCCGGTTCGCCGTCGTGCCCGCGTGCGCGGCGTCATCGGCGGGGATCGGTGACGAGGCGCTCCGCAGGGCCCGCCAGATCAGGGCGGCGGCCAGCAGCAGCGCGGCGTTGAGCAGCAGCGTCTCCCCGTAGGCCGCCGTGCCCGCGCCCACGCTCGCGCCGTCGTCCAGGAGCAGCGCGGTGGCGTACGCGACCAGGATGGTGGTCACCGGATCGTCGAAGGAGGCCCAGGCGGCGAGGAGGGCCTTGGCGCGCTCGGACATGTCCCGCCGGTCCAGGACCGCCGACACCGACAGGGGGTCGATCTGTGCCATGGCGACCGCCAGCACGAGATATTCGTGCTCGCCCCGGAAGGCCAGCGCGAGGACGGCGCCGACCAGCACCGCCTTGAGGAGGACGCCGAAGCTGATCGCGACGACGATCCGGCCCAGGTCCGCGCGGGCCTGGGGGCGGGAGATGCCGTTGACGCTGCCGTACAGGCCGATCGCGAGGAGCAGCCCGGTCAGATACGTGTAGGCGCTCTCCCCCACCAGATCGTCCATGGGGAGGCCGCTCCCCAGCGCGACGCCCACCAGCACGACACCGGCGGGCAGCAGCAGCGGGCGCAGGATGGCGTCACCCAGGGCGCGCGCTCTCCGTCTCGACGGACGCATCGTCACCGTCCTTCCGGCGAGTGGCGGTCCCGGCCGCCCTCTCGTACGGGAAGACATACCCGCGGGCGGGCCGGGGAAGCGCGCGGTCAGTCGGGAAGCGCGCCGTCAGTCGGCCGCGAGGTCGCGGCCGAGTCCGGTCAGGACGCGGTCGGCGTCGGCCACCCGCTCCTGATCGAGCGTCACCCCGATGAGATACCGCTTCCCGGGCAGCGCGTGGTACGAGATGGCGCCCTGCTCGACGTCGAGCACCAGGCGCAGGAGATGCCCGCCGGCCACGGCCCGCAGGGTGGAGTCCAGCCGCCGCACGACGCTGGGCAGGAGTTGGCCGATGTTCAGGTACTGCGCCCGCCTGCGCTCGCGACCGCTCGTGGGCATGGCGAAGAACGGCGCCAACCGGTCGTCGTCGAGCATGTCGTCGGTCGCCGCCAGCTGGTTGTCGCGGTAGTACGCCACGTAGTGCAGCCGGCCCACGCCGAGGGAGCCGCGGAGCAGCGTGACCGTGCCGGAGTGGTCCGCCGGGTCGCCGTCCGCCGGGACCCCGGCGGGCGGTCGGGGGGCGGAGGTCGGAACGGCCGTCCCGTAGGCGGGTGTCGGGGGGCGGGACGCCGACGGTCCGGCGGTGAGGAACGCGCCGTAGTTGAGGCGTCCCAGACGTACGAGGCCGCGTATCTCGTTGACGGCGTCGGCCAGTTGTCGGTCGACGGCGTCGATGCGATCCGGCCGGGTGGTCGATCCGTACAAGTACGCGCCGGTGTCGATCAGATAGAAGAAGAGCGCACCGGTGGGCGCGCGCAGCACGGTGCGGATGAGCGGCCCGCTGCGCAGTGCCGCGAGCTCGGGCTCCAGGCCGGTGAGCAGGTGGTAGAGCTGGCGGCCGGTCCGCTCGTGGACCGCTGCGGCGTCGTGCCCGCCGGACGGCAGCGTCTGGATGCCCGCGACGTCCGGGTCGACCGCGATCGAGACCATCGGGAGCTGGCCGTCGAAGAGCACGACGTGCCCCAGGCCCCCGGCGTCCCCGTCCTCGGGCCGGAGGAGCGCGTCGAGGCGTGTGGCCAGCTCGACAAGCTCCGGCGTCTCCTTCTCCGGGTAACTGATGTGCCCTCCCGGTGTTCTGTCGGCCCCTTGCTCCGGCGCTGACATCGTCTCCCCTGCCTGTCCCGTCTGTCGTCCCGATTCCGGCCCCGGCCGGTCCCCCGTCAGATGTCCGTGACCTCCAGTTCGGCGCCGATCCGGCGGTAGGGCCGGGCGGCGAGGGCGCGCGCCAGCGGATGGCCCGCGCCGAGCAGGTCGGCGCAGCGGCGCGCCGGCTCGGTGCCGGGGTCGACGTCCCCCGGCTCGCGCGGGCGGCTGTGCGCGAGGTTCGCGGCGGCCGTCAGCGTGATCGGGTGGTCGGGCCCCCAACGCGGCACGCACTGCTCGTGGATCTTGTCGTCCTCGACCAGCACGACCTGCGACTCCCCGCCGGCGACCAGGCAGTTGACGTAATTCATGCGGGCGACGAGCGTGAACCGGTGGTCGGGCCCCACGCTCAGGGACAACTGGCTGGCGGCGACCCGACCCACCGACGTGGCCTCGTCCGTCGCCCCGCTCTCCAGCGCGTAGAGGGCGAGGTTGACGCGGCACATGTCCGTGAAGGGGTGCCGGTCGTCGAAGACCCGGACGTACCGCTCCAGGACGTCCCGGGTGTAGTCGGCGGCCTCGGCGTGCCGGCCTTTGGAGTGCAGGCCGGCGGCGACGGCGAGGACGCACGCCATCGTGTCGGGGTGGTCGTCGCCCCACTGCCTGCGGTAGGAGATGAGCGCTTCCTGGTAGAGCTGGGTGGCGGCGTTGAGGTCGCCGAGGCGCAGGTAGGTCATGCCGAGGCTCCGCACCGCCCGCAGGGTGAGGGGCGAGTCGCTGCCGTCGATGCGGTTGAGCCGGTTCCTGGCCTCGTCGAGGGTGGCGAGGGAGTCCTCGAACAGCCCGGCCTCGCGCTGGTAGGTGCCGATGTTGGTGTGCGACTTCCAGGTCAGCCGGTGGGCTTCGGTCAGCACCCGCCTGCGGCCCTCGAACGTCACCTGGTCCTGGCGGAGGGCCTCCTCCACCGCTCCGCTGAGGAACCACGAAAGCGCCAGGTTGGCCGAGGCGTTGAGGGTGTCGGGGTGGTCGTCGTCGAACTGCTCGCGGAACCCGGCAAGCGTCTCCTGGTCCTCGGCCAGCCCGTCGGCGAACGCGCCCACCGCGCGCAGCCCGGCGGCGTAACCCCGGGCCGTCATCAGCGTGTACGGGTCGCGGCGGCCGAGGAGCCGGCGCTGAGTGCGCAGCGTCGCCGCGTCCAGCGCGTGCGCCTTGTCGTACTCGCCCAGCGACCGGTGGGCGTTGGCGACCTGGGTGGCCAGGCGCAGCGTGGAGCCGTCCCCGTCGAAACGGTCGCGCCACGCCGCCAGCAAGCTGAGACCGAGATCGCGGGCCGAGGTCCACTGGTCGCAACGCCACCGGTACCGCACCTGGTTGACGACCCAGCGGCGGACGCCGGGGTCGTCGCTGTCGAGCGCGCCGGAGACCAGTAGATGCTTGTCCAGCTCGGCGTAGACCGGTTCGTAGCGCAGCGCGTCGCAGTTGGCGTCGCCCGGGTCCATGGCGGCCAGGATGTCCAGCACTTCGCGCCGGGTCCGGTCGCGGGTCTCCTCATCCATCCGGCTGCGCCGCAGGTCCTGGATCAGCCGGTGGACCTTGATCCGCTCCTCCGCCTGGTCCACCTCGGCCAGCGCGCGGTTGGCGAGCGTGGTGAGGAGGTTGTGCAGCCGCATGCCGTCCTGGAGCCGGCTGTCGATCTCGGCGAGGCGGCGGAGCATGGCCGGTGACTTGATGATCCGCAGTGACACGCCCTCCGGCGAGAGGAACGCGCACAGGTCGAGCAGCTTTCCGGCGGCCGGCGCCTCCTGCTCCAGGCTCTGAAAGGCGAGGTGGAACGGGGCCGCGAACTCGGAGTCGAGACCGTCGCCCGACCGTTCGGCCAGCAGGGTCACGTCGTCGTTCTGGATGCGTTCCACGTAGTCGCCGATCGGCAGCAGACCGTTCCGCAGGAAGGCCGCCGCGGTGTCCTCCGCCGAGGGGTGGTGTCCGAGCACCTCGGCCAGCCGGGCGAGGTCGTCGTCGGCGGCCCTGGGCAGCCGGTGGCGGAGCAGGGCGGCGCTCTCCCTGGCGGAGAAGACGTCCAGCCGCCGGCTGTCGGCGTGCCGCTCCCAGGTGTTGCTGCGGGAGGTGACCAGGACGTGGCCGGGGCCGCCGCTGGGGATGTACGGCTCCAGCATCTCGTGCTCGCCCGCGTCCACGAATATCAGCAGCCACCGGTCGTAGGGGCGGCCCCGGCGCAGGTCGTCGCGCAGGGACTCCCAGTCGTCGCCGGTCCTGGTGCCCGACGCCCGGTTCACCGCGCGGGCCAGCTCGGTCAGGGACGCCTGGATCCGCTGTGGGTCGCCGGCCGGGATCCACCACACGACGTCGTACTCGGAGCCGAAGCGGTGCGCGTACTCGCGGGCCACCTCTCGCTTGCCGACGCCCACCATGCCGTGCAGAGCCTGGGCGTTGCGGGCCCCGTCGCCGCGATCGAAGCCCGTGCGCAGGGCGGCGAGGATGTCGGCGCGGCCGGTGAAGGCGTTGTTCCGGGAGGGAACGTTCCAGACATCGGGACGCCGGCTCGGGTAGCGGGGTCCGGAGCCGGGCGGGCCGGTCATGGCCCGGCCGTCGCTCTCCGACAGTCCGAGGCGGCCGAGGAACGCCCGCCTGGCCTCCGGCTCGGGCAGGCCGACGAGGTTGAGGGCGTCGGTCGCCTCGAACCACGGCAGCAACTGCGTGCCGCTGACCCGGACTCCGATGACCGTGGGGTTCCGGTCGGCGGTGACGGGGGCGCCCTGGAAGAGCCGGGTGACCGTCATGTCGTCGGGCGATCCGTGCAGGGCGGAGGAGAGCACGACCACCACCGAGTCGGTCTCCGGCAGGTCGCCGGCGTCGCCGTCGGCCGCGCTCCTGGCGATGACGCGGATGCCGCCGCGCCCCATCACATGGCCGATCCAGTCCGCCCAGTTCTGGTCCTCGGGCGCGTGCAGGATCACCGACGTCTCCGGCTTGCGCTGCCAGACGGCCGGGTGGGTCAGCTCGTGCCAGCGGCGCCGCACGCTCTCCGGCGCCCAGTCGAAGCCGGTGACCTCGCCGTCGGTGAGCCGCTCGGCCAGCTTGACGTACTGGGCGAGCAGGCCGAGCGAGTCGGACGGCTCCTCCCAGAACACCGCCAGCTCCTCGCCGAGCGCGTAGAACGGCTTGTAGGGGATCTGCACTTCCCACAGATAGCGGTCGAGCGCCGCCTCGTCGTCGAAGCCGAGGACCGGGCCGAACGTCTGCCGGGTCTCGGCCTTGCGCAGGGCGAGGCGCTGCAACTCGGAGGTCTCGACGTGCATCGGGACCACGTGGATGCCGATCTCCCGTCCGGCCTGGGCGCGGACGCTGCGCGCGACGCGCGCGCCGCCGCTGATCGACTGGCTGTTGAGGGCCAGACCGATCACCACGGTGTCCGGCAGCATCTGGGTGCAGATGGCGGCGCCGTCCGACAGGCCGGCCCGGCTGTCGATGAGGACGTAGTCGTAGATGCTCTCGCGCATCCGCCCGCGCAGCGCCTCGATGTAGGCGGCGCCCTCCTCGCTGCGGTGGAAGTCGTTCCAGTTGAGCTTGGCGAGGCGGTTGGGGTAGGAGGCGTTCTGCTGGCCGGGCGAGAGGTAGTCGAGGCGGCCCTCGCCGGGGAACGTGACTTCGAGCCCGACGACGTGCCGCGTCATGTTCGCGTGCTCGGCGTGCAGCCTGCTGAGGTCCTCCTGATCGGCGCCGACGGTCCGCGCCGCGTCCACGAAGCCCTGGAACATGTCGAGCACGCCGGACGTCTCGGTGAGCTGCTGGTCGATGAGGTAGGGCTGGAAGTACCGGTGCAGGCCCGGTGCTTCGAGGTCCCAGTCGACGGCGAGCACGGCCTTGCCCGCGCCCGCCAGGACCCAGGCGATGTTCGCGACGGCCATGGTGCGGCCCGCGCCGCCCTTGAAGGAGTAGAAGGAGATTATTCTGGCCGGCCCCGTTCGGCTCATCCCTCGGTCACTCCCCCGCCCAGACGCCACCGGCTGTCCCGTTCAGCAACGGGGGCCGCGCGGCGATTCCCCTCAGTGTCCAACTCGCCCGCTCCTTGCGCCGCCGTAACTGCCGCTCGATACCGCTCTCCCATGCCGTGACGCCGGAGGTCGGCGAGGGCGACGGCGACGGCGGGGCGACGGCGGCCGGGGTGGCCAGCCAGGCCGTGGCCCGGGCGAGCGCGGACGCCGACTCGACCTCGTGGAAGGGGGCACGTAACGCGCCGGCCGCCGAGAGCGCGAGGGCCGAGCGGAGCCGCGCCGCGTTGCCGCTGGTCTCCTCGTCGGTGCGGGACAGCACGATCACCACCGCCGTGACGGCGGACGCCCAGCGGGCCGTCAGCCTCGACCACAGCGCCGGGAAGCCGGGGTCCTCCGCCAGCCAGGGGTCCACGATCAGAAGGACTTTGGAGGGGGCGGCGGGGTCCATGGGGGCGGCGGGGTCCATGGGGGCGGCGGCGTTCGACGGGTCCGACTGCTCGGGGGCGGGGCCGGGTGGCTGTCCGGCGGCGGCGGCGAGATCGGTGTCGAGGTCGAGGTCGAGATCGGTGTCGAGGTGGGCGTCAGGGTCGAGGTCGGCGTCCAGGACGGGAATGGTCGTCGGCTCAATGCCCTGCGCCCGGCAGGCGTCGGCGACGAGCTCGGCGGCGGGCCGGTCCGACTGCGGGCCGAACGGGCGCCAGTCGCGGGCGGTTTCCCCGTAGCGGTCGGCGTCGGCGCGCAGCGGTGCCATCCGGTCGCGCGTGCCGGCCAGGAGGAGCACGGTCGCCCGTTCCCGTTCCGGCTCGCGGTCCGGCCGGCGGTCGGCGGCCGGCGGCGCGGCGGGGCGCAGCGCGCCGGGGCCGAAGCGGAGCGGCACGTCGTGGGCGTCCTCGGGGGCCATGGGCGGTAAGGAGGTCTCGGCCCCGGCGATCAGGTGGCTCGCGGTGAGCCGTACGACATCGCGGTACCGATCCCAGCCGTCCTGGTCGCGCAGGAGTCCGGCGACGCCCGCGCCCGTGCCGATCAGCGGCCCCGCCTCGTTGATCACGCGAGGCAGCATCAGACGCTCCGTCCGCCAGAGCACGCCGATCACGGCCGGTGGCCGCTGGCCGGTCCGCCGCGTCCTGCGGTCCATCCGCTCCCGGAAGATCGACCAGTCCCGGGCGCAGTCCGGGCTGTTGACATACTCCTCGGAATACAGCGCGACCATGGCGCGACAGTCGAGGGCGGCCGACGGCGTCCCGGCGGCCGGGGGGCTCGCGGACTGGAGGCGTCCCTCGAACCGCGGCCCGCCGCCCAGGCGGCTGTGGACCTCTTGTTGGATATCACTGTAGAACCGCTGTGCTTGGCCTCGATCACCGGTCGAACTCGCGTAACTCACGTAGAAGAACGGCTCCACAGCATCCCCCAGGCGCCCGCCCTCCGCGCCGAACTCGGTACGGCCTCTCATTGCGGAGCGGTCCAGCATGGATTGATGACGCTTGCCCTTCGAGTTTAGGGCCAGCGTTGTCTTCATACCGCAAAAATGAGCCATCTGCAGGAAGTTCATCCGAAAGAGATGGACGGGTCAAGGGGAACGGACGGCGTGTCTGACACGGTATCGGCCAGCCGATGTCTGATGTGGCTGATGAGGAGCGCCAGATCGAGGCAGTACACGGACGGATTGTCGAAACCTCGGTGGCGTCCGTACCGGTGGGCGCGGAGTCCGCCGCCGCAGACCCGGCCGACCGGGCAGGCCCGGCACGTCCGGCACAGCGACTCGATGCCGGACACCGGCCGTCGCGGCAGTGCGAGGACGGCGTCGAAGCTGTGCTCCCGCACGTTCAGCCCGGTGGCGGCGGCCCCGTCGGCGACGGCCTTGAGGGAATCGGCCCACTCGATGGAGCCGTCCGTCTCGATCACGACGGCGTCGGCCGCGAGCAGCCCGACCACCTCGCTGCCGCTGCTGCCCGCCAGCAGCAGGTCGGTGATCGCGTCGAACAGCCGCAGCCGGAACGGGCGTCCGTCGGCCCACCAGCGGTCGAAGGCGGCGGACAACCACGCTCCGTAGCGCGCCTCGCCCGCGACATGTCCGGGCGGCGGATGGTCCCATGTGCCGTGCGGCAGCAGCAGATCGGCCATCGGCGGCCGGTGGTCGGCCAGCGCCCGGCAGGTCGCGGCCGGGTCGTTCGCCAGGTCGACCGTGCACAACAGGCCCTCGAAGAGCCGCTGGTACTCGGGCCGGTGCAGCAACTCCAGCGCGCGGAGCACGTCGGCGTGGCTGCCGCGGCCGTCGGCCCGGCGGCGGTGCCGGTCCTGCGCGGCCCGGTCGCCGTCCAGGCTGAGGCCCACGCCGATGTCGTGCCGGGCCAGCTCGTCGAGCAACGGCCGGTCCAGGAGCAGCCCGTTGCTCTGGATGACGAGCTGCGCCGTGGCGCCCGCGCCGCGCATCGCCTCACGGGTCGCCTCCGCGAGGCGGGAGATGACCCCGACCCCCGCGAGGAGCGGCTCGCCCCCGTGCAGGATCACGCGGACCGTGCTCAGGCCGTGCCGCCGCGCGTGCTCGGCGATCCGCCGCACCAGGCTGTCCAGGGTCGCCGCGGACATCACCCGGGGCCGGTCGCGCCAGCCGCTGTCGCGCAGTTCGTAGACGTAGCAGTAGTCGCAGGCGAGGTTGCACCGGCTGTGCAGCTTGACGACGAACTGGTCGAACGCGCGCGCCGTCGCCTGTCTCCGGCCGCCCTCCGGCCAGGGTCGGGCCGGAGCTGTCGCCGAGTCGAAGGTGGGCATCTGCCACCGGACCCGCTTGGTCCGGGCGCGCCAGCGTTCGACGGTCGACGGCGGTAACGCGATGGAAGCGGAATCGTCCACTCGCCAACCTCCATATTCCCCCTATCCATAGGATAAGCAGGTCGACTTACGGCATTGGAGCCGCCAATCAGCCAAAGAGCGCACGGATGTGGCTGGTCGTGGGGGATGAGTGGGGCGCGGCGCGGCGCCCGGGGCGAGGGAGAGGGGACGCTGTGGGAGCGGCATTCCTCACGAGTGCGGCGGCGGTGGACGCCAGTGTGTATATCGGGCAGTTTCACCGGGACTTGCGTGACGAGGTGGCGGCGGTGGCGGGCGTGCCGGTGACCGGCGTCCTGCGGCGCCCCGGCACCGGGGCGGGCCGCGCGGGGACGGCGCTGTCGGCGGCCGACGCCGCCGTGCTGGTGGCGCTGTGCTCCCCCGCGTACTACCGGGACGCCGACTGCGGGCTCGACTGGGCCGCCTTCGAACGCCGCCTCGGCCGCCGGCCCGGATGGTCCCGCCGGGCGCGGAAGGCGCGGTTACAGGTGCTGTGGGTGCCCGTCGATCCGCCGCCCGGCCTGCCACGGGCCCCGGCGCGCGAGGCGGGGCCGTTCTCCCGTTACGCCGAGGCCGGGCTGCTGGAGATGATGCGACAGGATCGCGGGACCGATCCGCTCGCCTACCGCGAGATTCTGCGGAACCTGGCCCGGGACGTCTGGGAGGGGCACGAGCAGGGGCTGCCCGCGCTGCTGCCCGGCGACGGGGAGACGCTGACGCCCAGCTTCCCGCGCGGGCCCAAGCCCAAGCCCGAGCCCGAGCCCGAGCCCGAGCCCGAGCCCGAGCCCACGGTCCGTGCTCCGGAGCAGGGGCCGGGGCCGGACGTGCCGCCGTCGCGTCTCCATGTCCTCTATCTGGGCGCCAGTCCCGCCGGGCACCAGGTCCTGCGCGCGGACCGCGGCCTGCGCGAGGTCCAGCAGGCGGCGAAGGAAGGCGGGCGTCTGCGGGTCACCCCGTATCCGGCCGCCCGGGCGACCGATCTGCGGCACGTGCTGACCGAGCGGCCACCGCCGGACATCCTGCACCTCGCCTGTCACGGCGTGGACGGCCGGCTGGTCTTCGAGGACCCGTTCGGCGAGGAACACCGCCTGGACGCCGGCCAGGTCGCGGACACGCTCGCGCTCTACCGGACCGAGTACGGCGTCCGGCTCCGCGCCCTGGTCCTGGCCTCCTGCGACAGCGCCGACGTGGTCCGCCTGTTCGAGAACAGCGCGGAGACGGTCGTCGCGCACACCGGCCCGCTGGACGACATGTGCGCCAACGTCTTCGCCGGCGAGTTCTATCGCGTGGTCCAGCTCGACGGGAACGTCCGGGCCGCCGCCCGCGTCGCCGCGCAGCACACCGCGAACACCGACGACAGCTGCGCGATGGTGCGCACCGGACTCGTCGTCCTGCCCGACCGCCCCCGACCGATGGGACTTTGGTGATGGAGATCGGATTGCCGCCGCTCACGATGCGACCGCTGCCCATGGCGTCGGACGACCCGGTGCGCGGTCCCGACCCGGCGGGGACGCCGCCCCTGGCCGGCCGGATTCTCTTCGCCGAGCCGCACGCGGTGCCGGTGACACCGGAGTTCGCCGCGAGCGATCCCGAACTGGAGCTGTTCGTGCGCCAGGAGGCCGCCCACAGCGTCTATCACCTGGTCCGCCTGGCGATCGGCTTCACCGCCGAGCCGCCCACCCCGCGCCTGGAGAGCGCCTCGGTCCATCTGACGCTGAGCTCCCCCGGCGCGTCCGTCCAGCCGGTCGCCTGGTCGATGACGCCCGTGCGGGTGACCGAACAGCGGGAGCGGCAGCGGACGTTGACACTGAGCCCGCAGATCCTCTTCGGCGGGGTGGAGTGGAGCACGACCACGACGGTGCCCGACGGCGACACGTTCCTGCTGGCCGTGGGGGGGCGCACCGCCGAGCCGCGCTGGGACCTGCGCCGCACGAGGACGATGCCGCTCGCGGGAGACCAGCCGCTCTCCCTGATCGTCAAGGCGCCCCGGGGGGCGACGACTTCGATCACGGCGACGGTGCGGGCGAGCACCAAGAGCGCACTGCTGCGCCGTTACCGGGCGCTGACCGGGCCGTTGACGCTGGTCAGCGCCCTGTGAACAGCCGAAGGGCCCCGCGGGCGTCGGCGTGACGCGCGCGCTCGCGGGGCCGGTGGCCGGCGGCGGGGTTCAGGCACGGATCGCCGTGCGGGGGGCTCGCAAGAGGGGAATCACGTTGAACAGGAGGCCGGCGACGGCGACGGCGGTGACCAGGTTCATCCCGGGGCGGTAGGCGCCGATGTCGGCGCTGCCCGCCGTGGTGTCCGTGACGAGCGCGGTGACGACGGCCAGGACGAGGGCGGCGCCGACCTGTCCCGAGGTCTGCACCAGCCCGGAGGCCAGGCCCTGTTCGGAGTCGCCGATGCCCTCGGTGGCCTGCGCCATGATCGCGCTGAAGCCGAAGGCGAAGCCGCCGCCGAGCAGCAGCATGGCCGGGAACACCGAGATCGCGTAGTCGGGGGTGGTGCCGGCGGTGGCCAGGAACCAGATGTAGCCCAGGGTCAGCGAGGCCATCGAGGCGAGGATCAGCGGCGGCGTTCCGTAGCGGCTGATGAGGCGCCCGACGAACGGCGAGGCGATCGCCACGACCAGGCCGACCGGGAGCAGACCCATCGCCATCTTCAGGGGCGACCAGCCCAGGCCGTCCTGGAGGTACAGCGTCATGAGGAACTGGAAGCTCAGGAAGGAGCCGAAGAGGGCGATGATGCTGAGGTTGGCCCGCACCACGGTGGCGATGCGGAGGATGCCGAAGCGGACCAGCGGGTGGGCGACGCGCTTCTCGATCAGCACGAACGAGGCCAGCAGCACGATGGCCAGCAGGAAGAGCGCCAGCGTCAGCGGCGCGCCCCAGCCGCGGTCGGGCGCCGAGACGACGGTGTAGACGGTGAGCAGCATGCCGCCGGTGAGGGTGGCGGCGCCGGCCAGGTCGTGGCCGCCGGTCTCCGCGGGCCGGTCCCGGGGGATCAGGGCGTAGCCGAGGACGAGGGCCAGCACGGCGAGCGGGACGGGCGTCAGGAACGTCCAGCGCCAGCCGAAGCCGGTGAGCAGGCCGCCGAGGATCAGGCCGGAGGAGTATCCGGTGGCGCCGAAGAGGGAGAAGACGGAGAGCGCCCGGTTGCGCGCGGGGCCCTCGTGGAAGGTGGTCGTCAGGATGGACAGGGCGGTGGGCGCGGTGAAGGCGGCGGCCAGGCCCTTGATGAAGCGGCTGGCGATCAGCAGCGGGCCGCTGTCGACCAGTCCGCCGAGCAGCGAGGCCGCGGCGAAGATCGCCAGGGCGATCAGGAAGACCCGGCGGCGGCCGAGCAGGTCGGCCATCCGGCCGCCGAGCATCATCAGCCCGCCGTAGCCGAGGATGTAGCCGTTGATGATCCACTGGAGCGAGGTGGCGGACAGGCCCAGCTCGCGGCCTATGGACGGCAGGGCGACGCCGACCATCGAGAGGTCGAGGCCGTCGAGGAACAGCACGAGGCACAGGACGGCGAGCACGCCCCACAGGCGCGGGGTCCAGCGTTGCTCTTCGGGCTGCGCTGTGGACTGCTGAACGGACGGCGTCGGGACCACGGGAACGTCGGTGGAAGGGGGCATGACCCAGGACATTACATGCGTGAGCATCTACTGTCCATGCATTTAATGCATGAGCAATAGATTCACTTGCATGTTGTTCGGGATATGCGCTACCGTACTCACGTGTCCGCAGATGCCGTGCTCATCGACCGCTGGCGCTCCCTGCTGGCCCAGTACAGCCGGATCGCCCACGAGCTCGATCGCGCGCTCCAGGAGCACGGTCTGACAGTCAGCGATTACGAGGCCCTGGACCGGCTGCTGTCGGACCAGGACCGCAAGGTGCGCGTGCAGGATCTGGTGGACGAGATGCACCTGAGCCAGAGCGCGATGTCCCGGATGGTCGCCCGGCTGGAGAAGTGCGGCCTGGTGTGCCGCGGGATGTGCGACATCGACCGCCGCGGCGTGTTCGTGAGCCCGACCGAGGCCGGCCGCAAGGTGCACGCCGAGGCGCGCGGGACATATCTGGCCGTGCTCGCCAAGCACTTGGGCTGAGACGAACGACCGAGGGCGCGCCGGGCCTGCCGCCCGGCGCGCCCTCGGTCGTTCGTCGTCAGCGCTCGGCCGCCAGATGCGGGGACGCCGACCGGTCGGAGGCCGCGAAGGTGAGGTGCGAGCCTTGCGTGTTCTGGGAGTCACGGACATGGACCGTCGCGGTAGTGGGAGCACCGGTTCGAGCCGGGGCTGCCCCTCTTCGTCGAAGTGGCACGTGACCCGGTGCGGTTGTTCCTCTCGGAGCACGAGGGGGGATGCCCGGCCCGACACGCTGGCGTATCCGCGGGTGCGTGATCTCGACGCCGTCGCCGCCGAGTTCGGGACGCCGGTGATCGAGACCGCCCGGGACAGCGAGGAGATCGAACTCCGCGATCCGGACGGCAACCGCCGGCGGGTGGCGTCGGTGGAGGAGGACGACGACGGCGCCTGACGCGGCACGGAACCGGTCGTATGTGCCCGGGGTCCCTCCTACGGATGGTTTGAACGGTGAGGGAGGGGTTGGCACGATCCGGCTCTGAATACTGGCCGACAAGCAGTCCGGCGAGCTCGGATGGGGGCGTCATGGCCGACGGAACAGTGCTGTTCGCGTTGCGCGAGAGTTCGCTCGGCCAGGGAGCCGGGGGCGGGCAGCTCCGCAGGATCCGGGAGGCGGTCGAGGCGCGCGGGTTAGAGGTGCGGTGGGCCGGGAGCGAGGCCGACGCGCGGGCCGTACTGCGGACTGAATCGGGGCTGGCGGCGGCCGTCGTGGGCTGGGATCTCGGCGGGGGCGAGAACGCGCCGGGTGGGGACGCGGTGCTGCGGCAGATTGGTCGGCGGTTCAAGGATCTGCCCGTCTTCCTCGTGATGACGGACGAGGGTGACGAGGATCTCGGGCGGCTGCCGCTGTGGGTGTCGGAGGTCGTGGTCGGCTACGTGTGGCCGCTGGAGGACACCCCGGCGTTCATCGCGGGGCGGGTCGCCGGCGCGGCCCGGGCCTACCGGGAGGCCGTACTGCCGCCGTTCTTCCGGGCGTTGCGGAAGTTCGACGACGCTCACGAGTACTCCTGGCACACCCCGGCGCACTCGGGCGGTGTGGCGTTCCTCAAGTCACCGGTCGGGCGGGCCTTCTTCGACTACTACGGGGAGCGGCTGTTCCGCAGTGATCTGTCCATCTCCGTCGAGGAGTTGGGGTCCCTGTTCGAGCACACCGGACCGATCGGGGAGGCCGAGCGCAACGCCGCCCGGATCTTCGGCGCCGACCGCACCTACTTCGTGCTGCACGGCGACTCCACCGCCGACCGCATGGTCGGGCACTTCTGCGTGGGCCGCGACGAGATCGCCCTCGTGGACCGAAACTGCCACAAGTCGGTGCTGCACGGCCTCGTTCTCTCCGGTGCCCGTCCCGTCTATCTCGTCCCCACCCGCAACGGCTTCGGGCTCGCCGGCCCGCTGCCCCCGGACGGGATCGGGGCCGGGACGGTGGCGGACCGGATCGCCGGGAACCCGCTGACCCGGCGCGCGGTCTCCCCCGGGGCGCAGTACGCGGTGATCACCAACTCCACCTACGACGGGCTGTGTTACGACGCCGTATGGGTGGCGCGGGCGCTGGCGCCGAGCACGCCGCGCGTGCACTTCGACGAGGCGTGGTTCGCCTATGCGCGCTTTCACCCGCTCTACGCCGGGCGTTACGGGATGTCGGTGGGGCCCGAGACCTTCGCGGGGCCCGACCGCCCCACCGTGTTCGCGACCCAGTCCACGCACAAGCTGCTCGCCGCGCTGTCCCAGAGCGCGATGGTGCACGTCAAGGCCGCACCGAGGGCTCCCGTCGAGCATGAGCGCTTCAACGAGGCGTTCATGATGCACGGCACCACCTCACCGCTCTATCCGGCCATCGCGTCGCTCGACGTGGCGGCCGGGATGATGGACGGCCCGCAGGGGCACTGGCTGATCGACGAGGCGGTCACCGAGGCCGTCCGCTTCCGGCAGGCGGTGGTCCGCACGGGGGCGCGCATCGAGGCCGCCGGTGACCGGCCGGCCTGGTTCTTCGGCGCGTGGCAGCCGGAGGCCGTGACCGATCCGGCGACCGGGGAGCGGATCGCGTTCGCCGACGCCCCGGTCGAGCTGCTGCGCACGGAGCCGGCCTGCTGGCGGCTCGAACCGGGGGCCGACTGGCACGGCTTCGCCGGACTGGACGACGGATACTGCCTGTTGGACCCGGTGAAGGTGACGCTCACCTGCCCCGGAATCAACGCCCTGGGCGAAACCGCCGATTGGGGGATTCCCGCCCGGGTGCTGACGGCTTACCTGGCCCGGCGGAACATCGTCGTGGAGAAGACCGACAGTTACACCGCGCTCGTTCTCTTCTCCATGGGCATCACCAAGGGCAAGTGGGGGACGCTGCTGGACGCCCTGATGGACTTCAAGGCCCTGTACGACGAGGGCGCGCCGCTCGATCGGGTGCTGCCCGGCCTGGTCGGACGCTTCCCCCGCCGCTACGCGGACATGACCCTGGACGGCCTGTGCCGGTCCATGCACGACCATCTGCGGCGGGCCGGTCTGGTCACGCTGCTGGACACGGCGTTCCAGGAGCTGCCGGAGCCGGTGGTCCCGCCGCAGTGGTGCTACGGGCAGCTGATCCGGGGCGGCACCGAGCGCGTGCGGATCGCCGACGCGGCGGGGCGGGTGGCGGCGGCGATGGTCACGGTCACGCCGCCGGGGATTCCCGTTCTGATGCCCGGCGAGTCGGTGGGCGGTGCCGACGGGCCACTGCTGCGGTATCTCGGGGCGCTCGAATCGTTCGACCGCGCGTTTCCCGGCTTCGGCAGTGAGACGCACGGCGTCACCGTCGATCCGGACACCGGGGATTACTCGATCGCCTGCCTGCTGCCGGGACCGGCGGGGGAATAGCGGACCGGTCAGGCGGGGGTCGCTTCGGGAGCCGGCTCGGTGGCCGGCTCGGGAGCCGGCTTGCGCAGGGCGGAGAAGGCCAGGAAGCCGAACGCCAGCACCGCCGCGACGGTCCGCACCACGTGGGCGGTCTGCCAACGGTCGCGCACGTCCGCCCAGTCGGATGGCGGCGCCTGCACATCCCAGTCGCCCTGGTCGCCGTTGATCGGCACGCTCACCGCGAGGGACGTGACGAAGACGATCAGGAGCAGGACGAAAGCGGTCAACGGCAGCCAGAGCGCGGGGCCTTTCGCCCGGAACGCGGAGAACACGAGCACGGCCACGGCGAGAAGCGCGGGAATGAGGGTGGCCGAGGCGAGGACGTCCAGCGCGTCGAGCTCCACCTCCCGGACCTGGGCGTAGACATAGCGGTCATAGCTGCGCAGGGAGGTCTCCAGGACCAGGACCCCGACGAGGAAACCGGAGAAAACCCCCGCGAACAGGAGGCTCGCAAAGCGTGCGACTTTCACGACCGCGCTGTTTCTCATAGCTGCTTTCTCTCGCCGGGTGTGTGATGCCGGGAAGGTGATCGTGGAAGATGACTTTATGGTCTGTTGTTCAGGATCGACAAGTGACCCCAGGTGAACCGGAGGCGACAACGGCCGTGCGCCGTCCGCTGATCACGGCGGTGGCGGGCGTTATGCCGGGATATCTTCAGCCGGTTGCCACAGCCCGCCATCGAACGCCCGCGGTGGGTGCCGTTTTTCGGGATGTCGTGGAGGCGCGGCACGCACTCCGGGTTCGCGCGGCCCCGGACGCGGTCGGGGCGGCTGTCCGCCGCCCACCGCGAGGGTGATGGTCCCCGTCAGGGAAGGCGCGTCAGGGAAGGGCCGGGCTCGGGCCGTGTTGGCAGTGGGGGCACCAGTACGTGGGGCGGTCGCGGCCGGGGTGGTCGTGGGGTTCGGGGGCGACCTCGATGGGGGTGCCGCAGGTGTGGCAAGGCTGGCCGGCGCGGGCGTAGACGTGCAGGCGGGGGCGGGTGGCGGCGGGGGTCGTGGTGCGGTTGGGGGTGGCGCGGTTGGCTTCCAGGAGGCGTTTGGCCGTCGCGACCAGGCGCTCGGGGGCCGGGAGATCGCCCACCGGGAGCCAGGGGGTGGCCTGGGCGAGGAAGCAGAGCTCGGCCATGTAGACGTTCCCGATGCCGGCGAGATTGCGCTGGTCGAGGAGGGCCGTCCCCAGCGGGCGGGCCGGGACGGCGAGGAGGCGGCGCAGGGCCTCGTCGGGGTCCCAGTCGGGGCCGAGCAGGTCGGGGCCGAGGTGGCCGACGACGCGCTGTTCGTCGGTGGTGCGGAGCAGGTCGAGCACGGGGAGGCGGTAGCCGACGGCGGTGCGGTCGTTGTCGGTGGCCAGAATGGCGCGGATCTGGTGGGTGGGGCCGCCGCGCCACGGCTCGCCGGGGGCGAAGACCTTCCAGGAACCGTCCATGCGCAGGTGCGAGTGGAGGGTCAGTCCCCCCTCGACGCGGGTGAGCAGGTGCTTACCGCGCGGCACGGTCTCCAGCACGGTCCGGCCGCGCAGGTCGGTGGTGGCGAGCTGGGGCACGCGCAGGTCGAAGCGGATGAGAGCGTGGCCGGTGAGCGCGGTGTCGAGCCGCCGGGCCGCTTGCCAGACCGTGTCTCCTTCGGGCATGCGTCCATCATGCGTCACGCGCGGGCTGCCGGGAATCGGTCAGAGGCCCGGCGGGGTCATGGTGAAGCGGGCCGTGACGTGGGCGTGGACGGTCGGGCGGCGGGGTTCGAGGTCGAGGACCGGTGGGGCGCGTCCGGGCCGGGGGCGCCGGAAGTCATGGGCCCACTCCCGCGCGAGGGAGCGGCCGGTCAGCGGATCGGGGTGGTGGTGCGGGTGGTGTGCTGGGTGCCGGTCCGGGTCTGGTAGGAGCGGGTCAGAGCGCTGGTCGCGTCGGGGTCGGCGCGGTCCGACAGGGTGAAGTAGTCCATCTGGGCGCGCTGTTCGGTGACGTCGAGGACGGCGTAGCCGTGGGCGTCCATGTCCACCCAGTGGACGTGCCGGTTGGCCGCGCGGACGGCGGTGGCGGCCAGCGGGGAGACGGTGTTGGCGGGCACGCCGAGGATGTCGTCGAGGTTGTCCGAGGTGACGGACGTGACGACGAACTCCGTGGCGACGGGCGGCGACAGGGGATACGTGGCGGCGTTCAGCGGGACGTCGGTGGCCCAGTGCATGTGGATGTCGCCGGTCAGGAACACCGTGTTGGTGATGCGCTGGTCGTGCAGGTGGTCCAGCAGCCGTCGGCGCTCGGCCGTGTAGCCGTCCCACTGGTCGGTGTTGACGGCCAGGCCGCCGGCCGGGACGCCGAGACATTCGGCGATCGGGCCGAGGAGGAACGCGGGGACCGAGCCGAAGGCGACCGGGGAGATCATCACCGAGTTGCCGATCAGGTGCCAGCGGGTGTCAGAGGCGGACAACCCAGAGGTGAGCCAGTCGAGTTGAGCGCGGCCGGTGAGCGTGCGGTCCGGGGCGTCCACCGTGTCGTCACCGCTGGCGGCCTGCTGGTCGCGGAACGAACGCAGGTCCAGGAGGTGGAGGTCGGCCAGGTCACCGAAGCGCAACCGCCGGTAGGTGGTGCCCTCCACGGCGGGGCGGACCGGTATCCACTCGAAGTACGCCTGGACGGCGGCGGCCCGGCGGGCCGACCAGTCGCCCTCCGCGCCCGGCGTGTGGTTCTGCGCGCCCTCCCGCCAGGTGTCGTTGGCCGTCTCGTGGTCGTCCCAGATCGCGATGAGGGGGTGCGCGGCGTGCAGAGCGCGCAAGTCGGGGTCGGTGCGGTAATGGCCGTGCCGGACACGGTAGTCGGCGAGGGTGAGGATCTCGTGCGCGGGCTGCTGGACCCGGACCGGGTCGGCGGGGTACGTGCCGGTGCCGTACTCGTAGATGTAGTCGCCCAGATGCAGCACGGCGTGCAGGTCGTCGCGGGCGGCCAGATGCCGGTAGGCGGCGAAGTGGCCGGCCTCGTAGTTGGAGCAGGAGACCACGCCGAGCCGGAGGTTGGCCACCGCCGCGTCGGCGGCGGGCGCGGTGCGGGTGCGGCCGGCGGGGGAACGGACGCCCGCGGCGGTGAAGCGGAAGTGGTAGCCGGTGTCCGGGCGCAAGCCGCGCACGTCCGCCTTGACGGTGTGGTCGGAGGCGGCCGTGGCCGTCGTGCGGCCCGAGGTCACGACGGCGCGGAAGGCGGCGTCCTCGGCGACCTCCCACGCGACCTCCAGGTCGGGCCCGGCAGCCGAGCCGGGCACGGCCTCGGGGACCGGGGTGACGCGGGTCCACAGCACCACGCCGTCCGGGAGCGGGTCGCCGGAGGCGACGCCGTGGTGGAAGGCGGGCGTCCCGGCGGCGCCGGCCCGGCCCGCGGCGGCGAGCGGCAGCACGGCGGCGGTCGCGGCGGCGGCCGTGACCACCGTGCGGCGGCTGGGCGCGGCGTGGGATGCGGGGGCGGCGTGAGCGGCGTGGGTCACGAGCGACGATGCTACAAGCGGGTCAGGCCAACGGGTCAGGGGGCATGGAGAGTTCGTCCGCCCGTCGCCGCGCCATAAACCGCCACCGTCCGGCGTTCGTGCGGGGCGGGACGGGTGGGACGGATGAGGGGTCTGCGGCGGGCGCGGGGCGGGGGCCGCCGCGCACCCGGCGTTTCCGGCCGGTCAACGGGCCGGTGGGCCGCGGTGGATGGCGGGAAAACGCTCGAAACACGGAAAGGGTGACGGCGGAATGAAGAAAATGATGGCCGATTTCCGCTGGATATGCGTTCTTGCGGGTCGAGTGAAGGGCATGTGAAGCTCGCTTCTCCGCAATCCCCCACTCCCACCGGAGGTATCGCTATGCCTTCCATCCGACTCGACTCGCCCGCCGACCTGATCGTCGCCGCCTGGCTCGACGGCGCCGAGAGCGCCTACGGGCAGGACAACCCGGCCGGCCCGCTGTACGTCGGCGGAGCGGCCACCGAGGCCGCGCTGGTCGACGCCGCCGAGGCGCTGCTGACCCGGTGCAGCAGCTGTTCGGGCTCGCTGGGCAGCTACTGCTGCTGACGTCCACGCGCCTCGCGGGTCCGCCGGCCGGCGGTCGCCGGACCCGCGAGGCGCTTCCCTCGACCTGACGGCCCCACGACGGAACGCCCCTGCGAGGGAACGCCCCTACGAGGGAACGGCCCTGCGACGGAACGGCCCCACGACGGAACGGAAGGGGAAGCGCGCCATGACGGACGCCGAGAGAGACGGGGACTGGTTCGCCGGGCCGGTCGTGGCATGGGCGGCGCCGCTGCTGGCCACGCTGGACGCGCGGCTCGCGGCGATCTCCGGTCTCGCGCCCGACGAGCGCGAGGTTGTCGCCCGCGCCACGCGCGAGGCGCTGCTCGCCTCGCTCCGGCTCAAGTTGAACCGAGTCTTCCTGCTGGAGCTGCGCGCCGCATCACTCGCGGGCCATCTGGCGGGACTTGACGAACGGCAGCGCTGGGACGACTTCCTCGACCGGGCGAGCACCCCGACGTTCCGCGAACGGCTGGAGGTCCGTTACCCCGGCCTCGGTGAACGGGTCACCGCCACTGGCCTGTTCCAGATCGAGGCGGCCGTCGAGCTGGCCGCGCGCCTGGTCGCCGACCGGGCCGCGCTGCCCGCCGTGCTCGGCGCGCCCCCCGGCCGGCTGCGCGCCCTGCGGCTGGGGGCCGGGGACACCCACCGGGGCGGCCGGAGCGTCGCCGCGCTGGAGATGGACGGCGGCCCCTTGATGTACAAGCCGCGTCCGATGGAGGTGGACGCGGCGTTGCGGGGGCTGCTGGACCGGGTGCCCGGCGCGGCCGGGGAGGGCAGCGGGGACCGGGGCGGGGAGGACGGTCCGCGCCTGCCGCGGGTGCTGGTGCGCGGCGGCTACGGCTGGACCGAGCACGTGGCCCACCACTACTGCCGTGACGACGCCGAACTGGCCCAGTTCTACCGGAACATCGGGCGCTGGCTCGCCGTCATGCGGCTGGTCGGCGGCACCGACCTGCACGCCGAGAACATCATCGCGCACGGCCCGGTGCCCGTGGTCGTGGACGCCGAGAGCCTGTTCGCCCCCGACCCGGCGCCACCGGAGCCCAGCGGGCGCGGCGCGGCCGTCGACATCGCCGCCGCGACGATCCGGCGCACGGTGCTGAGCACCGGCATCCTGCCCGTCCGGCTCGGCGGCTTCGCGCTCGCGGGCGTCGACATGTCGGCGGCCGGCGCGCTGCCCGGCCAGCAGCCACGGGTGCCCATGCCCGTGATCGTGGGCGGCGGTTCGGACCGCGCCCACATGGAGATCGCCATGGCCGACCTCCCGCCGGCCCTCAACCACCCTTGTCCCGAGCCGGTGTTGCAGCGGTACTGGGACCAGGTGCTGGTCGGCTTCCGGGACTGGACGGACCGGCTGCGCCGACTGGACCGCGGGAGCCGGCTGGAGAACGTGCTCCGCGTCTTCGACGGCGCGGAGGTGCGCCGGATCCGGCGGGCGACCCAGAGCTATGTCGAGGTCGGCCGGATGCTGTGGCACCCGGCCTCCCTGCACGACCCGGCCCAGGCGCTGGAGCGCGGACGCGACATCCTGCGCCGCAACGCCCTGGCCGTCCCGGGCGCGCCACTCGAACGGCCGGTCATCGACGGGGAGATCGCCGACCTCATGACGGGCGACATCCCGGTGTTCACCGCGACGGTGGACCACGGCACGGTGTGCGACGCCGTACGGGACTGGCGCGCGGGCGACTTCGCGCTGGAGGAGATGACCATCCAGGGCGCGCTGGTGGGCGCCTATCTCAACGAGCGGGCGCTGCCGCCGCGTCGGCCCGCCCCACCCGTCGAGCCGGTGCACGAGGACTTCGAGACACGCCGCCGGGCCGTCGCCGCGGCGGGGGCACGCACGCTGTGCGAGGGCGCGGTGCGCGCCGAGGACGGGACGGCCACCTGGGTCAGCCCGGTGATGACGGACACCGGGTGGACGATCAAGCCGCTGACCGCCGACGTCTACACCGGGCAGGGCGGCGTGGTGCTGGCCCTGGCCGGCTACGCGAGCGAGGTGCGGCGGGGGGCGGCCGATCCGGTGGAGGGGCTGGGAGAGGTGCTGTCGGGCGCGCTGCGGGTGCTGGCGGCGACCGAGGACATCGAGACGACGAAGCCGGTGGGCGGCTTCACCGGGCTCGCGTCGCAGGTGTGGACGTGGATCGCGCTGCACGACCTGCTGGGCGCCGGGTGGACGCTGGCCCGCGCCCGGCGGCGGGCCGCCGCGCTGACACCAGAGGTGATCGCGGGCGACAAGGCGCTGGACGTGCTCGGCGGCGCGGCCGGGGTGGTCGTGCCGCTGCTGAACCTGGCGGCGGCGACCCGGGAGGACCGGTGGCTGGAGACGGCCGCGCTGGCGGGCCGGCGGCTGGAGCGGACGGCGCTGCTGGACGAACGCGGCGCGCGCTGGTCGACCACGATGTTCCCCGAGGGCATCGGCGGCTTCGCGCACGGCGCCACCGGCATGGGCTGGGCCCTGCACCGGCTGGCGCTCTCCCCGGCCGGGACCGTGGCCGACCGGGCGCGCTGGCGTGAACTCGCGGACCGAGCCCTGGCGTTCGAGGACACGCTGTACCGGCCGGAGGCGGCGAACTGGTTCGACGCGCGCGTCGGCGGCGAGACCGATTTCCCCAACGCCTGGTGCCACGGCAGCACGGGCATCGGCCTGGCGGCCTGCGACCTGTACCGGCGCACGGGCGAGGAGCGGCACTTGACGACCGCGCGGCGGGCCGGGGCGGCGGGGCTGGCGGAGGGCTTCGGCTTCAGCCACACGCTGTGCCACGGTGATCTGGGGCTGTGGGAGCTACAGACGACGTTGCGCGGCCTGGGCGTTGAGGAGGGCGTGCCCGAAGCGCGGTGGTTGAACAGCCGGTTACTGACCGACCTGGAGGAACGCGGGCCGGTGGGCGGCCTGGCGCGGGAGGCGTTCTCCCCCGGCCTGATGCCCGGGCTGAGCGGCGTCGTGCATCAACTGCTGCGCATGCGGCCCCGGCACCGGCTGCCGTCGCCGCTGCTGCTGGAACGGAAGATCTGACCCGTACGAGGACGAGCGAGGTGCGCGGCGGCGCCCCGGCTCCCGTGCGGCGACCGGCGCCGGCCGCCGTGACCGGGACGCCCCGGTGACCGGGCCGCCGCCGTCCCGGGCGGGGAGCCCGTGCGGGGGCCGACCGCCGGGAACGGCGGGGCTTCAGCGGCGGACCTTGGCCCGGTCGACGGCGGCCACCCCCGCGGCGGCCAGGGCGATCTGGATGAGCCACTCGATCCAGTCGACGCCATCGGTGTCGTTGAGGTCCAGCCCTTCGGCTATAGCGGAGCCGATGAGCGCCGCCACGATGCCGACGGCGATCGTCCACAGAACGCCGATGTGCTGACGACCGGGGAGGACCAGCCGCCCCAGAAGGCCGATGATCAGGCCGATCACGATCGCGCTGATGACTCCGGAAATCTCCATTTTCAGCACCCTTTCACCATGGGAGACACATTCCGGGTGCCCTCCTCCGAGCCGGTCAGTCCTGTCCGGTCGGCATCGCGGGGGTCAGCACGACGAAGTCGGCGCCGAACGGGTCGATGCAGACGGCCAGTCGGCCGACGCCCTCCGCGTCCTCGGGCCCCATCTGGACGCTGCCGCCGTTCCCGGTGACGGCGGAGACCGTGGCGTCGCAGTCCGTCGAGCCGAAGACCGGGTGCCAGTAGGGACGGAAGCCGTTCAGGGCGAGGTTCTCGGGCGGGAGTTGCATGACGCCGCCGTGCATGCGGTCCTGGGCCGGATCGTCGCTGCCGCCGCCGGGCGGGCCGATGAGCGTGTACGTGGCGCCGTCGGCGCCGCCGCCCGGGAGCGGCATGTCCTGGGTCTCCCAGCCGAAGAGCGTTCCGTAGAACTCCTTCGCGGCCGGCGCGTCGGTCGTGTACAGCTCGGACCAGACGAGGGCGCCGGGCTGGTCAACCGCTTCGAGGCCCTTGTTCTCGCCCGGCTGCCAGACGGCGAACTGGGCGCCCTGCGGATCGGTGAACTGCCCCATCCGGCCCGCGCCGTCCACGTCGATCGGGGCCGCGCGCACCGTGCCGCCCGTCTCTTCCACGGTCCGGGCCGAGGCGTCGGCGTCGTCGGTCCTGAAGTAGACCATCCAGGCGGGGCGCGCGCCCTGCTCGTTGAGCGGTCCGGCGGCGCCGACCGTGCGGCCGTCGAGACGGAAGAAGCCGTAGCCGCCCGCCTCGGGGCCGAGCGACTGGAACTCCCAGCCGAACACCGTGCCGTAGAAGCCCGCCGCGGCGTCCAGATCGGGGGCGCCGAGGTCGAGCCAGGCGGGCGAACCCGGGATGAAGTCGGTGGTGATCATGACGATCCTGCCCTTCCACGCGCGCCGTTCGCGGCGCGAGCCGCTCAGTCGGGTGGCTCGGGAGCGACAGGCTCCCCGCCGTCGTCCCGATCCCGCTCGTCCGCCGGCACCTCCCCGATCTCCTCCTCCGACCGCTCGACGTCGGGCACGTCGACCGGCGGCGGCAGATCGGGGGTCAGCGGCTGCGACTGCGGGTCCTTGCCATTCATACGCCGCCGAGTACCCACCCAGGGCGAAACGTCACACCGGCCCGCGCCCCGCGGGGCGCGGGCGACGGCGAACGAGGCTCGGGGCGCGGGGCGCGGGCGCGTCACGAGGGCGGACCCCGGCGGACGCGGCCGACCGATCGTCGGGGCACGGGGACGACCGGCCGACTCGGGCCGGCTCGGGCCGGGACGGGACAGGACGCGACAGCTCAGGACGGGACAGGACGCGACAGCTCGGGACGGCTCAGGACGGGACAGCTCAGGACGGCTCAGGACGGGCCGACTCGGGACGGCTCAGGACGGGACGGGACGGGACGGCTCAGGACGGGACGGGACGGGACGGCTCAGGACGGGAGGGGACGGCCGAGGATCGGCAGGCCGCGGCAACGGCCGGAGCCACCGCCTCCCGCCGAAACGCGCCCGGGCCAGCGCCCGAACGTCCGCCGCCGGTCAGGGCCGCCGCCACCCGACGTCCGCCGGACCGGCGGCGGCGGGCAGCGGAACTGAGCCGCCGCGGGGGCCGCGTCGGTGGGTGTCAGGGGTGCAGTCCCGGTTCGTGGCGGGCTGCGGGGAGGTGGGACAGGATCTCGTCCACGGTCTCGGCCGGGGTGAGGTCCGAGGTGTCGAGCCACAGGCCGAGGCGGGGGGTGTCCACGCGCAGGACCTGGTCGAGGGCGGGGACCGACCACGCGCCGTAGCCCGTTTTCGCGCGGGCGCCCTCGCGGTGGGCGACCGCCTCGGGGGTGGGGGCCAGGACCACCACATAGAGCGGGCGGGTCCGGACCAGCTCCACGTAGTCGGCCAGGGCGTGGCCGAGGATGACGTCCTGGATCACCGCTGTCCAGCCGGCCGCCGCGTACTCGTCGGCCGTCGCCGCCGACAGGCGGTGCCGCAGGCGGAGCTGGGCCAGCGCCTCCGGGGTCAGCTCGGGCGTCAGCTCGGCACGGCCGGAGATCATCATGCGGCGGAAGATGTCGCCCCGGATGTGCACGGCCCGGGGGAGCCGCTCGGCGAGGAGCTGGGCCACCGTGGATTTGCCGGCCGCCATGACTCCGGTGATCAGCACCACTGAAGAGGACAGTTCAGACAATTCACTCGTCGTCTCCATCGCCCCATCCAACCAGACGGGTGCGCGCGACGCGCGGGCGCCACCATTTACGCGATGTTCACACGGAACACCGCTCGGACTCCATTTCTACACGGGTAGAACATCTGTTGGCAGGTGCAGGTCATCCCGCACACCTCATGGAGTGATGTCATGGCCCTCTTCCCGGGCAGTCGGCGCCGTCTCGGCGTCGTCACCGCCGTCTCGGCGGTCCTCGCCGGTTCGCTGGTCGCCTTTCCGTCGACGCGGGCTTCGGCCGTCTCCCCCGACATCGTGATCAGCCAGGTCTACGGCGGCGGCGGCAACAGCGGCGCGCCGTACACCCACGACTACATCGAGCTGTACAACCGCGGCGCCACCACGGTCTCGCTGTCCGGCTGGTCCGTGCAGTACGCCTCGTCCACCGGGTCGAGCTGGCAGGTCACGGCGCTGTCCGGCTCCCTCGCGCCCGGCCGCTACCACCTGGTCCGCGAGGGGGCCGGCGCGGGCGCCGGACAGGCGCTGCCCACGCCCGACACCACCGGCACGATCGCGATGAGCGCCACGACCGGCAAGGTCGCCCTGCGTACCACCACGACCGCCCTGACCTGCGCGACCGGCTGCGCGACCCAGACGAACGTGCGGGACTTCGCCGGCTACGGAAGCGGCGCGTCGTCGTACGAGGGATCCGGTCCGGCGCCGACGCTGTCCAACACCACCGCCGCGCTGCGCGGCGCGGCCGGGCAGACCGACAGCGACATCAACTCAGCCGATTTCGCGGCCGGTTCGCCGACGCCGCGCAACTCCGCGTCCGGCGGCGGCACCGGCGGCACCCGCATCCGCGACATCCAGGGCCGGGCGCACCGCTCGCCGCTCAACGGGCAGCAGACGCAGGCCGTTCCCGGTGTGGTGACGGCCGTCACCACCAACGGATTCTGGATGCAGGACCCGAGCCCGGACACCGACCCGGCCACCAGCGAGGGCATCTTCGTCTTCACCAGCTCGGCGCCCGGACGGCAGGCCGGTGACAGCGTGACGGTGACCGGCACCGTCTCCGAGTTCCGGCCGGGCGGCACCGGCGGCACGGACAACCTCACAACGACGCGGATCGGTTCACCGACCGTGACCCTGGTCTCGACGGGCGCGGCGCAGCCCGCCGCCACGCTCGTCGGCTCCGGCGGCCGGGTGCCGCCCGCGAAGGTCATCGACAACGACGCCACGGGCGACGTGGAGACCTCGGGCACCTTCGACGCCACCACGGACGGCATCGACTTCTGGGAGTCGCTGGAGGGCATGCGGGTGCGGCTGGACAACGCTCCCGTGGTCGGCCCGCGCAACGACTTCGGGGAGATACCGGTGGTGCCGGCCGGCTCCACGGTCCGCACGACGCGGGGCGGAATCGCCATCCAGTCCGACGACTTCAACCCCGAGCGCGTCATCGTCGACGACGTGCTGGCGACGACCCCGGCGGCCGACGTCGGGGACACGCTGTCGGGCTCGGTGACGGGCGTGCTGGACTACTCCTTCGGCAACTTCAAGCTGCTGCCCGGCTCCAGCCCGGTGGTGACGGACGGCGGGCGGACCCCGGAGACGACACAGGCCGCGGCGGCGGGCGAGCTGTCGGTCGCCACGTTCAACGTGGAGAACCTCGACCCGGCCGACCCGCAGTCGAAGTTCGACGCGCTGGCCGCCGTCATCGTGAACAACCTCCGCTCCCCCGACCTGATCGCGCTGGAGGAGATCCAGGACAACGACGGCCCGGCCAACAGCACCACCGTGGCTGCCGACCAGACCCTCAACAAGCTCGCCGCGGCGGTCAGCGCGGCCGGCGGCCCGGCGTACTCGTGGCGGCAGATCAACCCGACCGACGACGCGGACGGCGGCGAGCCGGGCGGCAACATCCGGGTGGCCTTCCTGTACCGCACGGACCGGGGCCTGTCCTTCACCGACCGGGCCGGCGGCACCGCGACGGCGGCCACCACGGTGAGCAACGTGGGCGGGCAGCCGCAGCTCAGCTTCTCGCCGGGCCGGGTCGATCCGCAGAACTCCGCGTTCGGCTCCAGCCGCAAGCCGCTGGCCGGGGAGTTCACCTGGAACGGGCGGCGGGTCTTCGTCATCGCCAACCACTTCAACTCCAAGGGCGGCGACGACCCGCTGTTCGGCCACATCCAGCCGCCGGTCCGTTCGTCCGAGACGCAGCGGCACCAACAGGCCACGATCGTCCGTGACTTCGTGGACGATATCAGGGCGGTCGATCCGAACGCGGCGATCGTGGTGCTGGGCGACCTCAACGACTTCGAGTTCTCCCAGACCACCAGCATCCTCACGGCGGGCGGTGCCCTGACGGACCTGCCCGCGACGCTGCCGACGGCCGAGCGCTACACGTACGTGTTCGACGGCAACTCACAGGTGCTGGACCACATCCTGATCTCACCGTCGCTGGCCGCCACCGCATACGCCTACGACGTGCTGCACGTCAACAGCGAGTTCGCGGCCCAGATCAGCGACCACGATCCGCAGGTGGTGCGGCTGCCCCTGCCATGAGCCCGCCGCCGGGGCGTGCCCGGGGCGGCGGCCGGGGGGCCGCCGCCCCGTGGCGCGGCGCGGTGCCGCGCCCCGGACCCGGGGGGTTCCGGGGGGGTTCCGGGGGCCGGCTCATCTGGCCGGGTGCCAGCGGCCACCGCGCGCCGGGCGGTCGTCGCGACCGACCCAGGGGGCGGGGACGGCCGGTTCGCCGCCCGGCGGCGGCGCGGGGGGCGCGCTGGTGCGCGCGGTCAGGACGGCGACGACGGCGGCGAGCTCTTCTCGCGTGGGATTTCCCGAGACCACCCGGATGGCGCTCATGCCGGCTGGTTCCCATGCTTGCGGTGCGGGAGTTGGGCCGTCTTCGTCCGCAGCATCCGCAGACCCCCGGCGAGCACCCCGCGCGTCGAGTGCGGCGCGATGACGTCGTCCACCAGGCCGCGTTCGGCCGCGTAGTACGGGTGCATCAGCTGCTCGCGGTACTCGGCGACCCGCTCGGCCCGGACGGCCTCCGGGTCGGCCGCGGCGGCGATCTCGCGGCGGAAGATCACGTTGGCCGCGCCCTCGGCGCCCATCACGGCGATCTCGTTCGACGGCCAGGCGTAGGAGAGATCGGCTCCCGTGGAGCGGGAGTCCATCACGATGTACGCGCCGCCGTACGCCTTGCGGACGATGACCTGGATGCGGGGCACGGTCGCGTTGCAGTAGGCGTACAGCAGCTTGGCGCCGTGCCGGATGATGCCCTCGTGCTCCTGGCGCACGCCCGGCAGGAAGCCGGGCACGTCGACCAGCGTGATCAGCGGGATATTGAAGGCGTCGCAGAACGTGACGAACCGCGCCGCCTTCTCCGACGCCTCGACATCGAGCACGCCCGCGAGCACCAGCGGCTGGTTGGCGACCACGCCGACCGTCTGGCCCTCGACACGGCCGAGCGCGCAGATGACGTTGCCCGCCCAGCGCTCGTGCACCTCCATGAACTCGCCCTCGTCCACGATCTCCTCGATCACCTCCCGCATGTCGTACGGGCGGGTCGGGTCGGCGGAGACCAGGTCCATCAGCGCCGAACAGGGCCGGTCCGCCGGGTCGTCGGCGGGCACGGACGGCGGTGCCTCGGCGCTGTTCTGCGGCAACATCGTGAGCAGGTACCGGACTTCGGCCAGGCACGTCTCCTCGTCGTCGTAGACGAAGTGCGCCACGCCGGAGATCCCGGCGTGCACGTCGGCGCCGCCGAGGCCGTTCTGCGTGACCTTCTCGCCCGTCACCGCCTGGATCACGTCGGGGCCGGTGATGAACATCTGCGACGTCTCACGGACCATGAACACGAAGTCGGTCAGCGCCGGCGAGTACGCCGCGCCGCCCGCGCACGGGCCGAGCATCACGCTGATCTGCGGGATCACGCCGGAGGCGCGGGTGTTGCGCTGGAAGATGCCGCCGTATCCGGCCAGCGCGGTGACGCCCTCCTGGATCCGGGCGCCCGCGCCGTCGTTGAGCGAGACCAGCGGCGCGCCCGTGGCGATGGCCATGTCCATGATCTTGTGGATCTTCTCGGCGTGCGCCTCGCCCAGCGCGCCGCCGAAGACGCGGAAATCGTGCGCGTAGACGAACACCGTCCGGCCGTGGACCGTGCCCCAGCCGGTGACGACGCCGTCACTGTGCGGGCGGCGCTCGGCCATGCCGAAGCCGGTGGCGCGGTGCCTGCGCAGCGACTCGACCTCCTGGAAGCTGCCCTCGTCCAGCAGCAGTTCGATCCGCTCGTGGGCGGTGAGCTTGCCCTTGGCGTGCTGGCGCTCAGTGGCCGCGGGGTCGCCCGCCCGCACCCGGGCGCGCAGCCCCGCCAGCTCCGCGGTGCGGGCGGCGAGGGAGGGGCCGACCGAAGGTGCCGCGAACTCCTCTTCGAGTCCCGCGACTTCGGCCCCCTGGGGAGTGCTGATCGTGTCCATGGTGCCTGTCTCCGTTCCTCACTTACGGCGGCACGTGCGGCACGTGCGGCGGCGCTCCTCGCGCCCGCCGCGTTACGGCGCCGGCGTGGTCAGTCGGACCGGCGAGCGCTCGGACGGCGAGAGCGCGTGGATGTCGACACGCCCCCAGACGCCCCCGGTGGAGAACGGGTCCCCGGCGACCCAGTCCGCCACCTCCTTCCGGGTGTCCGCCTCGACCACGATCAGGCTGCCGATCGCGGTGGTGCCGTCGTCGGCGACCAGCGGGCCATAGAAGACCGGCCGCGGGCCGGTCCCGGACCGGAGCCTGGCCGAGTGCTCGGGCCGTGCGGCGGCCCGGAGTTCGGCCGCGTCCGGCCGGTCGAGGCAGTGGATCGCCCAGAACATGCGCTCATCGTTCCTCTCGTGCGGTGGATCGTGTCGGTCGGCCAGCCTAGGCCGGGACGGACTCCGGCTCCTCGGCGGCGCGCAGCGCGCCGACCTGGGCGGCGATCGCGCGGCGGGCCGCCATGGCCTCCTGCTTGGCGCTGAGCTTCTCCGGAATCACCCGGTACTCCGCCTCGACGACCGCCGCCGCCGGCTCCTCGCCGTGGTGGACGCCGATGCGGCAGTGGTAGACGGCGCCGACCGGGGTGGTGGCGTGGTCGAGCAGCTCGTAGCGCAACGTGGCGGGCATCGGGAACACGAAGCTGTGGAACGAGGAGTTGACCGAGCCGATGACGAACCGGGTGCGCTCGGTGCCCGCGATGAGGTACTGCTCGGTGACCACCGTCCACAGCTGCCGGGCCGCCTCCAGCAGCGTGATGGCCGGGATGTGCTGGCCGGTCAGGTGGTCGGCCAGCACCTCGACCCGCTCGTCCAGCACCAGGTCCGCCGTGAAGCGGCCCTCCGCGAGCCGGGCGACGGGGCCGATCAGCACATTCTCGGCGCGGTGCTTGTGGGTCAGGCGCCGCTCGGCACGGTCCGGCACGCCGACCGCCGCGCGGCCCAGCAGGGCGCGCAGCTCGGCGAGCTGCGCTTCCGTCAGACCTTGTCCGAAGGCGAGCGCCAGGCTTTCCGGCGGTTCGCCGCCGCGCAGCCGGTCCAGCAGGGCGCTGACGGGGATCGTCCCCCGGTTGGCGAGGAATTCCTCGAAGCGGTCTCCTACGACGACGAGTGCTTCAGGCGACATCGTCCGGTCCTTTCTCCGTCGGTGGTGCGGGGGCCCGGGCGGGCCCCGGGCAGGGCTCAGGCAGGACCCGGGCGGGACCCGGGCAGGGCTCAGGCAGGGCTCAGACGGTGGCCGTCGTCGCCTTGAGCGTGTGCTCGTAGGCGTCGCACAGCGCGTCGACCGTCCTGATGTCGGAGATGACGTACTCGCCGTCCTCGAACGGGTCGACGCCGAACTCGCTCTCCAGCTGGATCACCAGGCGGGCGAGCATCAGGGAGTTGAGGCTGAGCTCGTTGAGCGGCTCGCCTCCGGTCAGGTCGCGCGCGGGCAGTTCGGCCTCCGCCAGCAGGGCGTTGATCTCGCGGCGGACGGTGTCCTTGATGGCGTCGCTAGTCAGCATGTGATTCCTCCGTCGACGACGATGGTCTGGCCGGTGATGAACGAAGCACCGGGCGAGGTGAGATAGAGCACGGCGTCGGCGATCTCACCGATGTCCGCGAGGCGGCCCAGGGGCGTCCGGCGCTGGATGCGCTCCCGGTTCCGGTCGGTGACCTCCGCCGTCATGTCGCTGTCGAAGAAGCCGGGGACGATCGAGTTGACCCGGATCTTGAACGCTCCGAGCTCGCGCGCCAGGCTCCTGCTGAATCCGTCGAGCCCGGCCTTGGCGGCGGAGTAGACCGCCACGCCCCGGTAGCCGCGGATGGCGTTGATGGACGACACGTTGAGAATCTGGCCACCGCCCTGCCGCGTCATCGCGCGGGCGGCGGCCTGGGCGAGGGTGATCGGCGCGACGAGGTTCGCGGCGATCAGCTCGGCGGTCTTCTCGGAGCTGGTGGTCAGGAAGAGCTCCTGGTGCAGCACGCCCGCGTTGTTGATCAGCAGGTCCACCCGGCCGAAGCGGCGGGTCACCGTGCGGACGAACGCCCGCAGCGACGCGGCGTCGCCCAGGTCGGCGGCCTCCCACAGGAACCGGTCGGGCTGCTCGGCCTGGAGATCCTTGACGACCTCGTTGGCCGACCTGCTGAACGTGGCGACCCGCCAGCCGTCCGCGAGCAGCCGCTCGACCAGCACCCGGCCGAGCCCCCGGCTGCCGCCGCTGACGAGCGCGACGCGCGAGGCGGTGTCCTCGGCCGGGGCGCTCACGCCGCGCTCCTGATCTTCTTGAAACGGTCGGAGTGCTGCGGCGCGTCCGCGATCTCCACCTGGGCCGGGATCTTGAACGCCTCCAGCCGCGTCGCGCAGAACTCCCGTATGCGCCGCGTGACTTCGCGCCGGTCCTCATCCTCGATCAGGGTGACCCTGGCCTTCACCACCATGCCCATGACCGGGCTGGGCCGGCCGCTGACCATGGCCTCGGCGATGTTGGGGACCTCCAGCAGGACGGACTCGACCTCACTGGGATACACCTTCTCCCCGCCGACGTTGATGATCTCGGAGTCCCGGCCCAGGATGCGGATCCACTCGCCGTCCACCTGGACGACGTCCTGGGTGTTGAAGAACCCCTGCTCGTCGAAGGGCGCGGGCGCGTTGAGGTAGCCGAGCATGGCCATCTCGGAGCGGATCCACAGCACGTTGTCCACGATCTTGTGCTCGAACCCGGCGTCGGTGCCGAGCTTCACCCACAGCGTGTCGTTGCCGCGCGAGCGCGTCGGCAGGATGCCCAGCTCGCTCAGCCCGTACGTCTGCTTCAGCCGCACCTCGGGGAACGCGGCGTGCAGCCGCTCCAGGGTGCGCATCGGCATCGGCTCGGTGCCGTAGGTGATGAGCCGCAACGACCCGGTGTCGTACCGCTGGTGGGCACCGGAGATGAGCAGCATGTTCAGGAACGTGGGCGTCGTCGGCAGCACCTCGACGCCGTGCTCCCGCACCGTCCGGCAGATGGACTCCGGCGTCCGCTCGCCGACGGTGATCACCGTGCCGCCCTGACTGAGCGTGTGGAGCAGGGTGTTGACGCCGCCGATGTGGTCCAGGCTCAGGAAGGACAGGATGCGCATCGGCCGGGCCGGCTCGCCGTAACGGGCCAGCACCTTCTCGAAGTCGAGGACCGACGCCTTGCTGCGGCCCGAGGTGCCGGAGCTGAACAGGACCAGGCCCGCGTGGCCGGTCTCGCGCAGCTTCGGGTACAGCTCGTGGCTCGCGGCGCGGCCGGTGCGCTCGGCCTGGTGGGCGCCGTCCGGGTCCACCCGGATGACCACCTCGACTTCGGCGATCTCCAGGAAGTCGGCGCGCTTGGCGGCCGGCAGGACGGTCAGCGGGACGACGATCACCCCGCGCTCGATGAGCGCCAGGAGTCCCGCGCACGCCTCGGGCGAGTACGAGCCTTCCAGCGTCACGACCTCGCCGGCCGCGACTCCGTTGGCGTCGAGGAAGGATCGCCACTGATCCACCAGACGCAGCAGATCGGCATAACCGCATGTCTGCCCTTCGAAAACCACGGCTTGGTTATCACCGAAGGATTTCAGGCGGTCGAGCAACGGATGTGCCATCACTCACTCATCTCCTTTCACCGTCCGGGCATTTTCGCGCTTGCTTGCTCTCGCTTACAAACACGACTCTAAAAGGCTCGGCAATTGAGCTTCAATGCCCCATTCCTGTGACCTCGGGCGGGGTAGCCGAACGGGTAGCCCCGAATGGGCAATGGCCCCGGCGGCCTCATTTCGGGCATTGTGGAGCGCGGGAACGTAATGGTTCTGCCATGACCTTGTCCTGGGATGGCAAGCCGGTCGCCGCATTCGGCACACCCCCACGCGGGGCACACCCCGCTCAGCGCACCCCCACTCGGCACACCCCGCTCAGCACGCCCGCGTTCGGTGAGCCCGCATTCTTTTTCCGTCGCCCGTCCCAGGAGATTCCCATGATTCAGCGGCTGCTGCCGTCCGCCGTCGCCTGCGCCACCGCCACCGCCGATCTGCCGGACGCCGGCGCGCTGCCCGAGGAGGCGGCGGCGCTCAGCTCCGCCTGCGGCGAGCCGCGCCGACGCGAATTCCTCACCACCAGGACCTGCGCCCGCGCCGCGATGGTCTCGCTCGGCGTCCCTCCGGCCGGCGTTCCGTCGGGCCCGAAGGGCGAGCCGCGCTGGCCGGCCGGGCTGACCGGCAGCATGACCCACTGCGACGGCTACCGGGCCGCGGCGGTCTCCCGGACCAGCGACTTCCACGTGGTCGCCATCGACGCCGAGCGGCACGTGCCGCTGCCCGCCGACGTGGCGCGGCACATCACGGTCCCGGCGGAGCGCGCGCACCTGGCGGAGCTGGCCCGGCACGACCCCGGCACGCACTGGGAGACCGTGCTGTTCAGCGCCAAGGAGACGGTCTACAAGGCGTTCAACCCGCTGACCGGACGCTGGCTCGGCTTCCGCGACGCCCGGCTGAGCTTCGATCCGGCCACCCGCACGTTCCGGGCCCGGCTGCTGCAGCCGGGCCCGGTGGTGGACGGTGTGCGGATCAACGAGTTCGCCGGCCGGTGGTCGGTGGGGGAAGGGCTGGCGCTCACCGCCATCGCCCTGCCCGCGACCGCCGCCGACCGGCTGCTGCTGCAAGCCGCCTGACGCCGCTCAGCGGCCGGCGCGCCTGGTGAGCTCGACCGCCGCCAGCGCGCCGGCGCTCCGCAGCGGGCCCGGAGTGGCCGGCAGGACCGGCCAGTCCAGGCTCTGCGCCTGACCGATGAGCACCGGGTCGGCGCCCACGACGACCGGGTTGCCGACCGCCATCAGCATGTCCAGATCGCTGGAGTGGTCGCCGTAGCAGGCGCAGTCGTCCGGCCCGAGGCCGAGGCCGGCCATCGTGAAGCGCACCGCCGCGGCCTTGTTCGGGCCGATCATCGGCCGCTCGATCTCGCCGGTCAGCCGCCCGTCGGGGCCGACGATCGGCTCCGAGCAGAGGATGACGTCGGCGCCCAGGTCCTCGGCCATCGGCTCCAGCAGACCGCGGAAGGACCCGGAGACCAGGACGACGGTGTCCCCGGCGCCCTTGTGCCGCGACGCCGCCGCCCAGGCGGAGACGACCACGGCGGTCCGGCCGGCCCGGTACTCCTCGTACCACTCGTGGCCCGCCCGGGTCAGCTCCTCATGGTCCACGCCGGCGAAACGGCGGTAGTAGCGCCGGTTGATCTCCGTGCGCGGCACCCCGCCGTCCGCCTGCGCGCGGACCTCGGCCATCACGGCGTCGTGAGCGCTGCCGTCGTCGCCCTGCCGCGCCATCCAGTAGCGCAGGAAGTGGAACATGCTCTTGACGTTGAGCAGCGTCTCGTCCACGTCGAAGAAGGCCGCCCGGGTCGTGGGCGCGGTCGTGGGCGCGGGCACTGTCGTGGTGGCACTCGTCGTCGTTTTCACGTCGGTCATGGTTCCGGTCACCGCCAGGTCGCGTTGAGAAGGGTGGGAACAGGTGCTGCTACGGCGCGGTCGCCGCACAGCCCCTCGCGCAGCGCACGGGCCGCGGCGAGGGTGCGGTTGGGGCAGTTGAGCTTGGCGAGGATGTTCGCCACCAGCCGCTTCGCGCCGTGCTCCGAGATACGCAGCCGACGCGCGATCTGCTTGTTGCTGTAGCCGTCCACCAGCAGCACCAGCGCTTCCTTCTCGCGCGGCGTCAGTCGGGGGGCGGCCTGTGTCCGGGGCTCGCCGTGCCCGGCACGGTGCAGCAGGGCGCGGGTGAGCGCGGGCGGGATGTACACCTCACCGGCGTCCATGGCGCTGAGGACCTCGTCCAGCGTGTGGGGGTCGAGGTCGTCCATGGGCAGCAGCGACGCGCCCGGCAGCGAGGTGACCTGGTCGAGGTTGACCTCGCTCGGCCTGGGAAGCAGCAGCAGGACCCGTATCCCCCGGTGGGCCGCGCGCCGTAGCGCGGCCTCCCCGCCGTGATCCGCCGTATCGGACGCGGTGAGCAGGATGTCGGTGTCCGGATCCCGCACGGCTTCGACGGCGGCATCGAGGCCGGGGTACGCGGAGCAGTGGCCGACGACGTCCAGCGAGCGGAGCATGGCCTCGACGCCGTAGCGCTGAAGGTCGTTGCGGATGGCCAGGAAGATGTTGAGCGGTCGGGTCGCGGCGTGCAGGGCTGCGCGGCTGAGCGACATGTGTGTTTCCCCCACGGGTGATTCCGGTTGAACCGGATGGGTGCATCCGTACGACTGACGCTAGCCGCGCGGGGCCCGCCGGAACGGTCCACTGCCTCCAAGACCGGACCAGGGGTGGCCAAAAGGAGTAGCGAGGCAACCTATCCGCGCGGGGCGGATCATCGGGGCGCACCTACCACCGCGGCACCACCACGAGGCCCCCGTCGGGACGACCCATCGGGACGCCCCGGAAGGGCGCGGCCGGCCGGGAGTTCCCCAGGCCCGGAGCCAGCCACCGAACCTCGGGAGGAGGCAGCTGGGGCCGACACCCGGGGACACGACCCGCCGCGCGGACGACCGGTGCCGGGTGGGGGCCGGTGGTCGGGGACGGCGGAGCGGACGTGCGCCGGACGCGGTGCGTCGGACGCGCGAGCGAACACCCGGGGGCCGGGCTTCGCTCGGTGGGGTGGTGTTCCGGCCTCGCCCGGGGGCGGCCGGGGCCGTTCCCCCGGGCCGGGGGGCCGGGGGGACGTGCGTCGGCGGGAGTGGGGGGACTACCGGAGTGGGGGGACTAAACGCCGGCCGGTTCGGGGACGGCGTCGGACAGGGCTTTGCGGGCGAACGCCACGACGTACTCGCGGAGATCGGGGTGCGGCGGGGCGGTGCCCAGGATCATGCGGGCCATCTGCGGCACCGCGTTGGGCCAGGCGGCCAGGCCGATCAGGCTCAGCAGACAGGCCGCCACCCGCGGCGAGATCCCGGTGCCGAAGGTCTCCGCGAGGTTGGCCACCTTGCGTTCGTAGAGCGAGGCGCGTTCGGACTCGTTGGGCAGGGGGTCGTCGCGATAGTGCAGGGCCTCCCAGAGGAAGAGCCGCACGAGCGAGGGGTTGGCGCGGTGGAAGTCGTACACCCGCCCCACGTACTCGGCGGGGTCGTCGCCGGGGGCCAGCGGGACGGCAGCGGCCAGCTCGTCGAGGGCCTGGCCGACGACCTGGTCGAAGAGCTTCTGCTTATTGCCGAAATACCCGTAGATGCGCTCCTTGTTGACGTTCGCGAGGGCGGCGATGCGGTCCACTCGGGCGCCCGCGATGCCGTGAGCTGCGAACTCTTCCTTCGCGGCGGAGAGGAGCCGTTGCTTGGTGGGAGTCGGATCCTGCGTCATTCCCCCAGCTTAGGGTGCGAGGGCCAGCAATCCAACCAACTGGATGGTTGACTTCCAACTAGTTGGTTGACTACCGTCGAATAGTCACCGCGGCCAGCGCCGCCCGCGGTCCCAGGACACAGCACGGACCCACCACACCGACCTCTCACGGACCCGCGCGGACCCGCGCGGACCCCACCACACTGACCCGCGCGGACACCCACAGACACCCACGCAGCTTCCCGAATGAGGAATCCCATGACCGACACCGCAGTGGCCCTCCACGATGTCGCCCGCGCCGACCGAGCGCTGATCCAGGCCGGGCTGCCCCTGCGCGAGGGCTGGGTTCCGCGGCGCGTCCGCGTGGCGGAGCACGACGGCCGTCCGGTGACCGTCGTCCGCTTCCACAAGGAGGCCCGCCCCGGCGAGGGAGTCCACCTCACGGTGGTGCTCGATGACGACGACGTCCTGCTCGGCTACACCCGGCTCGATCCCGACGACCCGGCCCAGGTCGGCCCGCTTCCGCCGGAGCACGAGGCCCGCGAGGCCGCGTTCGCCTTCGTCACCGCGTTCGACCCGGCGTACGCCGCCGGGCTGACCGTGCAGTGGATCGCGCGGCACGACGAGCACGTGGCCGGTCCCGACGGCGCGGCCACCGTCTCCGGCATCAAGGTCAAGACCCGCCACCGCGACGGCCTGTACGCATGGGTCGTGATCGGCCCCGGCGGCACCGTGCTCACATACGAGCGCGACATCCGCTGGGACTCGGCCGCCGGCCGGCGCGGCACACAGATGTGGCTCCACGACGTCTGGATCGCCGCTCACGAGGGCCGCGGGCCGCGGCCGTCGTCGCCGTACGCACTCGGCTGAGCCTCCGCCACCCCGGCCAGCCCCCACGCTTCCCCGACGAAACAGGATTGCGACCGACCATGCACAGCACCGTTTCACACACCAGCGCCACCGCCGTGACGCCCGCTTCCGCCACCGACACGACCCCCGCCACCACTCCCGGCCAGGCCCCGGCGGCGGCCCTTCCACTGCCGTCCGTGCATATGCGCGTGCTGATTACGTGGCTGGCCGTTTACCCATCCATCACCATCGTGCAGATACTGCTCGGGCCGTCTTTGGAGAACCTTTCGGTGCCCGTGCGCGTCCTGATCATCACCGGGCTCGTTGTCCCGGTCGTGGTCTACGCCCTGGTGCCGGTCCTGCTGAAGATGAGGGCCGCGATCCTGCGGCTGCGCAGGCCCTGACCGGGGTCCCGCCACGGCGGCGGGGCCAAGGCCGCGGGTTCGGGACGGTGCCCGGCCGTCCCGGACCCGCGGCCGCCGACCATTGGCCCGGCCGGACAAAAAAACAATTGCGCACCCGCTGATCCTGGTAAAGGATCAGACGGGGCGCTCTTTATACCAACCGAACTGACTATCGGTTATGCTGCCGCAAGATGTGCAGTGCTATCCGGCATCGCCCGGAGGGGGAAAGCTCTTGACGATTACCGGCATGCAGTCATATTCACATCCGCCGACCAGTCTCCGCTCATGTCCCTGCCCCACGGCCGCGCCTGTCCCAAGCGACGGCGCGGCGGCGGCGGTCGGCCGCCGGACGGGGAGGACGGCCCGGTGAGCGCCGCCCCGGACAGGTCTGCCGACACCCTCCTCGTGGCATCTTTACGCCGCCAAGAGGATTCGGTAATCGAGCAATATCACGCCCGGCTGCGCGCGATGAGCAGTCCACTTGTCGCCGCTCCCGAAGCCTGGGCGCAGTGCGAGCTCCAGGGCCGCCGCATATTCCGCGACTGCGTCGCCAGCCTCGCCCAGGGCCGCGCGGCCGTATCGGACACCCACATCGCCGAGGTCGTCGACCTCGGCGGCGAGCGTGTCCGGCAGGGCATCCACCTGACCCATTCCGTGCGGGCGGGGGTCGTGCTCTTCGACGTCGTCCTCGACCGGATCATCCAGTTCGCCAAGGACACCGGCATCTCCTGGCAGACCTACTCGGCCGCCGTGCGCTCGCTGCAACAGGGCATCGGCAGACGCCTGGAGGCCGGCTCCATCGGCTACGACTCCTTCATGCTCGACCGCGTGCGGGAGGTCCACGACCAGGGTCACCGCCGGCTCGCCAGGGAGATCCACGACCAGATCGGCAACTCGCTCAGTCTGGCCATGCGTCAGCTGGAACTGTTCGAGGGTGAGTTGACCCGAGAACGGCACACCGTGCCCGAGCATGTACGGGCCGCTCAGGCGGCCATCCTCGAAACCCTCGCCAGCACCAGGGAGCTCGTCACCGAGCTGCGCCGCCCCGCCGTGGGCGGCAGCCTGGAGGCCGCGCTCACCCGGTTCGTCGAGTCCATGGGCGAACCGGGTCTGTCCGTTCAGGTGTGGGTGCGCGGCCTCGACGAGTGGATGCCCGGCCCGCTCGCCGAGGAGTTGTACATCATGGTCCGCGAATGCCTGCGCAACGCGTTCGCGCACGCCGGAGCGGGAAATATCGTGGTCAACATCGACATCGCGCCGCACGAGATCCAGACCGAGATCATCGACGACGGACGCGGCTTCGACGTTGCCACGGTGTCCCGCCAAGGCTCCACCAACGGCCTGACCGGGCTGAGGGAGCGTGCGGAGCTGCTCGGCGGCACCCTGCACATCCACTCCTCACCGGGCCGCGGCACCGACGTCACCATCTGGATCCCGATCAAGGCGGAGACCGATGAACGAGTTGACAGGCGGCGCTGAAACCAGGCGCCCGTCGGAGAGAGCGACGGAGACAACGGGCCCGAGAACGGCCCCCAGGACGGTGCGGATCGTGGTCGCGGACGACCACATCCTGCTGCGCGAAGCACTGTGCGACCTGCTCGGCTCCGAACCGGGCCTGGAGGTCGTCGCCCAGGCCGGCGACGGGGAGGAGGTCGTGCGGCTGGCGGCCGAACACCGGCCGGACGTCGTGCTCCTGGACATCGAGATGCCCCGCAACGAACCCGCCGTCACCGTGCGACGCCTGCTGCAACGCGACCCGACGCTGCGCATCATCGTGCTGAGCATGTACGACGGGCCGCACTTCGTGCAGGATCTGCTCGCCCTCGGGGTGCGCGGGTATCTGCACAAGAGCACCGGGCGCGAGACGCTGGTGACCGCCGTGCGCGGCCGTGACGACGGGGAGCGCCGCACGGTGACCCTGTCCGTCTCCGCGCACAGCCTGCGCGGCCCGTCGCCGGAGCGGGAGGACGACGACGTGCTGTCGGAGCGTGAGGTGCAGGTGCTCACGCGGGTGTCGCGGGCGATGAGCAACCGGCAGATCGCCAGTGAACTCGGCATCGCCGAGGGCACGGTGAAGCGCCACATGCGGAACATCTTCACCAAGCTGGACGCCGTGTCCCGGATCGACGCCGTCAACAAGGCGACCGAACGGGCCCTGTTGCCGCGGCAGAAGCCGGCCGCCCTGGCGGCGGTCGCGGGCGGAGCCGCCGGGGCGGCGGGGCGGACGGCGGGCCGCAGGGCTCAAGGCGCCGCCCCGATACCGCTGTTCGGCAGACGGCTCTGACGCGGCGGGTGTGACCCCCGGTACCGGCGCCGACCCGGGCCGGTACGGGGGGTCACGCCCGCGCGCGGCGTGACACAGCTGCCTCTCTCCACCGCCGGGCGCTCACACGACTTCGGCCAGCCGGGCCAACAGCACGACGTGCGCGATGTGTTGGGTCACCATGAACGCCCGGTACGGCTCGCCGGCGCGGTCGGCGTCGTGCCGCGTGGTCCAGCACAGCACCGCCACCGCGCCCGCCCCGACCGCCAGCACCCCGGCCGTCGGCGCCAGCACGGCGGCGTACGGGCGGGCCGCCACGGCGAATCCGGCCGCGACGCCCAGCGCGCCCAGCGCGGCGACCCACCGCGCGGGCGCCTCGCCCCAGGCCGTCACCGAGGTGCGGCGGCCTGCCGCCGCGTCACCCTCGGCGTGCGCGAAGTCCTTGGTCACCGCGCCCACCGCCGCCATCCACAGCGCCATGCCGACGGCCAGCACCACCGAGGCGCCCGAGGGCCGCCCGACGCCGGACGCCAGCCAGCCGCTCGCGTACGACAGCAGCCCCATCGCCAGCACGGCGGCCGAGGTCGCGGTCGTGCTCCGCTTCAGCGGCCAGGGCCCGGCCGAGTAGGCGCAGCCGATCAGCAGGAACGCCAGCACGCACCCGAGCAGTGCCACGTTCCCGGCCAGCAGGGCGAACGCCACGGCGCCGGCCGCGCACAGCCACGTCATCCGGGCGGCCGACTCGGGCGAGAGGTCGCCTCGGGCGATCGGCCGGCCGGTGCCGTTCACCCGGTCTTCCGCCACGTCCGACACGCCGTTGAGGCCGTAGGCGAACGCGGCGGCGAGCGCCCAGCACAGCGCCGGGCCGATGAGCCAGGGCCCCCAGCCGGTCAGCCGGCCGCCGTCCGCGAGGGCGGCGCCGACGAGAAAACGGACCAGGAAGATCGCCTGCACGCTGGGGCGTGTCTCCTCGAAGAACAGGAGGACTTCCCGAGGCTCGATCGGCGCGTTCCGGGCGCGGTTCCGCACAAGGTTGTCCCGCGGTCGTCTCTGAGGGGCGTATTCCCACATGGGCGCACAGTAGCCAGACTCTTCGAGGCCGCGCATGCCCCGTCCGGCGGGTCCGGCGATACCCCTTTGGGGGAAGGGAGGTGGTATCGAAAGACCCGCCGGACGGCGGCGGCCGGGGTGGCCGGGGTGGCCGGGGTCATTGTTCCCGCTGGGCTCCGGTCACCGAGGGCAGGTTCACCAGAACGGTCGTCAGCAGACCGATCATCAGGCCCGTGAAGTGGACCTGTTGTGCGGCGCCTATGTAGATCCAGTAGCCGTAGAACATGCCGCCGCACAGGAAGAGGAAGAAAAGCCCCATGAATCCGGCGAGGGCGTAGTTGGCCCGCTGCGTCGTGTTGATGCTGACGGTCTCGCCGCGCGCCCGCCGCCACATCGCGGTCGCGGCCCAGGCGAGCAACGCCACGGCCAGGACCTCGTAGACGATGACGCCGATGAGGGCCGGGGTCGCCATGGCCTCCGGCAGGGCGCGCCACTCCAGGCCGTTGCCGCGCACCGGGTCACCCTTGAGGTCGCCCATGGTGATCATGCTGCTGATGAGCGCCTTGTTGGTGCCGAAGTCGTCCACGTTGTTGAGCGTGACCAGCCCCAGCCAGAGGGTGAGGCCGCTCAGCAGAAACGCGTTCAGCGCCGTCAGTCTCGAACGGATCGGCAGATCCTGCCGGTTGGCCGTGGGGCCGGGCAGAGGTGTGCTGTTCTCCGGAAGCGTGTTGGTGGTCACTGCCATGAGAGGTGTCTCCTCGGCTGCGGATGGGGACCGATGCCCTCAGCGTGCCGGGGTCACCACCCCGCCCAACAGCTCTCTTTTCTGCTCCCCCTTCCTGCCTCCCCGGTCAACCGCCCCGTTCGGCGTGCCCGTTCGGCCAGGGGCCGCCGCGCGCCGGCCGCCCCGACGACCGTCCGTTTCCGCCCTGCGGAAACAGGTTGTCATGTCCCCGATCCCAGACGTTCAGGGTGTGGCCAGGGCACCGTCCCGCTCGGCTGTCACCGTCTCTCTCGGTCACCGCAACAGCTCGCCCGATCGACGAGAGGGACCCCCACATGCCCGCAACCGCCAGACGTCGATTCCTCGTTGGTGGCGCGGCGGCCGTCGGGGCGGCAGCCGCCGGGCCGTTGGCCGCCTCCGGCTCCGTCCGCGCCGCGACCCGCCCGCTCCCCGAAGGTCTGTTCACTCTCGGTGTCGCCTCGGGCGACCCGCTCCCCGACGGCGTCGTCCTGTGGACGCGGCTGGCCCCCGACCCGCTGGCGGGCGGCGGCATGCCCGACCGGGCCGTGGACGTGGAGTGGCAGGTCGCCGAGGACTCCGCGTTCCGCCGGATCGCCCGCAGCGGCACGGCCACCGCCGAACCCGCCTACGGCCACAGCGTTCACGTCGACGTGCGCGGCCTGCGCGCGCACCGCGACCACTGGTACCGGTTCCGCGCCGGGGGCGAGCTGTCCCCGGTCGGCCGCACCCGCACCGCGCCGCACCCGCTCGCCTCCGGCGGGCGCCTGCGGCTGGCCCTGGCCTCCTGCCAGAACTGGCAGCAGGGCTACTTCTCGGCCTACGCCGACATGGCCGAACAGGACGTGGACGCCGTCCTGTTCACCGGCGACTACATCTACGAGAGCGGCCCCTCGGCCACCGCCGTGCGGCGCCACGAGGGAACGGGCGAGCCGTACTCGCTCATCCAGTACCGCAACCGCTACGCCCAGTACCGCTCCGACCCCGACCTGGCCCGGATGCACGCGTCCGCGCCGTGGATCGTCACCTTCGACGACCACGAGGTCGACAACGACTTCGCGGGCGGCATCCCGCAGGACCCCGACAAGCAATCGCCCGAGGCGTTCGCACTGCGGCTGGCCGCCGCCTACCAGGCGTACTACGAGCACATGCCGGTCCGCGCCACCGCCGTGCCCGACGGGCCGCACATCCGCATGCACCGCGGGCTGGACTTCGGCCGCCTGGCCCGGCTCCAGGTGCTGGACACCCGCCAGTACCGCAGCGACCAGGCCACCAGCGAGGAGGCCGCGCGGCGCCCGTGGATGACGATGCTCGGCGCCGAGCAGAAGGAGTGGCTGATCAACGGGCTGCGCCGGTCGCCCGCCCGCTGGAACCTGATCGGCTCGCAGATCATGATGGCCGAGACCGACCTGCTGCCTGGCGACGGCAAGCGCTGGTACTACGACGCCTGGGACGGTTACCAGGCCGAACGCAACGAGCTGCTCGGGGTGTTGGCGGATGTCCGCAACCCGGTGGTGCTCACCGGGGACCGGCACCTGACGATGGTGGCCGATCTGAAGCGGGACTTCGCCGACCCGTCGTCGCCGGTGGTCGGAGCGGAGTTCGTGGGCTGCTCGATCAGCTCCAACGGCGACCAGGAGCAGGCCACGTTCCACGCCGAGTGGGACCCGCGGCTGCCCGACAACCCGCATTGGAAACTGGTCGACGCCCGCCGCGGCTACCACCTGTTCGACATCGACCGCGACGGGATCGACGCCCGGCTCCGGGTGGTCGACACCGTCCGGCGGCCCGCGGCGGCGGCCCGCACCGGGGCCCGGCTGCGGGTCGTGGACGGTCGGCCCGGCGTCGAGGTGGTGTGAGGGACCGGCGCGCCCCAGGCGCGCTCAGGCCCGCCCCAGGCCCCCTCAGGCCCGGCGCTTGCCGGGCCCCGGGCGGGCCACCCGCACCACGAGGAAGGCGCACACGGCCAAGGCCGCGAAGACGCCGACGGCCTTGGAGTACAGCCCGACGGCGTCGGTGACCTTGCTCCAGTCCTCTCCGAGGCGGTAACCGGCCACCACGAACAGGGTGTTCCAGATCGCGGACCCGATGGTGGTCAGCACCGCGAAGACCGGCAGCGACATCCGTTCCACACCCGCCGGGACGGAGATCAGGCTGCGGAAGAGCGGGATCATCCGGCCGAGGAACACCGCCTTCGGCCCATGCCGGAGAAACCACCGCTCGGTCCGCTCGATGTCCGCGATCTTCACCAGCGGCAGCTTCGCCGCGACGGCGATCAGCCGGTCCCGCCCGAGCACCGTCCCTACCCCGTAGAGCGCCAGGGCGCCGACGACCGAGCCCAGCGTGGTGCAGAGCAGCGCGGCCCACAGGTTCATCTCGCCCTGGCTGGCGGTGAATCCGGCCAGCGGCAGGATCACCTCGCTGGGCAGCGGCGGGAAGAGGTTCTCCAGAGCGATGGCGGCACCGGCCCCCGGGGCGCCGAGCGCCTCCATGAGGCCGGTCGCCCACCCGGCGATCCCACCAGGGCCGACGGCGGTCTGTGCGGCGGAAGAGGTCACGTGGGGAACGGTACAAAGTTTCCGGGGCCCTGGCTGACACGGCCACCCGCACACCCGTCCGGTTCGTGGCGGTTTCGCCGCCCGGCGGCCGGGTACTCGCCGGAATCCACGATTTCCGACCATGGAGGTGGTGACCGTGCCGGGACGCCAGGAATTGCCATCGACGCTGGAACGCTCGGACGCCAAGGCGCAGCGCACCTGGATCAAGGCACACGACTCCGCGGTGAAGGAGTACGGCGAGGGCCAGCGCGCCCACCGGGTGGCGTACGGGGCGCTCAAGCACACCCACGAGAAGGTGGGTGACCACTGGCGGCCCAAGGAGAAGAACCGCAAGGGGCCGTCCGATCCGCGATCGGCCCGGCCGCGCCAGCAGGGCGGGCGCAGCGGGGAGGGCGTGGACGAGCAGGCGTCCAAGGAGCATCTGTACGGCGTGGCCAAGCAGCTGGGCATCGACGGCCGCTCGCAGATGAGCAAGTCCGAGCTGCTGGACGCCATCCGCAAGGAGAACCGCTCGGACACCCGCAAGGCCAGGGGCCGCTGAGGACAGGGGCCGCTGAGGCCAGGGGCCGCTGAGGCCAGGGAACGGGACCGGGAGCGCGTCCCGTGCGCCGCTTCGCGCACGACAACGGGCCGAGCCTCGCGTCCGGGTGCGCGTTCCTCCTGGCCCCGGCCGGGCAGGCGGTGGCGGGGCACGCGGAGGACAACAGCGAGCGGCGCGCGGAAGGCGCCGCCCCGGTGCCGTTCGAGTCCTCTTCGACGTCCGCCGACTTCGCGGTGGACGTCACCGAGAACTGGCCATCGGAGCTCCGCGGTTCCTCCTGTGCGTCGTCGCCACCGGCCGGCTCATCCAGCGCGGCTCGCCCGAGTCCAAGCCGGGCGGCGCGCCGCACTCCGCCACCAGCGACCAGGGCTGACCCGAGGGCGGTCCCAGAGGGCAGGAAGACACCACCATGACGCAGGCCCCCACCGCCGCCCCGCCCACCCCCCTCGGGCCTGACGAGCTGGCCGCGCTCGACGCCCACTGGCGGGCCGCCAACTACCTGTCCGTCGGCCAGATCTACCTGCTCGCCAATCCACTGCTGACCGAGCCGCTGCGCCCCGAGCACATCAAGCCCCGGCTGCTGGGCCACTGGGGCACCTCCCCCGGGCTCAACCTCGTGTACACGCACCTCAACCGGGTGATCCGGGCCAGGGATCTCGACGCGATCTGTGTGTGGGGGCCCGGGCACGGCGGGCCGGCCGTGCTCGCGGGCTCCTGGCTGGACGGCAGTTACCCGGAGACCTACCCCGACGTCACGCGGGACGCGGCGGGCATGGGGCGACTGTTCAAGCAGTTCTCCTTCCCCGGCGGCGTCCCCAGCCACGTGGCGCCCGAGACGCCCGGCTCGATCCACGAGGGCGGCGAGCTGGGGTACTCCCTCGCACACGCCTACGGCGCCGCGTTCGACAACCCCGGGCTGGTCGTGGCCTGCGTCATCGGCGACGGCGAGGCCGAGACCGGGCCGCTGGCCGGGTCCTGGCACGCCAACAAGTTCCTCGACCCGGTACACGACGGCGCCGTGCTGCCGATCCTGCACCTCAACGGCTACAAGATCGCCAACCCGACCGTGCTGGCCCGTCTTCCCCGGGACGAGCTGGACGCGCTGCTGCGCGGCTACGGCCACGAGCCGATCCACGTCACGGCCGCGGCGGGCGACGACCCCGGCCCCGCGCACCAGGCGTTCGCACACGCGCTGGACACCGCGCTGGACCGGATCGACGCCGCGCAGCGCGCCGCCCGCTTCCACGGCGCGACCGAACGTCCCCGGTGGCCGGTGATCGTGCTGCGCACCCCGAAGGGCTGGACCGGCCCGGCCGAGGTGGACGGCCTGCCGGTCGAGGGCACGTGGCGCTCGCACCAGATCCCGTTGGACGGTGCCCGTGAGAACCCGGACCATCTGCGCCAGTTGGAGGCGTGGATGCACTCCTACCGGCCGCGCGAGCTGTTCCACCAGGACGGCACCCCGACCGATCGGGTGCTGGCCCGGACGCCGGCGGGACCGCGCCGGCTGGGCACCAACCCGCACGCCAACGGCGGCCTGTTGCTGCGCGAGCTGCCCGTTCCGCCGCTGGCCGACTACGCCGTGCCAGTGCCGACCCCGGGCGGGACCACACACGAACCGACGCGCGTGCTGGGTGAGTTGCTCGCCCAGCTGATGGCCGCGACCAGCGAGCGCCGCGACTTCCGCCTGGTCGGCCCGGACGAGACCGCGTCCAACCGGCTCCAGGCCGTCTACGACACGACCGACAAGGCGTGGGACGCCCAGATCCTGCCGGTGGACGAACATCTGGCGCGCGGCGGCCGGGTGATGGAGGTGCTCTCCGAACACCTCTGCCAGGGCTGGCTGGAGGGCTATCTGCTCACCGGGCGGCACGGGATGTTCTCCAGCTACGAGGCGTTCATCCACATCGTGGACTCGATGGTGAACCAGCACATCAAGTGGCTGCTCACCGCCCGCCGCCTGGACTGGCGCCGGTCCATCGCCTCCCTCAACTACCTGCTCACATCGCACGTCTGGCGCCAGGACCACAACGGCTTCAGCCACCAGGACCCCGGCTTCATCGACCACGTCCTCAACAAGTCCCCCGAGGTCGTGCGCGTGTACCTGCCGCCGGACTCCAACACCCTGCTGGCCGTGGCGGATCACGTGCTGCGCAGCCGCGAGTACGTCAACGTCGTCGTCGCCGGCAAGCAGCCCTGCTTCGACTGGCTGGGCATCGAGGAGGCCCGCGCCCACTGCGCGCGCGGCGCCGGGATCTGGGAGTGGGCGGGCACCGAGGTCGACGGCACCGAGCCGGACGTCGTGCTGGCCTGCGCCGGGGACGTGCCGACGCTGGAGGTGATGGCCGCCGCCCAGCTGCTCCGCGAACATCTGCCCGGGCTGTCCGTCCGCGTCGTCAACGTCGTGGACATCGCCCGCCTGTTGCCCTCCGAGGCGCACCCGCACGGCCTGCCGGACCGCGACTACGACGCGCTGTTCACCCGCGACCGGCCGGTGATCTTCGCCTACCACGGCTACCCGTGGCTGATCCACCGCCTCACCTACAAGCGAGCCAACCACGAGGAGACCCACGTGCGCGGCTATCTGGAGCGCGGCACCACGACCACCCCGTTCGACATGGTGGTCAGCAACGACCTCGACCGCTACCGGCTGGTCATGGACGTCATCGACCGCGTCCCCGGCCTCTCGGTCCGCGCCGCGCACCTGCGCCAGCGGATGGCCGACACCAGGTACCGCCACCACCACTGGATCCGCGAGCAGGGCACCGACCTCCCCGAGGTCGCCGACTGGCAGTGGAACGGCGGCACCGGGACGCGCCACGAGTGAGGCCGACGCGCGGCGTCCGCCGCTGCGCTACCTTCATGATCACGTCCCACCCGCGGGCCACCGGGCAGCTCCCACGGCCGGCGAGGAGCGACGGCCCCACCGAACGGCGGGCAACCGCCCGCGCACCACAGAGGTCTACGTCCCCATGAAGATTTCCTTCCTCCTCCACAACGGCTATGGGATCGGGGGGACCATCAAGACCACGTTCAACCTGGCGCAAGCCCTCGCCGAGCGGCACGACGTCGAGATCATCTCCATCAACCGGCATCGCGAGGAGCCCAACTTCACCCTCAGTCCGAAGGTGCGAATGCGGGCACTGGTGGACCTGCGGACCGAGAAGGACCACCCCCTGCATCAGAAGCCGGCCCGCGTCTTCCCGGCCGCCGAATACCGCCACGACCAGTACAGCGAGCTGACCGACGAACGGATCGCCGCGACCCTGGCCGACCTGGACGCGGACGTCGTGATCGGCACCCGCCCCGGCCTGAACGTGCACATCGCCCTCCAGGGGCCGCGGCACGCGGTGCTGGTGGGTCAGGAACACCTCACCCTCGACAGCCACCCGCCGGCCCTGCGCAACGAGCTGCGCCGCGTCTACTCGCGGCTCGACGCGCTGACGACCGTGACCCACGCGGACGCCGAGGCGTACCGGCGCAAGATGCGGCTGCCGGACGTGCGCGTCACCGCGCTGCCCAACAGCGTGCCGCCGCCCGTCCTGCCGCCCGCCGACTCCACCGGCCGGGTCGTCATCGCGGCCGGCCGACTGGTCCGTTCCAAACGTCACGAGCTGCTCATCCGCGCCTTCGCGCGGGTCGCCGCCGAGCGGCCCGACTGGCAGCTGCGCGTCTACGGCAAGGGCGAGGAACGGGACCGGCTGCGCGCGCTCATCGACGAGCTGGGCCTGAACAACAACGCCTTCCTGATGGGCGCCGTCACCCCCATCGAGGCCGAGTGGGTGAAGGGCTCGATCGCCGCCGTCACCTCCAGCTTCGAGCCGTTCGGCATGACGATCGTCGAGGCGATGCGCTGCGGTCTGCCGGTCGTCTCCACCGACTGCCCCTACGGCCCGGCGGAGATCATCAAGGACGGCATGGACGGTCGGCTGGTACCGGTGGGCGACGAGAGCGCGCTCGCCGCCGCGCTGCTGGACCTGGTCCAGGACGACGAGCTGCGGCTGCGGATGGGCCGCGCCGCGCTCCAGAACTCGCGGCGCTACGACCCGGTGCCGGTGGTCGAAGTGGCGGAGGAGCTGTTCACGAGCCTGCTGGACGCCAAGCGCGGCCGGCGGACGCGCCGGCGGGGTGTCTCGTTCGGCCGACGGCTGGTCAGCAGCGGCCACGCCGTCAAGGACACCGCGTTCGCGGTGGCCCTCACCACGCTGCGGACCGTGCGGAAGGGACAGCGATGAGCGACACGACCAACGAGACGGACCAGGCGCACGGCGCCCATGAGGCGCACGAACGCGCGCAGGAGGCGAAGCCCGAGGCGCCGCGCGCGGACTGCGCCGTGGACGCCGAGGGCCGGGTCACCGTCGAGCTGAGCCTCCCCGGGAGCACCGGCGGCGAACAGCTCCTGCTGCGGCTGCGCCCGAAGAAGGGCGAGCCGGAGACGACGACGCACACCCTCGCCCTCACCCCCGTCCCCGGCGCCCCCGGTCGGCTGCGGGCGGTCCTCGACCCGGAGCCCGTGCTGGCCGAGGGCCGCTGGGACGTGTACGCGCTGGCCGCCCCGGACGCCGAGCGCCGGCGCCTGCGCCCCGGCCTGCGCGACCTGCGCGTCCTGGCCCCGGGACAGCGCCCCGCCGGAGCGCCGCTGCCGCTGCCGCTGGCGGTCCGCGTGCCATACGCGACGAAGGACCGCTGGCTCGCCATCCGCGCCTGGCTGCGGCCCGCGCACGCGGAGGCGGCCGACATCCGGGTGGCCGACGGCGCGATGACGGTCCACGGCCGCCTGCTCGGCACCACCCTCGGCGACGGCGCGGCGGCCCTGCTGCGCTGCCGGGGCAAGGGCGGCCCGGTCGTGGAGACGCCGCTACGGGCGGAGGGCCCCGACACGTTCTCCTTCACGGCCCGCTACGACTTCCCGGCCCCGCCCGGCCCCGACCCGGCCTTCTGGGACGTCTTCGTCCGCCCCCGGCCGAAGGCCCCCCGCGTCCGCGTGGCCCGCCTGCTGGACGATGTGGCGGACAAGAAGCAGATCTTCGTCTACCCGGCGACGACCGTCGGCGCCGCGTCGGTCCGCCCGTACTACACGGTGGACAACGACCTGGCCGTGGAGGTCGCCCCGGCCGGGTGACCCCCGCGGCGGTCCCCGGGGCGCGGCGGGCGGCCCGAGGGGCTTCCATGGAGGAAAACGCTTCCAGGAGGTACCCGCATGATCTTCGAGGATCGCGTCGACGCCGGGCGGCGGCTGGCTCGGGCGCTGGAGCCGCTGCGCGAGCGGGACGTCGTCGTGCTGGGGCTGCCCCGGGGCGGGGTGCCGGTCGCCGCCGAGGTGGCCGGGGCGCTGCGGGCACCGCTCGACGTCTGTCTCGTGCGGAAGCTGGGCGTGCCGTTCCTGCCGGAGGTGGCCATGGGCGCCATCGCCGAGGACGGCGCCCGGGTCATCAACGACGAGGTGGTGCGCAGGGTCCGGGTGGGCGACGGGGAGGTGGCCGAGGTCGAGAGCGCCGAACGGGTGGAGCTGGCGCGGCGGGCCGGGGAGTACCGGGGGGAGCGGACCCGGATCTCGGTGGCCGGACGCACCGTCCTGGTGGTGGACGACGGGATCGCGACCGGCGCCACCGCCCGCGCCGCCTGCCGCTCCGCCCGCGCGCGCGGCGCCGCGCGGGTGGTGCTGGCCGTGCCGGTCGCGCCGCTCGACGGGGCGGCCCGGGTCGGCGACGACGCCGACGCCTTCGTGTGTCCGCACACCCCGGCGGACTTCGCGGCGGTCGGCCAGTTCTACCGCGACTTCGCGCCGACCACGGACGCCGAGGTGATCGCCTGCCTGGAGCACGGCACCAGCCACGAGGTCACCATCCCGGCCGGGGACGCGGAGTTGGCGGGCGAGCTGTCCGTCCCGCCGGGCGCGTCCGGCGTGGTGGTCTTCGCGCACGGCAGCGGCAGCGGCCGGCACAGCCCGCGCAACCGTTTCGTCGCCGAGGCGCTCAACCACTCCGGGCTCGGCACGCTCCTGTTCGACCTGCTCACCGCCGAGGAGGAGCACGACCGGACCAACGTGTTCGACATCGGCCTGCTCGCCCGCCGTCTCACCACCGCCACCGCGTGGCTGCCCACGGATCTCCCCGTCGGCTACTTCGGCGCCAGCACCGGCGCCGCCGCCGCGCTCTGGGCGGCGGCCGAGCCTCAGCAGCGGGAACGGATCGCCGCCATCGTCTCGCGCGGCGGGCGCCCCGACCTCGCCGACCACCGGCTGGGGCAGGTCACCGCCCCCACCCTCCTCATCGTCGGCGGGAACGACCCCCAGGTGATCGAGCTGAACCGGATGGCCCAGCAATCACTGCGCCGCCCCAGCGAGCTGACCCTGATTCCCGGCGCCACGCACCTGTTCGAGGAGCCCGGCGCCCTGTCGGAGGTGGCGGAGCTGGCCCGCGACTGGTTCCTCACCCATTTCACCGGGAGTTTCACCGGGAGCGCCCCGGACGCCCCGCACCCCCCGGACGCTTCGCCAGGAAACGCCTCAGCCGGGTGAGCGGCCAGGCGTTGATCACCTCGTCCTTCGTCAGCCAGCCGCGCTGGGCCGTGCCGACGCCGTAGCGCATGTTTCCCAGCTCGGCCGTGGCGTGCGCGTCGCTGTCGACGGCGAACCGCACACCGTGCCGCCGCGCCCGCAGGATGTGCTCGTCGCGCAGATCCAGGCGGTTGGGGTGTCCGTTGACCTCGATGGCCGTGCCGGTGCGGGCGGCGGCGGCGAAGACCGCGTCCAGGTCCACGTCGATGCCCGCCCGCCTGCCGATCTTTCGGGTGGTGAGGTGGCCGATGATGTTGACGTGCGGGTTCTCGCAGGCCCGGATCAGGCGGCGGGTCTGGGTGTCCCGGTCCAGGCCGAAGTGGGAGTGGACCGAGGCCACGCACAGGTCGAAGCCGGCCAGGAAGTCGTCCGGCCAGTCGACGTTCCCCTCCGGGTCGATGTTCAGCTCGGTGCCGTGCAGCAGCCGCATCCGCCGGTGCCCGCCGTCCAGCGCCCGGACCCGTTCCCGCTGGGCGAGCATCTTCTCCCGCGTCATGCGCTGCATCCGCAGCTCGGGCGCGTGGTCGGTGACGGCGTAGTAGGCGTAGCCGCGCGCCGCCGCCGTCTCGACCATCTCCTCCAGCGAGGCCAGGCCGTCCGTCAGGTCCGTGTGGGTGTGCAGGTCGCCCCGGATGTCGTGCTCGGTGACCGGCTCGGGCAGCTCCCCGCGCAGCGCGGCGGCGACCTCGCCCCGGTCCTCGCGCAGGGCGGGCGGGATCCACGGCAGGCCGAGCCGTTCGTAGACCTCCTCCTCCGTCCGGGCGGCGACCTTCTTCCCGCTCTCCGTCTCGAACAGCCCGTACTCCGACAGCTTCAGCTTCTTCCGCACGGCGATCTCGCGGGTGCGGATGTTGTGCGCCTGCGAGCCGGTGAAGTACTGGAGGCCCGCGCCCCACGAGTCGGGCGGCAGCACCCGCAGGTCGAGCTGGAACCCGGCGGCCGTGCGGACGGACGTCTTCTTCCGCCCCCGCACGATCACCTCGGCGACCAGCGGCAACGCGGTGAACGCCGCCATCACCGGCTCCGGGTCCTCGGCGGCGGCCAGCACGTCGATGTCGCCGATCGTCTCCCGCATCCGCCGCAACGAACCGGCGTACGCGCAGCGTTCGCAGCCGGGCGCGCGCGAGATCCCGGCGACGGCCTCGTCCGCCAGGCGCATGGCGGCGTCCAGCAGGACGCGCCCGCCCGACTGCCGCTGGACGTCGACGCCGTGCAGGATGTTCTCCTTGGTCTTGGGCCCGAAGCCCTTCAGTCCGTCCAGCCGGTCGGCGCGGATGGCGGCGACCAGCTCGTCCACCGAGGCGATGCCCCGGTCCTGGTAGAGGGTCATCGCCTTCTTCGGCCCGAGGGTGGGGATGCCCATCAGCGCGCGCACGCCCGGCGGCACGGCGGTCCTGCTCTCCTCGACGGCGGCGACGTGCCCGGTCCGCAGGTACTCCTCGACCTTGTCGGCGATGGACTTCCCCACGCCGGGGATCTCGCGCAGGCGCTTCGGGTCCAGGGTGGAGATGTCCGCCGCGTGACGGCCGATGGCGCGCGCGGCTCTCTCGTAGGCGCGTTGCTTGAACGCGTCTCCGCCGCTGATCGCGATGAGGTCGGCGTACTCCTGGAGCAGCGCCTCGACCTCCTCGTTCGGCCGAGCCATGTCGCCAGTCTAGGGAGAAAAGGGCCGGTCGGCATGGCGAGCCCGGTCGGCATGGCGAGCCCGGTCGGCATGGCGAGCGGGGGCCCGGGTGCCCGGAGCCGGCTGGACCGAGGGACCGCTGTACAGCCGGACCGGCGCCGATCAGGACGGCGTCGCGGGGGCCGCGCGCGACCAGGTGCTCCACGAACCGAGCAGGTCGAAGCCGCGTTCGCCCGCTCCCCCCTGGGCGGCCCGGGGCATCCCGACGTCGAGCCGCTCTCCGCCCGCGTCCGGTCCGCGTGGACGTCGTTCGCCGTGACCGGCGATCCGGGCCGGCCGGACGACCGGCCGGAGGCTCGGCTGCCCCGTATCCGGGACACGGATCCGGCCGTTGCGGCCGATCCCGAGGGGGTCTCGCGGGAAATCTGGAAGGGCCGCTCCGGAGCGTGAGCCCGACAGTAGAGTCTGGGCCCATGAGCGAGTCCCCCGGTCTCACCCGCGCCGAGCGCCGACAGCGGACGCAGGAACGCATCCTGGACTCGGCGCGGGACCTGTTCGCCCAGCACGGCTTCGAACGCACCACCATCCGCGGGGTCGCGTCCGCCGCGGGCGTGGACCCGGCGCTGGTGATGCAGTACTACGGCTCCAAACGGGAGCTGTTCGCGCGGGCCGCGCAGGTGCCGGTCCCGCTGGCGACCCCCGCCGCCGAGGAGCCCGCCGACATCGTGGAGGCGCTGCTGTCGACGCTCGGCAGCAAGCTCGACGGCCTGCCGGCCACCACGCTGACGATGATGCGGTCGATGCTCACCCATCCGGAGGCCCAGCGGATAGCCACCGAGACCTTCGACCGGCAGGTCGAGGAGATCACCGCCGTGCTGTCCGGCGCCGACGCGCAGGCGCGCGCCGCGCTGCTGATCTGCGTCACCGTCGGCGTGACGATCGGTCACCAGATGCTGGGCGTCGAGGCCCTGCGCGGTCTGCGGCCCCACGACATCACGGAGCTGCTGCGGCCGGCCCTGCACGCGCTCATCGGACCCTGACACCGCCGCCCCCTTTCACCATTGGTGACGAATTGCGCCCCCATTCGGCCGCATTTACCCTGTTGCTGAGTGCGGAGAGTGAGGAGGCACGCGATGTCGCTACTCGGCAGACTCTCGCTGTACGCCGCCACCGGCGCGGTCGCCATGGCGGTGATCGCCGGTCCCGCCACCGAAGGGGGGAGCGAGGAGGGCGGCGCGGAGGGCGGCGCGGGCGAGGAGGGCGGCGCGGAACCCTCCGACGCAGCCGAGACCCCCGACGCCTCCCACCCCGAGGTCACCGCCGAGTCGGGCACCGACCTCAGACAGGCCCCCGACCCCGGCTCCCCCGTCCTCGCCGCCCTCCCCCGGGGCGAGAAGCTGACGGTGATCTGCGCCGCCGAGGGCGCGGCGGGCGGGACGTGGCACCTCGTCCGCACCGACCACTACGCCTGGGCCCCGGCCGCCGACATCGCGCTCCACGGCGCCGCCCCGTCGCGCTGCTGACCGGACGCACCGCACGCGCCGCGCCACCTCCATCACCTTGGGTGGACGGCCCCGCGGGTCGCCCACCCTGGTCCCGGCGGTGACGGAGCCGCGGCACGGCACGGCGGTCCGGGTCCTGGAGCGGCTCGGCGTCGAGCCGACCGCGCCGGCCGGGGCGACCGCGCCGGCCGGGGCGGCCCGGGAAGTCCCGGGCGCGCGCGGCTGAGAACGCGACGCCCGGCGTGTCGGTACCGCCGGGAAACCTCGCACCGCACTACGTCGCGCGCGGCCACTCGTTGGGCATCGCGAACCACCGCGACACCCCGCAGCCATTCCCGCTGTGCCGCCGACGTCCTGGAGGACCGCCATGACCACCGCCATCCGCCCGGCCGAGGAGCTGCGCCGGGAGCTGGCCGACGCGCTCGCCGCCGAGGGCCTGCTGCGCGGCGACCGCTGGCACGCCGCGTTCGCCGCCGTGCCCCGGGAGATCTTCGTCTCCGACCTGCACACCCACCGGCCCGGCGAGCCCGAGTACCTGGCGGCGGTCCACGCCGACGAGCCGCTGCTGGGGGTGCGGCCCGGCACGGCGGCGGCCATGCTCGAAGCGCTCGACGCCGGCCTCGCCGGCCAGGGGCGCGTGCTGGAGGTGGGGCAGGGCAACGGCTACGGCGCGGCGCTGCTGTGCCACGGGCTCGGCGACGACCGGGTGGTGTCCCTGGCCACCGAGGACGCCGCCGCCCGGATGGCTGGGGCCGGGTTCGCGCCGACGACCGTGATCGGGGACGCGGCGCGCGGCTGTCCCGAACACGCGCCGTACGCCGGGCTGCTCGCCGTCAGCGCCACGGGCCGGGTCCCGGCGGCGTGGGCGGCCCAGGTCGTGCCCGGCGGGACCGTGGTCGTCGCGCTGCGGCTGGGCATCGCGGTGCTGACCGTGCGGGAGGACGGCTCGGCCGAGGGGCCGTTCCTGCCGGTGCTCGACCGGCCGTCCGCCGTCACGCCACCCGGCGCGCGCAGCTACATCCCGGCGCTGCTGGTGCCGCTGGGCCGGCAGGCCGAGGTCGCGGTGCCCGCCGATCCCGGCGCGGACATGGCGCGGTTCCTCTGCGGGCTCGCGCAGCCGGACGCGCACGAGCTGTGCCTCATCGACGCGGATGGCCGGCGGCTGTACGGGGTGGTGCACCCGGCGAGCGACTCGTGGGCGCGGCTGGCGCCCCGCGAGGACGGCACCGCCCGCATCCAGTACGACGGACCGCGCGACCTGTGGGCCGAACGGGCGGCGCTGCTGGCCGACTGGACGGCGGCCGGGCGGCCGGGACCGGAGCGGTACGGCCTGACCGTGGGTGCCGACGGGTCGCACCGGCTCTGGCTCGACTCGCCCGACGACGGCCCGAGCCGCCCGCTGCCGCCGCCCTCGGAACGCGCCGCCTGAGCCACGGGCCGGGGGGACCGGGCCAGCCGGGCGGACCGGGGGCCGGGGGGACCGGGGGCCGGGGGGACCCGGCGCGTCAGGCGTGTCAGGCGCGTCAGGCGGGGACCGTGCTGGTGTGGGGCTCCTGCGCCACCCCCGGGTGCAACAGCCGGGGCGGGAGCGCCACATACGCCGAGACGCCCGCGCCGCGCGCCGTCGTGGTGGTCGGGGCGCTCTGCGTGTGACGTAGTTCCACCTGGACGCCGAGGCGGGCGGCGATCCTGCCGACGACGTAGTGACCGAGGAAGCGGGTGGGCGCCACGAGGAAGTTCTCCTGGCCCGCCAGGCGGGCGTTGGCCCGCGCCAGTTCCTCCTCCGTCATGCCGTTGCCCCGGTCCACCACGGCCAGGCAGTATTCGGCGCCGTCCCACCAGCCGTACACCTCGACGGGCCGGGCGGGCGGCGAGGCGGTCAGCGCGTTCTCGATCAACTCGGCGAGCAGGTGCGACAGTTCGTATACGACCCAGCCGTGGACCTGGCATGCTTCCGACTCGACCAGCGACACGCGCCGGTAGTCCTCCACCTCGGAGACCGCCGACCGCACCACCTCCGCGACCTCCGCCGTGCCGGTCCACACCCGGGGCGGCAGCGGCTGGCCGGTGAGGATCAGCAGCGAGTCCGCGTTGCGGCGCATGCGCGTGGCGAGGTGGTCCAGCTCGAACAGCTCGCCCAGCGCGTCCGGGTCCAGCTCCTTGCTCTCCAGCGCGGTGATCAGGCGCAGTTGGCGCCGGACCAGGCGCTGGTTGCGGTGGCCGAGGTTGGCCAGCGACTCGGTGCCGTTGCGGCGCAGCACGGTCTGCTCGGCGGCGAGGCCGACGGCGGTGCGTTCGACGTCGTACAACGCGGCTGCCAGGCGGGTGACTTCCTCCGCTCCCCGGCCCAGGCTCGGGTCGAGCCCGGGGGGTTCGAGGCGTTCGGCGTCCTCCGGCTCGGCCTCCTGGATGGCGCGGACGGTCTCGGGGAGCCGGTGACCCGCGACGTTCTCGGCCTGCCGGGTGAGTTCGTCCAGCGGGCGGGTGATCGCGCGGGCGGCGAGCACGGCGAGCGCGATGGCGACGGCGAGGATCAGCGCGCCGAGGGCCACGAAGCCGACCAGCTCGCGAGTGGCCGCCGCGCGCAACTCCTGGGTGCGATCCGCGACATCGGTGCCGATGCGCTGCTGCGTCTCGTGCAGGCGGTCGGTGAGCGCGGTGGAGGCGGTCCACCACGCGTCGGCGTCGGCGTCGAGCGGCGAGCCGTCGGCGCCCGCCTCGGCGTCCTCTTCGAGGGTCTCGACGAGCCCGGCCTCCTCGGTGGCGAACACGGCGGCCAGCGCCGCCCGTTGATCGTCGGTCGCGAGCTGGCCGTAGTAGCGCAGCGCGGACTCGCGATCGGCGCGGGCGGCGGCGAACTCCAGGTACTGACCTTCCGCGAAGCGGCCGGCGACGAACACACCGTTCATCAGGCCACGTTCGCGGGCCAGCGCCTCGGTGGCGCCGGAGAGCGCCTGGAGCGCGCCCATGCCGTCGCTCAGCCGCTGGTCGCCATGGCCCGCGTACTCCGCGAGCTGCGCGTCGTTGAGATCGGCGATGACGTCGGAGAAGAACATCAGGCCGTCCGCCCGGTCGATGCTGTCGTCGTCCACCTCGGCCCGCACCTCGGGCAGCCGGTCGAGGCCGGCCAGCGCGTCCTCGTACGCCGTCACGTCGCCCTCGGCCACGCGCCGGACCAGCTCGCCGTGGATGGCGTCCACCCGCCGCCGGGTGTCGGCCAGTTCGGGGCGGTAGCGGCCGGCCCCGACGAGGAGACCGCTGGTCAGTCCGTGCTCGCGCTGCAGCTCGCGGACGAGGCTCTGCACATCGAGCGCGAGGGTGACCCGGTCCCCGCTCCGGCGTGCCGTGGACCAGTCCGCCGCCCGGTCGGCGACCCCGGCCCCGGCCAGCACGAGGAGGAGGCAGGTGGGCACGGCGAGCACGATGGCCACCCGGCCCCGGATGGTGCTCCAGCTCGGCGGCCGGACCGTCCGTCGTCGCGTCATAGTCACCCAGCACACCGAAAGCCGGTTACCGCAGGGCCGGGAACCCATGTCGCGGAAATGAACGGGCGGCATGAACATGGAGGTGAACGGCAGCACGCGCCTCGGTGTACGAAAGCCGTTCAGAAACGGACGGAAGAGGCCGGAGGGCCGGGCGAACACCCGCGTGAACCGGGCGCGTCCAAGGGATTGACTCACCTGTTGACGCGCAGTCTCATACGACTATGACACGCTCAGCCTCCGCGGGTCTGATCGCCTATGTGGACCCGGCCATCGACACCGACCCCGACGTCGAAACGCTCCAGGACGCCCTCGGCGCGCTCAAGGACCGCGAACGGGTGGCGGAACGGCTGCTGGCCTCCTCGGCCAAGCACTCCTTCGACCCCGACCGGGAGCTGGACTGGGACTCCCCCTGGCACGAGGGCATGTGGTTCTGGCCCCCGGAGCTGGTGTCCCTCTACGACACCCCGCTCTGGTACGAGATGTCGCACGAGCGGCGCGTCGAGCTCTCCCGGCACGAGACGGCCGCCCTCGCCTCGCTCGGCATCTGGTTCGAGATCATCCTCATGCAGCTCCTGGTCCGGCACATCTACGACAAGCCCCAGACCAGCGCCCATGTCCGGTACGCGCTCACCGAGATCGCCGACGAGTGCCGGCACTCCATGATGTTCGCGCGGGCGATCACCAAGGGCGGCACGCCCTCCTATCCGCCGAACCGGATCCACCACAACCTGGCCCGCGTCTTCAAGGCCATCTCCACCACCCCGGGTTCGTTCACCGCGACCCTCCTCGGCGAGGAGGTGCTCGACTGGATGCAGCGCCTGACCTTCCCGGACGAGCGCGTGCAGCCGCTGATCCGCGGCGTGACCCGGATCCACGTGGTCGAGGAGGCGCGGCACGTGCGGTACGCCCGCGAGGAGCTGCGCCGCCAGATGCGGACCGCGCCGCGCTGGCAGCGCGAGCTGACCCGCCTGTCGTGCGGCGAGTTCGCCCGCGTCTTCTCCGTCGCCTTCGTGAACCCCGAGGTGTACACGAACATCGGCCTGGACCGGGCCGAGGCCGTCGCCCAGGTCAAGGCGAGCGAGCACCGCCGCCAGGTGATGCGGCGGGGCGCCGAGCGCCTGACCGACTTTCTGGAGGAGATCGGGGTCATGAACGGCGTCAGCCGGCGCCTGTGGCGGAGCGCCGGCCTGCTGGCCTGACGGCGCGCGGCCCGGCCGGGGCCGCTACCCTTCACGACATGAGCAGTCGCCCCGCACTACCCGGTCCTGCGTACCGCAGGCTGAGCGTGGAGAAACGCCGAGGACAGCTCATCGCCACCGCACTGCGCCTGTTCGCCCACAACGCGCCCGAGGACGTCTCGCTCGACGACGTCGCCCGCGCGGCGGGCGTCTCCCGGCCGCTGGTCTACCGGTACTTCCCGGGCGGCAAGCAGCAGCTCTACGAGGCCGCGCTGCACAGCGCGGCCACCGACCTGGAGCTGTGCTTCGCCATGCCCGCCGCGGGGCCGCTCAGCGACCGCCTCGCCCGGGGCCTGGACCGCTATCTGGCCTTCGTCGTGGAGCACGACGAGGGATTCGCCGCCCTCCTCAAGGGCGGCAGCGTGGTGGAGACGTCCAGCACGACGGCGATCGTGGACGGCGTGCGCCGGGTGGCGGCCCAGCAGGTGTTCACGCACCTCCAGGCCCCGTCGCCGGGCCCCCGGTTGGCGATGGCCGTGCGCACCTGGATCACGGCGGTGGAGGCCGCCTCGCTGATCTGGCTGGACGAGGACCGGGAACGGCCCGTGGAGGATCTGCGGGACTGGCTGGTCGACCAGTTGCTGCTCCAGCTCGCGTCCACGGCCGCGCGTGACGAGGAGACCGCCCGGGCCGTGCTGGTGGCCGCCGCCACCGAGGAGCCCGGCGGCCGGATCGACACCCTGATCCTGCGGATGCGCGGCGTCTTCGAGATCTTCGGCTCCGCCGCGTCACTGGGCTCGCTCGACGAGCTGGACTCGCTGGAGTCCTCCGAGTCGTGAGAAGCGAGGAGACGCCGTTCGTGGGCGGTCCGCTGGACGGCCGGGTGCTGCCGGTGCTCGTCGGCCCGACCGGGAAGCCGCCCCGCACGTACGAGGTGCCGGTGCCGGGCGCGGACGGCGCGCCGGAGACGGTGTACGTATACCGGCTGGAGGCCGCCGAGCAGACCCGGCTGCTGCGCCTGCCGCGCGGCTGGCGCTACGTGTACGCGCCGGACGCCGAGCCGCGCCACGCCCACCGTCGGCGGAGCTGACCACCCGTTCGCACTCCTCCGGCGCGCGCCCTGACGCGGGCTGTGGTGGGGTGCGTTGCGTGCCGTTGATGATCAAGACCCTGGCCGGCGCCCTGACCGCCCTGGCGCTCACCGCACTGACCGCGCCGCCCGCCGGCGCCGAACCTCGCGACCCCGAGGCGCTGCTGACGGAGCTGCGGACCCTCTACCGGCAGACGGGCGCGGCGACCGAGGCGTTCAACGAGACCGACGAACGGCTGCGCGCCCAGCGCGCCGAGGTCGAGCGACTGACCGAGCGCCTCGCCGACACCCGCACCGACCTGGCCGCCGCCCGCCGCCTCGCGGGCCGGCTCGCCGCCGGACAGTACCGTCAGGGCGCCTTGACGCTGCCCCCGGCGCTGCGCCTGCTGCTCGGCGAGGATCCGGGCCAGGCGATGCACGACGGGACGGTCGCGGTCCGCACGGCGGCGGCCAAGACCGCCGAGATCGACCGGCTGGTGGCGAACGAGGAACGGGCCGACGAGCTGACCACCGCCGCCCGGGAGGCGCTGGACACCGAGGAGACCCTGGCCGAGGAACGGCGGAGCCGACGCGACGAGATCCACCGGCGCCTGGACGAGGTGACCGCGCTGCTGGCCGGCCTGACCCCCGAGGAGACGGCCGAGCTGGCGGCCCGGGAGCTGGCCGCGACGGACGAGGCGCAGCGCGAGCTGCTGGCCTCCGGCACCCTGGACGACGACGACCGGCCGCCCTCGCCCGCCGGTCAGCGGGCCCTGACCTGGGCGCTGGCCCAGCTCGGCAAGCCGTACGCCTGGGGCGCGGAAGGCCCCGCCGCGTTCGACTGCTCCGGCCTCACCTCCCAGGCGTGGGCGCACGCGGGCGTCACCATCCCGCGCACGAGCCAGCGCCAGTGGAACGAGCTCCCGCGCGTGCCCCTGTCCGAGCTCCGCCCCGGCGACCTGGTGATCTACCGCGAGGACGCCGGCCACGTGGCGCTGTACGCGGGCGACGCCCAGGTGGTCCACGCCCCGCGCCCCGGCACCGAGGTGACGCTCGCGCCGCTGGCGAGCGACCCCGTGCGGGGCGCGGTCCGCCCCGGCTGACCCCGCGCGGCGCCGGCCGGGCGCTACCGCGCGGTCGGGCGGGGAGTGGCCTGGCGGAGCTCCGCGCGGAGCTCCGGGGTCAGCAGATGGCCGGCGCGGCCCACGAACAGGGCCATGTGGTACGTCACCACGCCCATGTCCGCCATCGGCTCGGTGTAGGCGCCGAGCAGGGAGCCGTCGCTGATCGACATCACCAGCAGATTGCCGGTGTCCATCGCGACCAGCGTCTGGCGGACCGGGCCGCCCTCCATCAGGGTGGCGGCGCCCGCCGTGAGGCTGCCGAGGCCGGAGACGATCGTCGCCAGGTCGGCCGCCGCGCCCAGCGGGCCCACCGCGGAGCGCTTGGGCGCGCCGGCCGGCTCGGAGGAGAGCAGCGGCAGTCCGTCGGCCGAGACGACGGCGACCGACAGGACGCCGGGCACCTCCTCGACCAGGCGGGTCAGCAGCCAGCGCAGGTCGTCCCCGGCATTGCTGTGCGTGCCGGGCGCCATACGGATTTGTGCGGTCATGACGGCAGCTCCTCTCCGGCCTCGCCGGGGTATGGGCCCGCCGCCCTCGCGGCGTCCCGGTGTCCTTCCCTGGCGCCGCGCTGAAAGCCGCCGAGGCGGCGGCGCAGCTCCTCGGCGTCGACGGCCCGCGCCCGGCCCGTGGTGGGCTGCGGCGAGGGCCCGACGCCGGTCGCCAACGGGTTGCGCAACGGCAGCCCGCTCTCGGTGACGGCGTTGGTTCTGGAGATGGTGTCGGTCGCCCTGCCGTGCTCCGGCACGGTCTCCGCCGCCCGCGCCGCGGGCGGGGGCGGGGGCTGCGGACGGGCCTGCGCCGGGATCGGTGGCCGGGCCCGCGCCGGCCGCGCGGGCTCGGACGGATAGGGCTCCGACGGATAGGGCTCCGACAGCGGCTCGACCAGGGCGCCGGGCACGATCACGTGCGCGACCGTACCGCCGCCCGGCCGGGTGTCGAGCCAGCAGCGCAGGCGGTGGCGGGCGGCCAGCCTGGCCACGGTGTACAGGCCCATGCCGATGCCCACGCCGGGCGCGTCGCTCCCGGCGCCGGGCGGCGGGGTGACGGGGTCGGCGAGCCGGGCGTTGAGCTCGGCCAGCCGCTCCGGCGACAGTCCCACCCCGTCGTCCTCGACGGTGAAGATCAGCTCGCCCTCGCCCCAGCGGCCGGTCAGCCGCACCCGGGCGCCGGCCGGGGAGAACGCCGTGGCGTTGTCCAGCAGTTCGGCCAGCAGGTGGCTGACGTCGCGGGCGGCGCCGCCGACGATGCGGGCGGCCGGGGGCGGCGGGGCGGTCTCCACCAGCTCGTAGCGTTCTATCTCGCTCACGGCGGCGCGCGCCACGTCGATCAGCGACAGCGGCTCGCCGAGCTGCGGCGCGGGCTCCGCGCCGGCCAGCAGCATCAGGTTCTCGCCGTGCCGGCGCATCCGGGCCGCGAGGTGGTCGACCGTGAACAGCACGGCGAGCCGATCCGGATCCGCCTCGTGCTCCTCCAGCCCCTCGATGACCGACAGCTGCTCCCCGACCAGGAGCAGCAGCCGCCGCGCGTGGTGGGCGAACATGCCGTGCACCGCGCCGTGCAGGGCCGCGAGGCGCGCGTTGAGCTCGTTGTGCTCGGCCAGCAGCCGGTCGCGCTCGGCGCGCAGCCCGCCGCTGTCGCGGGCCGCCGCGTCGGCGTCCCTGGCGGCGGTGGCGGCCTGCTGCTGGAGGGTCACGACGCGGGCCCGCAGCGCGTTGACCGAGTGCACGACCTCGGCGAACTCGTCGTTGCGGCCGGTGAACCGGACCGGCTCCTGGCCGGTGGGGTCGGCGGCGACGCGGCGGCTGCCGAGCCGGACGGCGGCCAGCGGCTGGGTGAGGGAGCGCGCGGTGTGCACGCTGACGGAGAACGCGAGCACCAGCGCGGCGAGCACGATGCCCGCCGTGATCTGGAGCCGCGTCATGTCGTCGTCGGCGAGCTGCTGGAGGCTCGCGGTCCGCTCCTCGGCCAGCGAGAGCAGCGTGTCGCGCTGGAAGCCGGTGCGGGTGGACAGGGCGTCGCCCACGGCGGCCGGGTCGAGATCCCGCTCCTCGGCGGACAACGTGGCGGCGTCGGCGAGCCCGGTCAGGAGGGTGGCCGCCGCCCGCACCTCGTCGCCGGCGACGGTCCGTTCGTAGTCCTCCCGGGCGACGCCGTCGGCCGTGGCACGGAAGTCGGTGAGCGCGGCGCTCTCGCGGGCGGCCTCCCGCTGGGCGAGCGCGACGGTGGCGGACTGCCCGTCCCCGCCTGCCAGCGCGGCCAGCAGCAGCCCGCGCACGGCCGAGGAGGCGTCCACGGCGCGGGCGAGGTCGGGCAGGGCGTCGGCGGTGGGGTCGGCGGCCCGCTCGGGCGTGCCGCGGCTGACGCCGCGCAGGACGCCGTCCAGGGCCGCGATGACGTCGCTGTAGATCTCGAACGTCTCGGCCGGGTCGCTCCGCCCGGACAGCGCCGCGTCCCTGACCGCCGGCACGGCGTCCAGGGAGGCGCGCACGGCGGCGCCGACATCGGTGCCGAGCGCGGCGGACTGGCTGTCGACGCGGGTCCGGGCGTCGTCGGGGAGGGCGGCCTCCACCGCGCCGGGGTCGGCGGCGCCGAGAGCGGCGACGACGGCTTCCCGCTCGTCGGCCAGGAGGTGGGAGAGGGCGACGGTCCGCCCGGCCAGCTCGGCGTCGCCGACGAGGGCGCGGGATTCCCGCAGGTCGCGCACGCCCGCGAAGACGGCGGGCGCGCCGGCGATGGCCACGGCGGTGCCGGTCAGCAGCAGCCCCACCATCAGCCGGTTCCGGACCCGGACACGCCGTCTGCGCGCCGCACGGGCGCGGGAAGCTGACGGGGCGGAGGGGGACGGATCGGCGTCGGCGGGGTCATGCTCTGTCGTCTTCCGCACCTGTGCTCGCATTCTCGTCACGTGGGCACCGACCTTGCCAGCGCCGACAGGGCAGGTAGCCGTCTCCCCGAAGCGGCCACCCGAAGGAGTGAACAACAGAGGGGAGTTGAGGGACAAGCGAAAGACAGAACATGACCCTCCGGAGTCACGCGTCCGACTGGAATTCCGCGTCCCCTCCTGGGAAGATCCGCTTCCGCCCGGCCGCCCGGCGGGCGTTACCCCGGCATTCACTGACAAAAGTCAGCCTACGGCAGACTGGTCACCATGCGCGTCCATTCCGCCACCGAACCCGGCACACCGGGCCTACCGAACGAGGATTTCGCGGCGACCGCCGTTCCCGCGGCGGGAGTCGGGGGCGCGCTGGTTCTGCTCGACGGAGTGACCGCACCGGCGGGTGACTTCGGATGCCACCACGGGGTGGCATGGTTCGCGGCCCGGCTGGGCGGGGCGCTGCTGGAGTCGACCACCTCCCTGCGGCATGTGCCGTTGGCCGCATGCCTCGCCGGGGCCATCTCCCGCACGGCGGAGGGGCATCGTACGACCTGTGACCTTTCTCACCCGCGTACGCCGCAGGCCACGGTGGTCTGCGCGCGCTGGGATGACGACACCGTGGAATACCTGGTGCTTTCCGACTCCGCGCTGCTGATCGAGGGCCGGGACGGGGTGGTGCGGCCGGTGTTGGACACCCGGCTGGACGATCTCCGCCCGGCCGCGCGGCGGTTGCCGCGTGAGCGGCGGGCCGGCTTCCTGGAGGGCCTGCGGAACGCGGAGGGCGGCTTCTTCACCGCGGCGGCCGATCCGGCGGTCGCGGCACGGGCGTTGACCGGGTCGATGCCGCGCGCGGGGGCGCGGTCGCTGGCGGCGGTGACGGACGGGCTCGGGCGCTGGGTGGAGACGTTCCGGCTCGGCGGCTGGCCGGAGCTGTTCGCGGTGCTGGCGGGCGAGGGTCCCGCGGCGGCGATCGCGCGGGTGCGGGCGGCCGAGGCGGCCGATCCGGCCGGGGTGGCGTTCCCCCGGGGCAAGGCCGGGGACGACGCGACGGCGATCATGGTGGAGTTGTAGGCGACGGCTCCGCACCTCTCACCGAACCTTTCATCGGTGAACGTCGCACCGCCCTCACCCCCGTACGCACAAGTGTTCGGCCTCGCCACCGGGGTTAGACCAACGGCGACGCAGGGGCCCCCTTCCGTGCCACCAGCCGCTCGCATTACCTTCACGAATGGCATGGTCACATCATGCTAGGCCCACCCCACAGCAACCTGCTGGTTCTCGTCCCCCCACACCGCCTCCGAAAGGCAGTACCTGCCCATGCACGGATCCGGGAAGACCAGATCGCGCGCCGGCGAGACCCGCCGGCGCCGCCGCGTTCCGCTCCTCATCGGCATGATCTGCGCCGCCCTCGCGCTGATCGTCACCACCCCCCACGTCGCCGCCGCCGGGCACGACCCGCGCGTCGGCTCCGCCTCCATGGGCTCCACCGTCCTGGAGCACGAGGGCGGCAACCGCGTCTACCGCCACCCGACCGTCACCCCGCTCGCCACCGTCGAGGGTGTGGACGTCTCCGGCCACCAGGGGAACGTCGCCTGGTCGACCCTCTGGAACAGCGGTGTCCGCTTCGCCTACGTCAAGGCCACCGAGGGCACCACGTACAAGAACCCGTACTTCGCCCAGCAGTACAACGGGTCCTACAACGTCGGCATGATCCGCGGCGCCTACCACTTCGCGCTGCCCAACGTCTCCTCCGGCGCCACCCAGGCCGGCTTCTTCGCGAGCAACGGCGGCGGCTGGTCCCGCGACGGCAAGACCCTGCCCGGTGTGCTCGACATCGAGTACAACCCGTACGGCGCCACCTGTTACGGCCTGAGCCAGTCCGCGATGGTGAGCTGGATCCGCGACTTCGTCAACACCTACTACGCGCGCACCGGACGCTGGGCGGTCATCTACACGACCACCAACTGGTGGACGACCTGCACCGGCAACTACGGCGGCTTCGCGGCCAACAACCCGCTGTGGATCGCCCGCTACGCCTCCTCGCCCGGCACGCTCCCGGCCGGCTGGGGCTACTACACGTTCTGGCAGTACACCTCCACCGGACCCACCGTCGGCGACCACGACCTCTTCAACGGCGCCTACGACCGTCTCCAGGCCCTCGCAGGCGGCTGAGCCCGGCACCGGTCCACGCTCCCCGGGGCCATGCGCCAGGAAAGGGCGCATGGCCCCGACCGCGCGTCCCGGCGCCGCCCCCCGGGGCACCCAGGACGACGACGCGCACCCCGTCGTCCTCGACCGCGGGGTGGGCCCGTTCGGCGAGGCGGTCCCGCGCCACCACGGTGGCCTGCTCCAGATCATCGTCAACGGCTGTCTCCTGATGGACACTTCCGACGGCCGCTCCGAACGCCTGCTGGTCACGGCCGCGTTGGACGCGCTGGCGGACCGGCCCGCGCCGAGCCTGCTGATCGGCCGCCTCGGCGTCGGCTTCTCCCTCGCCCAGGCCGCCGCCGACCCCCGCTGGGGCCGGGTCATCGTCGTCGAACGCGAGCCCGCCGTCGTCGCGGGCACCGCGCCGGACCGCTGTCCGTCGTCACCGCGGACGCGCCGGCGGACCCGCGCACCGAGTTGATCACCACGGATCTCCTCGCCCATCTGCACACGACCGACACCATGTACGACGTTCTCTGCCTCGACAACGGCAACGAACCGGGCTGGACTGTCACCGAGGACAGCGACAGCCTCTACTCCCCCACCGGCCTCGCCCGTTGCCGTTCACGGCTCAACTCCGGTGGTGTGCTGGCGATCTGGTCTGCCGCCCCCTCCACCGACTTCGCGCAAAATCTCCGCGATGCCGGATTCACGGATATTCGCACCGAAGAAGTGCCAGTAGTCCGAGGTGTTCCCGACGTGCTGTTTCTCGCCACGCACGATCTCGCCAGCCAGTCCGCGTAGCCGTCACGCAAGTTCGCCATCTACGCTCTTGGCAGTGCTCATCAGCACATCTGAAGCACATTTCATTGCCAGAAAGAGCTGAACTGGCACAGGACGATCCCGGGGGCGGGATATGACGCAGACAGACATCAGGACATCACCGATGGACCGGAACCATCAGGAGAAGACACTGTCACCCAACGGCCAGGCCGAGCACGGCGCCCCGGACCGGGCCAGCATCCACAGCACCACCGCGACCACGCCCGGCGCCCAGCGACGGGTCCTCGTGGTCGAGGACGACCCCACCATCGTGGAAGCCATCGCCGCCCGGCTGCGGGCCGAGGGCTTCCTGGTCCAGACCGCGGCCGACGGCCCGGCCGCCGTCGAGACGGCCGCCGCCTGGCACCCCGACCTGCTCATCCTCGACGTCATGCTGCCGGGCTTCGACGGCCTGGAGGTCTGCCGCCGGGTCCAGGCCCAACGCCCGGTACCCGTATTGATGCTGACGGCCCGTGATGACGAGACGGACATGCTCGTCGGACTGGGTGTCGGCGCCGACGACTACATGACCAAGCCGTTCTCCATGCGCGAGCTGGTCGCCAGGTCGCACGTGCTCCTCAGACGAATCGAGCGGGCCGCCGTCGCCGCCACGACGCCGCGTCCCGGCAGTGTCCGCCTCGGCGATCTGGAGATCGACCGGACCCAGCGCCGGGTCCGCGCGGCCGGCAAGGACATCCACCTCACGCCGACCGAGTTCGACCTCCTCATGTGCCTGGCCCGGTCGCCGCGCGCGGTGCTCACCCGCGAGCAGCTCCTGGCCGAGGTGTGGGACTGGGCGGACGCCTCGGGCACCAGGACCGTGGACAGCCATGTGAAGGCTTTGCGGAGGAAGATCGGTGCGGAGCGCATCAGGACTGTCCACGGAGTCGGATACGCCCTGGAAACTCCCCCCGGCTTCGCCGGCGAACCCGCCGTACGGGGCCAGGCCGTCAACGAGGTCTGAACACGTGCCCGAGTCGGCTCGGCATTCCCTCTGGCGGCGGGTATGGCCCATGATGTGGCGCGTGCTGCGCCCGTTCGATCCATTCCGCTCGGTGAAGGCCGCCCTCGGCTGGCTGGTGATCGTCTCGGTGGTGATCACCACCCTGCTGATCCTGGTCGCCTACCGCTCCGACATCGAGCTCCAGGTGATCGCCATCATCGCGATCATCGCCTGCCTGCTGGTCACCCAGTTCGTCGCGCACAGTCTGGCGGCGCCCCTGGTGGAGATGACCTCTGCCGCCAGGGCGATGGCCCGTGGCAACTACAGCCGCCGGGTCCGCGTCTCACGCCGCGACGAGCTGGGCGACCTCGCCCTGGCGTTCAACCGCATGGCCGCCGACCTCCAGTCGGTGGACCGGCAGCGGAAGGAGCTGGTCGCCAACGTCTCCCACGAGCTGCGCACCCCCATCGCCGGGCTGCGCGCCGTGCTGGAGAACGTGGTGGACGGCGTCTCCGAGGCCGATCCGCAGACCATGGCGACCGCGCTGCGGCAGACCGAGCGCCTCGGCCGCCTGGTCGAGCAGCTCCTGGACCTCTCCCGGCTGGAGAACGGCGTCGGCGTGCCGCTCCAGCCACGCGGCTTCGAGGTGGAGCCGTACCTGTCCGCGGTGCTCAACGACGCCACCGTGGCGCTGCGCCGCGGCCACGCCAGGACCGACGTCAAGTTCCGCCTCGACGTCACCCCCGGACATCTGATCGCCCACGCCGATCCCGAGCGGCTGGACCAGGTGGTCACCAACCTGGTCGACAACGCGGTCAAGCACAGCCCGCGCAACGGCCAGGTCACCGTCGTGGCCCGCGCGGGCCACGGGCCGGGCGGGCTGGTGCTGGAAGTGCTGGACGAGGGGCCCGGTATCCCGCAGGCCCAGCGCGAGCTGGTCTTCGAGCGCTTCGGGCGCGGGACCATCGACGGCGTCACTCCGCGTGACGGCGGCACGGGTCTCGGCCTCGCGATCGCCCGCTGGGCGGTCGATCTGCACGGCGGAACGATCGGTGTGGCCGAATCGCGGCGTGGCTGCCGCATCCGCCTCACCCTTCCGGGTAACGCGCTGGCAAACAATTGACCTCTGGCCGTCCCCGGCCTCCCGGGGCCCGGTGCGCCGCCGTGGCGGTGCCGGGCCGCCCCCAGGGCTGCCCACCGCCGTCCCCCCAGCTCGGAGCGGACCGCGGGCCGTCACGTTCGGTGCGGACCGATTGTGTAGCGCCATTGAGCCGAACTTGGTGCCGTTCCCGCACTATCCGGGACCGAAACGCATCCGCGAATGTGGCGTAGGACACGTCTGGCAGCTGAGGACTGCGCCGGACCGCCCCGGGGGCGTAGCCTTGATTTCCGCTATCAATGACCTTGCGAAGCGGAAGAGGGCGGTTGCCGCCGTGTCGCCACAGTCCCCGAACACATCGAGCGTCGAGACCGACCAAAGCGCAGAGAAGAACAACCCTGCCGCTGGTTTCGGTGCCAACGAATGGCTCGTCGACGAGATCTACCAGCAGTACCTCCAGGATCCGAACTCCGTGGACCGGGCTTGGTGGGACTTCTTCGCCGACTACAAGCCGGGCGGCGATGAGACCGCCGCCCCCGGGACGAACGGCGCGAGCGCCGTTCAGACCCCGCCGGCCGAGGCCCCGCCGCCGGCCCCGGCACCCGCCCAGCCCGCGGCGGCGCAGCCCGCCGCGGCGAACGGCGCGGCGCCCGCCGCTCCCGCGAAGCCCGCGGCCCCGGCCAAGCAGGCCGCCGCCGCTCCCGCGAAGCCCGCCCCGGCGCCCGCCGGGCCCGCCGCGGCGAAGCCCGCTCCGGCGGACACCGAGGGGCCCGAGTTCGTGACGCTGCGCGGCCCGGCCGCCGCCGTCGCGAAGAACATGAACGCCTCCCGCGACCTCCCGACGGCCACCTCGGTCCGCGCGGTCCCGGTGAAGCTGCTGTTCGACAACCGCATCGTCATCAACAACCACCTGAAGCGCGCCCGTGGCGGCAAGGTGTCCTTCACGCACCTCATCGGCTACGCGATGGTGCGGGCGCTGAAGGCGATGCCGGCGATGAACCACTCGTTCGCCGAGCGGGACGGCAAGCCCACCCTGGTCAAGCCGGCCCACGTGAACCTGGGCCTGGCCATCGACCTGGTCAAGGAGAACGGCGACCGCCAGCTCGTCGTGGCCGGCATCAAGAAGGCCGAGACGCTGACCTTCTTCGAGTTCTGGCAGGCGTACGAGGACATCGTCCGCCGCGCCCGCGTCGGCAAGCTGACGATGGACGACTTCTCCGGCGTCACCGCCTCCCTCACCAACCCCGGCGGCCTGGGCACCGTTCACTCGGTGCCCCGCCTGATGCCCGGCCAGAGCATGATCCTGGGCGTGGGCTCCATGGACTACCCGGCCGAGTTCCAGGGCACCTCGCAGGACGCGCTGAACCGTCTGGGCGTCTCCAAGATCATGACGCTGACGAGCACCTACGACCACCGGGTGGTCCAGGGCGCGGCCTCCGGCGAGTTCCTGCGGCTGATGAGCCAGCTGCTCCTCGGCGAGCAGGACTTCTACGACAAGATCTTCGAGGCGCTGCGCATCCCCTACGAGCCGGTGCGCTGGGCGCGGGACATCGACGTCAACCACGACGACGAGGTCACCAAGGCGGCCCGGGTCTTCGAGCTGATCCACTCCTACCGGGTGCGCGGCCACCTCATGGCCGACACCGACCCGCTGGAGTACAAGCAGCGCAAGCACCCCGACCTGGACATCAAGGAGCACGGGCTCACCCTGTGGGACCTGGAGCGTGAGTTCGCGGTCGGCGGCTTCGCCGGCAAGTCGATGCTCAAGCTGCGCGACATCCTCGGCGTCCTGCGCGACTCGTACTGCCGGACCACCGGCATCGAGTACATGCACATCCAGGATCCCAAGGAACGCAAGTGGATCCAGGACCGTGTGGAGCGCCCGCACACCCCGCCGGAGCGCGAGGAGCAGCTGCGCATCCTGCGCCGGCTGAACGCCTCCGAGGCGTTCGAGACGTTTCTCCAGACGAAGTACGTCGGGCAGAAGCGGTTCTCGCTGGAGGGCGGCGAGACCGTCATCCCGCTGCTCGACTCGGTGCTGGACGAGGCGTCCGCCGACAAGCTGGACGAGGTCGTCATCGGCATGGCCCACCGCGGCCGACTGAACGTCCTGGCCAACGTGGTCGGCAAGTCGTACGCGCAGATCTTCCGGGAGTTCGAGGGAAACCTGGACCCCAAGTCGATGCACGGCTCGGGTGACGTGAAGTACCACCTGGGCACCGAGGGCACGTTCACCGGCCAGTCCGGCGAGACGATCAAGGTCTCGCTGGCGGCGAACCCCTCGCACCTGGAGGCCGTCGACCCGATCGTGGAGGGCGTCGCCCGCGCCAAGCAGGACGTCATCGGCCGGGGCGGCAAGGACTTCACGGTCCTGCCGGTCCTGATCCACGGCGACGCGGCGTTCGCCGGCCAGGGTGTGGTCGCCGAGACGCTCAACATGTCGCAGCTGCGCGGCTACCGCACCGGCGGCACGGTCCACATCGTCATCAACAACCAGGTGGGCTACACCGCCACCGCCGCCGCCGCCCGCTCCTCCACGTACTGCACGGACGTGGCCCGGATGATCGAGGCGCCGATCTTCCACGTGAACGGCGACGACCCGGAGGCGGTGTGCCGGGTCGGCCGGCTGGCCTTCGAGTACCGCCAGGCGTTCAACAAGGACGTGGTGATCGACCTCGTCTGCTACCGGCGCCGCGGGCACAACGAGACGGACAACCCCTCGTTCACCCAGCCGCTGATGTACGACCTGATCGACAAGAAGCGCTCGGTGCGCAAGCTCTACACCGAGTCGCTGATCGGCCGCGGCGACATCACGCTGGAGGAGGCGGAGCAGGCGCTCCAGGACTTCCAGGGCCAGCTGGAGAAGGTCTTCAAGGAGGTCCGCGAGGCCACCGTGACCCCGGCTCCCACCGAAGTCAACATGCCGCGGCCGGAGTTCCCGGTCGCCGTGGAGACCGCCGTGAGCACCGAGGTCGTCAAGCGGATCGCGGAGTCCCAGGTCAACATCCCCGAGCGCATCACCGTCCACCCGCGTCTGCTGCCGCAGCTCCAGCGGCGGGCCGCGATGGTCGAGGAGGGGACGATCGACTGGGCCATGGGCGAGCTGCTGGCCATCGGCTCCCTGCTGATGGAGGGCAGCCCGGTCCGCCTGGCGGGCCAGGACACCCGGCGCGGCACGTTCGGCCAGCGGCACGCGGTGCTGATCGACCGGAAGACCGGCGAGGACTACACCCCGCTGCTGTACCTGACGGACGAGCAGGCGCGGTTCAACGTCTACGACTCGTTCCTGAGCGAGTACGCGGCGATGGGCTTCGAGTACGGGTACTCGCTGGCCCGGCCGGAGGCGCTGGTGATGTGGGAGGCGCAGTTCGGCGACTTCGCCAACGGTGCCTCGACCGTCATCGACGAGTTCATCTCCTCGGCCGAGCAGAAGTGGGGCCAGACCTCCGGCGTCACGCTGCTGCTGCCGCACGGCTACGAGGGCCAGGGGCCGGACCACTCCTCGGGCCGGATCGAGCGGTTCCTCCAGCTCTGCGCGCAGAACAACATGACGGTGGCCGCGCCGACCCTCCCGTCGAACTACTTCCACTTGCTGCGCTGGCAGGTGCACAACCCGCACCACAAGCCGCTGGTCGTCTTCACCCCGAAGTCGATGCTGCGGCTGAAGACCGCGGCCTCCAAGGCGGAGGAGTTCACCAAGGGCGGCTTCCGGCCGGTCATCGGGGACACCACCGCCGACCCGGCGGCCGTGCGGAAGGTCGTCTTCAGTGCCGGCAAGGTCTACTACGACCTGGCGGCCGAGCGGGAGAAGCGCGGCGTGAACGACGTCGCCCTGATCCGGCTGGAGCGGCTGTACCCGCTGCCCGTGGACGAGGTGCGCGCCGAGCTGGGCCGGTACGCGAACGTCGAGACGTTCATCTGGGCCCAGGAGGAGCCGGCGAACCAGGGCGCGTGGCCGTTCATCGCGCTCAACCTGCCGGATCACCTGGACCGGGCGAACGAGGTGCGGCGGGTGTCGCGCCCGGCGTCCTCGTCCCCGGCGGTCGGCTCGGCCAAGCGGCACCAGGCCGAGCAGCAGACCCTGGTGAACGAGGTGTTCGACCTGTAGGGGACTGACCCCGAACGGGCGGGTGGCCACCGCCGACGCGCGGTGGCCACCCGCCCGTTCCGTTTCCGGAGCCGCCGGGCGCGGGGCGTCAGAGGTCAGGCGTCAGAGGTCAGGCGGCGGGCGGAAGGCGGAAGGCGGCGGGGCTCAGCCCGCCATGGGCTCGAAGTCCCAGTCGGGACGCACCCGGGAGCGGGCGCTGACGGTCTGGGGGTGCTGCGGGCCCAGCGAGGCGGTCAGCCCGGACAGCGCCGCCGCCTCCACCTCGTCGGCCCGCTCCCGCTGCCGCAGCCCGCGCAGATCGGTCGCCAGCGCCACCTTGGCCGCCAGGGCCAGGGGGTGTTCGGGGCCCAGCACGGCCGCGGCGCGGTGGGCCGTGTCCCGGCTCAGCTCGGCCGCGCCCTCCACGTCGCCGTCCAGGTTCCGCGCGGCGGAGGCGTTGAGCGCGATACCCAGGGTCCAGGGGTGGTCCGGGCCGAGCACCGACGTCATGTCGGCCAGGCTCCCCTTGATGAGGAGATGGGCCTGCTGCCGCTCCCCGACCGCGCGCAGCACCTGGGCCTGGTTGGCGCGGGTGCCGATGGCATACGGGTGGTGCGGCCCGAGCCGCTGCTCGTACCGCTGGGCGGTGAGCTCCCCGACGGCCCGCGCCTGGTCCAGGTCGCCGTGGGCGCGCTGCGTGAAGGCATACGACGCGGCGATGGCCAGCGTGAGCGGCGCGACCTCGCCGAGCACCCGCTCGGCCCGGTCGCGCAGCCCGCCGAGCCGGGCGTGGGCCGCCGCCCGCTCGCCGAGCCGCAGCAGACTCAGCGACAGGTTCCACTCGGCGCTGAGGGTCTGGGGGTGGTCGGGGCCCATCACCACGCGATGCGTCTCCAGGCTCTGTTCCTGGAGGGACAGCGCCTCGGCGTAGCGGCCCAGCAGCCGCAGGTCGAGGGCGTAGGCGTTCTCCGAGGAGAGCGACCAGTTGCTCCGGGGGCGCAGCAGCTCCCGGCGGGCCTGGAGGATGCGGCGGTCGGCCTCCAGCGCCTCCCGGTACCGGCCGAGGAAGCGCAGCGAGGCGGCGACCTGGTGATTGGCGGTCAGCGTGCGCAGGTCACGCTCGCCGACCAGCTCCAGATAGGCGTCGAGCACCCGGCGGCTGACCGCCAGCGCCTCGTCGTAGCGGGCCAGGCCGCGCAGGTCGCCGCCGAGGCCCTCCTCGGCGCGCAGCACGGTGAGGTCCTGCGAGCCGCGCAGCGCGCTGAGGCGCTCGATGACGGCGCGGTCGATCCGCTCGCTCAGCGCATAGTCGCCGGTGGCGCGCACCAGGGTGGCGTTCAGGGAGGCGAGGTCCCACACCAGCGGATGGTCGTCGCCGTAGACGTCGCGCCATGCCTGGTCGGTGCGCTCGGCGAGCTGGATGCCGACGATGAACTCGCCCGCGATGTAGGCGTACCGCAGGCAGTTGAAGATCAGCCGGTGCATGTCGGGGTGCCGGCTGCGCAGCGCTCCGGAGGGGTCGAGGTGTGGCACAATCCGCGCGAAACGGGGCCAGCGGCGGGTATCGGAGAACAGCCGGGGGTCGGCGGAGGTCAGACCCCGGCGGACGGCCCGGGAGAAGAGCTCCTCGTCGTCCTTGCCCATGCCGGCCCGGACGGTCTGGTGGACCATGCGGTGGAGGTGGATGGTGCCGGAGTCGTCCGGGTCGGCCTCGACCTCGGGAACGTCGAAGCGGATCACCGAGTACTGCACGAGCTTGTTGATGGCGGCGTTCCACCGCAGCGGGTCGTTCATCAGGCCGACCAGCGGCTCGGGCAGATCCTCCGCCGGGATGCCCTGGAGCAGGTGGACGGGGATGGCGCCGGGCGCGAAGTAGGCGCACAGGCGCAGCAGGTCGACGGCCTCCGGCACGATCTCGCGCAGCCGGTTGAGCAGGAGGGCGAAGGCCGTGAAGTACGACATGGGGAAGTCGGCGGCGACCCGCAGGCCGACCTCCACATAGCTGCCGCGTTGGAGCAGCTCGACATAGTCCTGCACGGACATGACGGAGTCGGCCAGCCAGCCGGCGGTCTGGTCGAGGGCGAGCGGCAGATCGCCGAGGGCCTCCGCGAGCAGATCGGCGTCCTCGGCGCCGAGCCGGGTGGCGCGGCGGCGGATGAACGCCACCGACTCGTCGCGGCCGTAGAGCGGGACCTCGTGGAGCAGGGTGTTGTGGTCCTCCCAGGTGCGGTTCTGGGAGGTGATGAGCACGTGGCCCGGCCCGCTGGGGATCAGGTCCGCGATGGGGCCGGGGTCATCGGCGCCGTCGAGCACGATCAACCACCGCGAGTACGGCGTGCCGCGACGCAGCGCGTTCCCCACGGCGCGGAGCCGTTCGCCGTACTCGGGGCCGGTGGTCAGGCCAAGGGCCGGGGCCAGCTCGGCCAGCCGCTGGCGCAGCGTGCCGCGCTGGTCGGCCGGCACCCACCACACGACGTCGTACTCGGTGGCGAAGCGGTAGACGAACTCGGCGGCGATCTGCGTCTTGCCGACCCCGGACATGCCCCACAGGGTGACGACGGCGGCGCCGGGCTCGGCCGTCCGCAGCAGGTCGGAGACGCGCTGGAGCGTCGCCTCGCGGCCGGTGAAGCGCGTGTTGCGGCGCGGGACGCCGCTCCAGACCTGGGGCGGCTCGTGCGGGAAGCGGGGCCCGCTCCGGCCGCCGAGGGTCCGGGAGGAGGACGTCTCGCCCTCGGCCGGGGACGGGCCCAGGAGGCCGAGCAGCCGGCGCTCCGCCTCCCGGGCGCCGATGTCCCACAGCTCGGCGGCGCCGCCGAACGCGGCGGCGGCGGTGGGCACCGGGTGCGCGTTCACGGAGACGGCGGCGAAGCGGTGCGCGTTGGGGGCGACGACGGCGCGCAGCGCGGCGTTCCACTCCTCGTCGGTGCGCGGCCCGAGCTTGAAGTACCAGTCGCTGAGCACCACCAGGACGCGGCCCTCGGCCAGCAGCAGGTCGCTCAGGGCCACGTCGAGCGGCACCTCGACCGGTGGGTTCCAGCCCTGGAGGGCGACCTGCCAGCCGTGCCGCTCCAGCCGGTCGGCGATCCAGGTGGCCCAGGCGCGGTTGAACCCGGCGAAGCTGATGGTGATCCGCCGGTGCGTGGTGTCCGGCAGCGGGCTCCGCGCCGAGCTTCCCCCTGGAGCCATCCGTCCGTCTCCCTCGTGCGTGCCGTGGTCTGTGTCGGTGGTCGATCCGCCCGCGCTGTCTGTGCCGACGGGCCGTCAGGCGCTCTTGAGGGGAACATACACCGAGGCGCTGTCGGCTATGCGTCAACGACCGTGCTGACGCAGCCACAGCGTGCGGGCGGTGTCGACGTAGGCCCTGGCGCGCACCAGGTGCCCTTCGGGCGGGGCGGGGTCGCGCAGCTCCATGTGCCGTTCGGCCATGGCCCGGACGAAGACCCGGCCGGCCTCGGTGAGCCGGCGGGTGCCGGTCAGCGCCGGCAGGACGGCGCCGACCTGGGTCCAGCAGCGGGCGTGGGCGGCCCACGCGTGGTCGCGGTCGGCGGGGTCGTCCAGGGCGAGGGCGAGGCGCTGCCAGAAGTCGGCGAGGGCGAGGTGCGCGTACGTGCCGTGCAACAGGCCGTCGAACGGGCGCGGGTCGGGGCGCCAGGGGGCCCAGTGGCGGGCCTGGGGGCCGACGACGGCCAGCGGCATCAGGTCGCTGAGCGCGGTGAGCTTGAGGTGCTGGATCTCGTGGGCGAGCCCGGCGGCGAAGTACGCGGGACTGGGCGGCTGGGTGGTCATGACGGCGCCGAACGCCCGGGAGCTGATGCCGCCGGAGCTGGCGGCGGGCGGCGCGGTCAGCGGCACGATGCAGTCCAGCAGGGCGAGTTCGGCGGTGCGGGCGGCTCCGGCGAGGGAGACCAGGGGCAGCGCCTCGCGCCAGAGGGCGGCCCAGTGGGCGCGCTCCTCGGGCCGGAGCACGTCGCGGGCCTCGACGCCCGCGGCGCCGCCGCGGTAGACGAGGCGGCCGGGGTCGAGGTCGTCCAGGAGAACGGGCCGGGGGCCGCCGTCGAGGGTGTGCAGGGGCAGCCAGCGGGGGTCGTCGGAGTGCCAGGCGCCGGTGGGGTCCTGGCGCACCTCCGCGGGAGCCCGGCCGGCGGCGGTGATGACCAGCCGGTCGCCGTCGCCGACGAGTCGGGTGGGGGTGCCGTCGGGGTCGGGGCTGCGCAGGGCGCCGAGGGTGGGCAGGGTCAGACGTCCGCCGTGGGTGACGACCCGGGTGGTGAAGCGGAGGCCGGAGCGGGCCGCGACGGCGCCGGCGAGGGAGCCGAGGTGGGCGAGGTTCTGGTCGGTGCCCGGGTCGGCGCCCGACTCCAGCCACTGGACGCAGCGTTCGGCCCAGGGACCGGTGAGCGAGTAGAACAGGACGCGGCGCGCGGACTCGGGGGCGACCCGTTCCGCGGCCTCCAGAAGGCGGGCGTGATCGCGGGCGTGCGCGGCGGCGGGGCCGGGGGTGGCGTCGACGGCGTCGAGCAGGATGCGCAGCAGCAGCAGGCGCTGGGTGTGCTGGCTGACGGCGAGCCGGGCGAGGGTGGCGCCGCCGCCTTCGGCACGGCCGAGGTCGCGTATCTCCCCGGTGGTGAGCGTGGCGGTCATGGCCCCGCCGCCCGGCGCAGAGCGGCGGTGATGTGCCGGATGAGCCGCTGGAGGTCGGCGCAGTAGACCGAGGGATTGCGGAATCCGTGGCCGTCGCGGTAGCGGTGGGCGTAGTGGCCGCCGCCGCAGACCTGGACCAGGGGACAGCTCCGGCAGGTGTCGGCGAGGGCGGCCAGGCCGGTGTGGCGGGCGGTGACGCCCGGGTGGGCGAGCGCGTCGTCGAAGGAGTGGCGGAAGACGTCGAGGCCGGTGGCGGCGGCGCCCGGGTAGGCGGTCTTCAGTGAGTCGACCTGTTCCACGCCGCCGTCGGTCTCCACGACGACGGCGGTGAACGGCTGGAGGCCCAGGCTCTCGGTGGCGGCCGGCAGGCCCAGTAAGAGGGCCAGGCACTCCTGGAAGAGCCGGATCCTGGTGCGGCGGCGGTCGGCGTGCCACCACAGGTCGAAGACGGCGCACAGCCAGTCGCCGTAGGGGGTGGGGCGCCCGGGACCGGCCGGGAGTCCGGGCGGGGGCCGGCTCCAGTTCCCGTGCGGGAGCAGGAAGTCGATGGCCGGCGGGGCCAGGCGCAGCAGCGACTCGTAGACCTCGGCCGGATCGGTGGCCGGATCGATGACGCCGAGCACCCCGGCGTAGGAGGCGCGGTGCGGCCCGGTGGCCAGCAGCCGGGCGGCCCGTTCCACGGCGGGCCAGGCGGGGCGTCCGGCGTGATCGACGCGCTGCCCGTTGTGGCGGGCCAGGCCGCCGTCGAGGCTGAGGCCGACGGTGATGCCGTGGGCCGCGAGGGTGGTCAGCGTCTCCTCGGTGAGGAGGACGCCGTTGGTCTGGAGGGTGACGTGCACCGCGCAGCCGGGCGGCACGCGGGCCCGGACCGCGTCCGCGAACGCGCCGAGGACGGCGGGGCCGGACAGCAGCGGCTCGCCACCGTGCAGCACGAGCGAGACGGCGGGCAGGCCGTGGGCGGTGGCGTGCTCGCCGATGCGGCGGGCGGTGTGGCGCAGGGTGCGGGACGAGGCGGTGACGGGCTGGTGGCGCCAGCCGGGGTCGGCGGCGAAGTACATATAGCAGTACCGACAGGCCAGGTTGCACCGGCTGTTGACCTTGACGACGAACTGCCGGAACGGCACCGGCGGCAAGCCGTCCGTCACCGGATCGCGGGCAGCTCGAACTGTCCCGTGCACGCCGCGCCGCCCCCCTCCTGGCTGTCCCACACAGTCCGGAAGAAGTTTTCCGGCGGTCACACCGCGCAAACCGGCGGTGCGGTCGTATGTCCGGTCAAGGACCTCGAAGGGCCGGAAAGTGCGCGAGGGACAGCCGGGGCGCGGTCAGCCCCCGACGGACCGGCCGGTGGCGAGCCCGGGGTCCGGCGCGGCGGGCAGGAAGTCGTCGCCCAGGTTCTGGTCGAACTGGTAGAACTGCCCGGCGCCGTCCTCCAGCACCCGTCCGCGCAGCTCCTCCAAGACCTCGCTGAGCACGGGGTGGTCGAGCCGGCGCAGCTCCGTGAGGCTGAGGCCGAGCAGGTCCGGCAGCGGCCCGGCGTCACCGCGGCGCTCTTCCGCGGTGTCGTGGGGGCGCGTCGTCATGGTTCCTCCCGATGGCTGAGGCCCAGCGGAGATTCCCGGCGAGGCAGCGGCGGAAACCCCCTCACCGCCACCGGCCTGCGCCCGCGCGCCGCCCGACCCGAGGTCCGGCCCCGGCGCCGGCACGAGGGCCGACGCCGGGGCCGACGCCCTCAACGCTGCCCCAGCAGCGCTGCCAGCCGCGCGGCCGTCGGGGCGGCGGCCTCCTCGCCGTCGGACAGGTGGCGCCACGTCCGCAGCGCCGCCCGGTAGGCGTCGGCCGCCGCCAGCGGGCGGCGGGCGGACTCGAAGACCACCCCGCGCTGGTGCAGGGCCCGCGCCGCCAGCCGGACCGGCTCGGCCGGGTCCGCCGGGTCGGCGTCGGCGGACTTCGCCGCCGTTTCGGCCCGGCGGTAGGCGTCCGCCGCCTGGTCCAGCCGCTCCGGGCGCCGGGTGTGCCGGTACGCCCTGCGGTGGGTCTCGCCCAGCTCGAACCAGGCCCGCGCCCGCGTCAGATCCGTCTCCGCGTCCGCCGCCGCCCGGCCGAACAGGTGCTCCGCCTCCCGCAGATCGACCAGGTCCACCGCCTCCTGGTACCGCGTCGTCAGCGCGCGGCCCAGCATCAGCAGCCGCTCCGGCAGCCGGGGGTCACCGGCCGGCGTCTCCATCCGGCAGTCCCGCAGCACCCGCACCGCCTGCGAGACGAACGGGCCGCCGTCCGGCAGCATGGCCCGCCGCAGCAGCGCGGCGCCCCACTCCTCGATCAGGTCGCTGTACTCCTGCCGATCCCTGGACACCGAACGGCTCGCCTGCTGGAACCAGCGCGCCGCCTCCTCCAGGTCCGACGCGACGCCCCCGGCCGCGAACCGGCGGACACACAGCCGCGCGGTCCTGATCAGACAGGCAGCCATCAGCTGCGGCTCCCGCGCCAGCAACCGGGCCTCGCCGACGGCCTCCGAGGCCACCGGCCAGTCCCGGTCGGTCAGCAGCAGCGCGTCCGCCAGGTCGAGCAGCGCCCGCGCCCGCGCCACGACCGGCGCGTTCTCCGCCTCCAGCGCCCAGCAGCCGCGCCGCAGCGACCCCGCCGCCTGCCCGGCGTAGACGCTCGCCCGCTCGGCGTCCGGCGCCGCGCCGGCCAGCCGCAGCAGGGCGCGGCCGTGGGCCAGCGGCAGCCCGCTCGGCTGCGGCTCGTCGGCCGGCCAGGCGTCCGCGATGGCCTCGACCATGCCGACGCTCTCCTGGAGCGGCGCGGTGTCGCCGCCGAGCCGCCACTGCTCCTCCAGCACCTGGATGCGCTCCAGCGTGAGGTCCAGCGCGGAGCGCCGGTCGAGCCCCGGCGTGGCGCAGACGGCCGTGAACTCCCGGTCGGCGCGCCGCCACAGGTCCAGGGCCGCCTGGGTGTCCCCGGCCGCCCGCCGCTCCCCCGCCGCCACGTGCAGCACCCGGGCCAGCGCGGTGCGGGCGCGCAGCGAGCCGGGGTGCGCGGCGGCGGTGCGCGCCGCGTTCTGCGCCTCCGTCAGCAGCTCGGCCTCGCGCTGCGCCCGCCACAGCCTCAGCAGCTGCTCGGCCAGCTCACTCCACAGCTCCGGATCCGTGCCCTGCCCGGCGGCCCGCTGGCTCTCCGCGGCCTGCCGCAGCGTGCGGACCGCGTCGAGCTGGTGCTGCACCTTGCCGTCGGCGGCGAACCGCTCGGCCAGCGCGCGGGCCTGGGCGACCGCCAGTGACGGCGGCGGAACGTCCTCGCCCGCCGGGGCGGCGACCAGCGGCGCCTCGGGCAGGAAACGGCGCAGCACCTTCGCCGCGACCTCCGCGAACGGCTGCGGCAGCCGCTCCTGGGCGGGCTCCTCCGCCGGATAGGCGAGAGCGGCGGCCTCGGCCGGACCGCCCTCGCCGGACAGCTGGGCGAGGGCGAGCGCCGGGAAGTTGGGCCCGGTGCGGCCGAACCGCTGCTCGACATAGCCCGAGCAGTGCTTCAGCACCAGCAGCGCCTCGTCGTGGCCCAGCTCCCCCAGCAGCTCGTCGTGGACGCCGTCCAGGAACTCGTACCAGCGGCCGTCGCCGGCCGATCCCTCCTGGCGCCGCAGCAGGCCGCCGAGCATCACCTCGGACAGCTCGGCCGGACCCGAGTCGGGCAGCATGGTCCGCTGGACGAGCTGCATCACCGGCAGGAACAGCGGCGCCGCCGACAGATAGACCGCGAGCCGGCCGGCCACCGGGGAGGCCGTCGCCCGGAACCGGGCGACCAGCGCCGCCGAGGACCGCGGCGGCCCGTCCGGGCGGCGCGCGGACGCGGGCGGCTGGTCGGCCCGCACCCAGCCCACGGCGGCGGGCACCGAGCCGGCCCCCGGCCCCGACAGCAGCCGGGCCCAGGCGCCCAGCGACCCGGCACCGGGCGGCAGCACCGGCACCGGCACCGCGCCGGGGGGCGCGGGTCGCGCCGGGTAGCCGTTGGTCCCGGCCGTGAACCGCAGCCTGGCCGTGCCGGGCGAGCCCTCCTCGCGGTGCAGCACGCCGTGCTCGACGGGCAGCCGGGTGCGCGGCCACAGCCGTTCCGGCAGCGGCTGGACGACCGCGACGGGCGCGTGCCGGGAGAGCCCGTGCAGCAGCCGGTGCGCCGTGCCGTCGCGCCACAGCGGTCCGGTGCAGTCGCTGACCACGACCGTCAGGCGACGCCCGGTCGGGTCCTGGAGCTGGCGGGCGGGGCGCAGCGGCGCCTCGGCCGGGTCGAAGCGGCGGCTGACGGAGGGGCTGCCGTCCGGCGAGACGTGCAGGTAGTGCACCTGGATGTCGCGGAACGCGCCGAGCCGCCCGAACACCTCCGCCAGCTCGCCCAGCATCCGCTGCCACACCCGCATCGCGGGCGCGGCGTCCATCAGGAGCTGGAGCTCGGTGTGCGCGCGGGTCTCCGCCAGGAAGGCGGGCGTGAGCAGCCCGCCGGCCCGCGCGGTGCGTTCGACCGTCTCCCGCTCGTCCAGGTCCGCGCCGGCCGCGCGGCGCGGCGGGCGGCCCGGCGGCCGGTAACGCTGCAACGGCCGCAGCGCCCGCTCCAGCTCCAGCAGACCGGGCAAAGCCCTGGCCTCGGGCACCCCGATCCGCAGCGCGTCCTCGGGCAGCCCGGCCGCCCGCTGCCCGGAGCCGGCCGGGTCGGCGTAGATCCGGACCGTCTCGTCACCGGTGCGCGGCCCCCGGCCGTCGGCCGGTCCCGTCTCGGGGGGCGTGCGGGCCGGGTCATCCGCCGCGCCGTGCGACGGGGCGCGGGGGTCCCCATACGCCGTGTGGGGGACGGACGGGCCGTCGCCGCCTGCTCCGCCGGGCGCGCCGGCGCCGTCCGTGCCGTCGGCCCCGGCCGTCCCGTCCGCCGTGCCGGAGGCGAACGGCCGGGAGAACTGCGCGAGCCACAGGGCGTCGGCGAGCTCGGCCCAGTCGGGGTCGAGCCCGGCGCCGCGCAGGGCGCGGATGAGGGTCGCCAGGTTGTCCCGCCGGGGGGCGGCGGCGTCGTCCATGGCGGCCTACCTTGGCCGGTCGAGGCGCTGGATCAGCATGTCGGCCAGTCTGTCGCGGGTGGGCGGCTCGGCGTGGTGGGTGAGATAGATGGCGTTGAGCAGCTGATCGGTCGCGAGCTGCTCTGTCCGGGAGCGTTCCAGGAAACGACCGATCAGGTCGTCACCGACGCGCGCCAGCTCGTCCCCCAGGTGGGCGCGTACGACGGTGGCCAGCCGCTCGTGGTCGGGCCTGCCCAGCTCCAGATGGATGCAGCGGCGCAGCAGCGGGGCCGGGAAGTCCCGCTCGCCGTTGCTGGTGAGGACGACGAAGGGGAAGGCGTTGCACCGGATGCGGCCGTCCCGGACGGTCACCTTGGCGCCGTCGTTCGTCAGCACCTCGACCTCCGGCTCGCGCTCGGCTATCCGCTCCAGCTCGGGGATGGCGAATTCGCCCTCCTCCAGCACGTTCAACAGGTCATTGGGCAGGTCGATGTCGCTCTTGTCGAGCTCGTCGATCAGCAGCACCCGGGGCTTGGCGGTCGGCAGCAGCGCCGTGCCGAGCGGGCCGAGCCGCAGATAGCTGCCGATACCCCCCGTCACACCGGCCGCCGGCCCGCCCGCGGCGCGGCTGCTGGCCGCGATCTGGGTGTCCTGGAGACGGGCTATCGCGTCGTAGTGGTAGAGCCCGTCGCCGAGCGTGGTGCGGCTGACGATCGGCCAGTGCAGCAACCGGCCGAGGCCCAGCTCGTACGCCACGGAGTGCGCGAGGGTGCTCTTGCCCGTGCCGGGGCTGCCGGTGACCAGCAGCGGGCGGCGCAGGTAGAGCGCGGCGTTGATGATCTCCAGCTCCTCGGCGCTGGGCCGGTGCATCTCGGCCAGGTGCCGGTAGGCGCCGAGACGGCGCGTGGAGGCGCTGTCCGTGGCCGGTCCCGGGGCGACGAGAGGCTGCCCGTCGAAGTCGCGCCACGGCGGGGGCTTGGGCAGCGAACGGATGCCGTCGTGCGGCTCCCCGGCGCCCCGGTAGATCAGCCACTCACCGGGGGCGGAGCTTCCCCCGGAGCCTTCCGGAGTCTCGTCAGACAGTGCCACAGCATGCTCCTCGTCGCTCGATCGCCATCCGGACCGCGACCACGCCCCCGACCGTAGTCGGATCAAAAGGCCGCGCACAGTGGATAGTTGTCCGACTTCTCGCCTGGTGCGCGCGGCTTGCCCCTCGCCCGCCCGCCACGCCTCCCACGAGCCGCCGGTGGTCTTCTCCGGACCCCGGCCCGGCGGCCACGCGGACGCCGCTCGCCAGCCCCCGGCTCGCTGCCCCGCCCACGCGGCGAAAGCCAGCACCCCAGCGCACCCACGGCCCAGCGGCCACGCGGACGCCGCTCACGGGGTCTCCAGCGGATCGTCCGTGCCCGGCAGCGGACGGCCGGGATCGTCGTAGAGCAGGGAGAGGCCCCGGGACCACGAGACGTCGGGGACACCGAGTCCGAGGGCCGAGCGGAGCTGCCAGAGGGCCGTGGGCAGAAGCCTGGCCTGGCCGGCCATGCCCACCGTGCGCGTCACACCCCGGTGGAAGTCGTCGCAGTCCCGCTCCCGGTCGGTGTCCTCGCGGCGCCACAGAATGACGTTGTACCCACTCGCCATCACGCGATGCAGCGCGGCCGGCTCTCCGCCGGTGGCCGGGGTGTGGCACATGACCGGCACGGTCGCCGGGTCCCGCCCGATCAGCCCGGCGGGCTGCGGCAGCGGACGCGCCCGGCCGTCCGCGCAGTCCAGGACGTCCGGCTCCATGCGGCCCGCGTGGATCTTGGCCCAGCGCGTCTGACGCAGCGCGTGCAGCTCCTCGCTGTCCTCGGCGTCGGGCACGGGGTTGGTGCAGCGGATCACGACCGGGCGCTGCTCGCCGAGCGGGCTCGCGTCGGGCGCCAGCCGCCACTCCTCGACCGGGAAGCCGAGCAGCGCGTACGGCAGGGCGACGTGCAACGCCACCGGCTGGTCCGGCTCGTCGCCACGGCGGAACGCCTCCGCGAGCGCCACCCGCAGCCGCTCGGGCGGCTCGTCGGGGCCGACGGCGCGGAAGTCCTCGTCGACGGAGGTCAGCTCGCCCGTGGTGCGCGCCGCGCACACCCGCCAGTCGTACCGGCCGCGCTCCCAGGCGCGGGGCGTGATCTCCAGCAGCACATACGGCTGGCCGCCCACCTCCGCGAAACCGTCGCCGCCGGCCGTGTCCTGGAACCCGGCCGCGAGGTCCCAGAGCCCGGCGGCCGAACCGGTGATCGCCGGGGTGACGTCCAGCCCGAAGTCTTCCGGGTCGAGGTCCTGACCGAAGTCCTGACCGAAGCCCGAACCCGGGTCCAGCCGCGGGGCCGCGCCCCAGCCGGCCGGAACACCGTCCCGTTCCCCGAGCCGGGCGTCCTGCTCGGAGCGGAGGTTGTGCCGGAACCAGCGGGGCAGCTCCGCGCTCGCGGCGGCGGTGCCGTGCACCCAGTCCAGCAGCCGGGACTCGGCCTCCGGCGAGGCGGCGGGGAACGGCCGTTCGGCGGTGGCGGCGTACATCGCGTAGCGCAGCACGGCCTCCAGCTCGGTGACGCCCTGCCGCAGGTCGTACAGCAGGCCGAGCCCGTCGCGCCAGCCGCGCGGCGCGGGCAGCGTGCCCTCGTACGGCCTGCCGCGCAGCGCGGTCAGCGTCTCGTCCAGCCGCCGGGTCGAGACCGGCGGCGGCAGCTCGGCGAGCAGCCCCAGCAGCTCGACCCGCTGGCCGGGCGTGAGGGCGCGGCCGGCGGTGCCCCGCACCTCGATCTGGGCGTCCGTCCAGGTGCGGTCGGTGATCTGGGCGTCGCGGTGCCGCTCGGCGTGGTGCCGGTCGTGGGCGTGCAGAACGCTCTGGTACAGGTCGTCGTGCTCGTCCAGGACCTGGCCGACGGGCGAGGGCAGGCGGCGCAACTGCACGACGGAGGACGCCAGTCCGCCGTCGCGGCCGATCGAGCGGCGGGCCTTGAGCACGCCGATGACCTCGCCGCGCCGCAGGTCCACGACCGGGCCGCCGGAGGCGCCCTCGGGCACCTCGTCCTCGTTCCCCAGCTTCATCAGGCCCTCGGAGCCCAGCTCGCCCCTGATCGTGCACCGGCCGCTGACGTCCTCGGCGAAGCCGTCGCCGACCTCGGCGGAGCCGAAGAACGCGACCTCGCTGCGGGTGAAGACCTTCGCGGTGCGCTCGCTGAGCCAGACGCAGGAGTGCGGGATCGGCTCCAGCAGGCGGATGAGCGCGAGGTCGGGCGCGGGCCACAGGCCGCCGCCGGGGTGCTCCTCCGGCTGGGCCCACTCGACCCGGCCCCGGACAGGGCGCTCAACACCTTGGACGGTCAGCCCCACTTCGCGCCTTCCTCCCTCGCCCCTTCCCCCGCTTCCCCCGCGAAGTGCCACATGGGCGCAGGTGAGCACCCAGCTCGGAGCGACGAAGAAGCCACTGCCCCAGGGCCGCGAAACCCGCCCGGTCCCGTCATACCCGGTCGGCGCCTCATGGATGCGTACCGTCGCCTTCGCGGCGAGCGGCGCCAGGGTCTCGAAGGGGTCCACGTCCAGCGGCTGCGCGCCCCCGGTGTCACCCCATGTCATGCGGCTCCGCTTCCCAGGTCCTTGGGCGGCCCGCCCTGCCAGGTCAGGGTGACGGTGATGGCGCCCTTGGCCTCGCCGTCCGCCAGCAGGCCCACGATCTTGCCCGCGCGGGCGGTGAGTTCGATTCCGAACGTGACGCTGACCTCGTCGGGCCTGGCCGCGCGCAGTCCTTCCGCGACGGAGGCGGCGACACCCGTGATCAGGTCGCGCAGGCTCTCCATCTGGGCGGTGGCGCGGTCGGCGAAGCCGGTGTCGGAATATCCGAGGCCGCTCGGCGGCGCGGCCGGGCCGGGCACGCTGACCTGCTCGGCCTGCCCGGCACCCGAGACCCTGGCCCAGACCGGGGTCCCGTCCGGCAGGCTGATCCGACTGATTCCGCTGCTCATACGACCCCCCGTCGCCGCTGTGTGCATGCAGGTTATCCGCCGCTACCGTCCGCTGCCTATCCTGGCTTTCCCTTCCCCGCCCCGTCCTTTCAGGAGCACGTCGTGTACTTCACCGATCGCGGTATCGAGGAACTCGCCCAGCGGCGGGGGCAGGAGGAGGTGACGCTGGAGTGGCTGGCCGAGCGGCTGCGGATCTTCGTCGACCTCAACCCGGACTTCGAGATCCCGGTCGAACGCCTCGCGACCTGGCTGGCCCGCCTGGACGACGAGGACGAGTAGGCCGCCGCCCGGCCCCGGAGCCGCCGTCCGCTTGCCACGCGCTCCATCGCGATATATCGTGTTCTTCAGAGACGCGATATATCTTCGTGTGCCGCTCTTCCGGGGAGGTTTCCATGGCGGGGAAGTCCGAGTGGTCCATCACCGAGCCGCGGACCCTCACCTTCGACGACCACCGCGTCGAGGAGTTGAGCGTCCGCGTCGTCAACGGCACGGTGAATGTCGTGGGGACGGACGATCCCGTCGCCCGCGTCGAGATCTCCCATGTCGAGGGTCCGCCGCTGATCGTCCAGGCCGCCGGTGGCCGGCTGACCGTCGCCTATGACGACCTGCCCTGGCAGGGCTTCCTCAAGTGGCTGGACCGGAAGGGCTGGCGCCGCTCCGTCGTCGTCTCGGTCTCGGTGCCCGCCGCGAGCCGGCTCACGGTCGGTGTCGTGGGTGCCTCGGCGGTCGTCAGCGGGATCGCGGGCCGCACGGACGTCCGGGGCGTCAGCGGCGACACCACCCTGGTCGGGCTCGGCGGCACGGTTCGCGCCGACACGGTCTCGGGCGACATCGAGGCCCAGGCGCTCGGCGGCGAGCTCCGGTTCAGCTCGGTGTCGGGGAATCTGACGGTGATCGACAGTCAGGGCCCCAGTCTGCGCGGCGAGTCGGTCAGCGGGGACATGATGCTCGACCTGGCCCCCTCCAGCCTCCCGCCCGACATCCGGCTGAACACGGTCTCGGGCGAGCTGGCGCTCCGCCTCCCCGAGCCGTTCGAGGCGCGCGTCACGGCGAGCACCGCCGCCGGAGGCGTGTCCTCCGCCTTCCCGGAGCTGCGGGTCGGCGGCGGCTGGGGAGCCAGGCAGCTCACGGGCACGCTCGGCTCCGGCACCGGAGCGGTCCGTTGCTCGACGGTCTCCGGCGCGATCGCGCTGCTGCGCCGCCCGCCCGCCGCCGACGCCGGCACGGCCGCCGCATCCTCCTCGCGTAAGGACGCCTGACATGGCTCCCGTCTTCGGCCACGGCCGTCTCCGCCTGTATCTGCTGAAGCTGCTGGGCGAGGCGCCTCGGCACGGGTATGAGGTGATCCGGCTGCTGGAGGAGCGCTTCCAGGGGCTGTACGCGCCCTCCGCGGGCACGGTCTACCCCCGGCTGGCGAAGCTGGCCGCCGAGGGCCTGGTCACCCACACCGAGGAGGGCGGCCGGAAGGTGTACTCACTGACGCCCGAGGGCCAGCGCGAGCTGCTGGCGCGCGGCGACGAGCTGACCGAGCTGGAGCGGGAGATCCGCGATTCGCTGGCCGCGCTCGCCGCCGACATCCGGGAGGACGTCAGCGGCTCGGCGCGCGACCTGCGCCAGGAAATACGGCAGGCCGCCGCCGCCACTCGCGCCACCTCGGGCACGAACGAGGGCCGGGCCCGCGTGCGTCGTGAGGCGAGCGACGCCACCCGGCACCACTTCGAGGAGGCCGCCCGCCGCATCCACGATCGTGTCCAGTCGCGCGCGGCCAGCGGCGACTGGCCGGGCGCGGTTCGCGAGAGCCTGGACGGCCTGAGCCACGAGATCGGCGGCTGGGCGCGCTTCGTGGAGTATTCCCCGGCCGCCCGGCCGGGCTGGGGCGCGGAGCCCACGGAGCCGGTGGACGACCCGACCCGCGAGTTGGAGCGGCTCCTGGACAAGCTCCGCGACGAGGTCCGCGACGCGGCCCGGGACCACGGAGTCACGCAGGAATCCCTCCGCGAGGCCCGCCGCCACCTGTCCACCACCGCCGCCCACGTGGTCGCCCTGCTCCGCTCCCCCGACGGCAACGGCGACGGCAACGGCTGAGCGGAGTCCGGGCGGCGTTCACGGTTCGTCCTGCGGGCAAGGCGTGGAGCCCCGGGACGTCGGCCTGGCGCTCACCGTCATCGGCGCCTACCTCGGGCACTTCGACCATCTGTCCAAGAGCGGCAAGACACCCGTCAGTTCCATTTCGCCGCCACCGCCACCGCCGGTGTCGGCGTCGGCGTCGGCGTCGGCGTCGGCGGAACGGTCAGGCTCACCGAGAGCACGACGCTCACCGAGGGGCCGACCGAGCCGCCCAGGAGAAGGTCTCCGGCTCGGTGCGGGGCGTCCTGGCCACCTGGCACGAGCGGTCGGCCTGACTCTGCCAACGACCGGACCGTCACACAGTCAGGACGATCTTCCCGAACAGGTCGCCGCGCGCCATGCGTTCGAATCCCTCACGGGCGCGGTCCAGCGGGAGGACCGAGTCGATCACCGGGCGGACGCCCTTCGCCGCGCAGAAGCTCAGCAGGGCGGCCAGCTCGTTCTTGCCGCCCATCGTGGAGCCGACGACCTTCAGCTCCAGGAAGAAGATCCGGTTCAGCTCGGCGGACGGTGGCGCCTGGCCCGAGGTGGCGCCGGAGATCACCAGGGTGCCGCCGGGGCGCAGGGACTTGACCGAGTGCGACCAGGTCGCCGCGCCGACCGTCTCGATCACCGCGTCCATGCGGTGCGGCAGCCGCTCCCCCGCCGCGAACGCGGCCTCCGCGCCCAGCTCCACGGCCCGCTTGCCCTTCGCCTCGTCCCGGCTGGTGACGAAGACCCGCAGCCCCGCGGCGGCGCCCAGCACGACGGCCGCCGTGGCGACGCCGCCGCCCGCGCCCTGCACGAGCACGCTGTCGCCGGGCCGCACGCCGCCGTTGGTGAACAGCATCCGGTACGCGGTCAGCCACGCCGTCGGCAGGCAGCACGCCTCCTCGAACGACAGCTCCTTGGGCTTGGGCAGTACGTTCCACGCCGGGACGGCGACCCGCTCAGCGAACGTCCCCTGGTACTTCTCGGTGAGCAGGCTGCGGCGCTCCTTCGGCCCGACGCCGTGGCCACTCTCGCCGATGACGGAGTGCACCACGACCTCATTGCCGTCGGCGTCCACTCCGGCCGCGTCGCAGCCGAGGATCATCGGCAGGGCCTCCTCGCCCAGCCCGACGCCGCGCAGGGACCACAGGTCGTGGTGGTTGAGGGAGGCGGCCTTGACGTCCACCACCGTCCAGTCGGGTCGGGCCTCGGGGTCGGGCCGATCGCCCAGCTCAAGGCCGTTCAGCGGCTCGTTCCGGTCGAATCGCGCGGCGTAGGCAGCAAACATGCCCTCACGCTAGCCATAACGGACCACTCCATTCCAGAACCGCCGTCGAGGTGCGACGATTGCCACAGGGAGAGGGGGTTGGCATGAGCAGCGTTTTCCTGCGGCGCCTCAGCAGGTGGCAGGCCGAGACCGAGCGTGAGCAGATCGGGGACCTGTACGCGGAGGCGCATCAGGATGTCCCCGGCGTACGGGCGCTGTCGCGCGAGGAGTTCGTCCGCGCGTTCGTGGATCACGACCTGGGACAGCCGGGGTTCGACATGGTGGTGGCCAGCGATCCGAAGCTGGTCGGCTGCGCCTACGGCTTCCAGGTCTCCGACGTGCCCCTCGGCATCGCCGAGCTGGCCGCCGGCGGCCATGTGTTCCGCGTCGCCGGGCTGATGGTCACCCCCCGGCGGCAGCGGCAGGCGGTGGCGACGCGGGCCCAGAAGGAGTTGCTGGCGCGCGCCGGCGCATCACTCGGCCTGGCCCTGCTGGAGCCGGGCAACACCCCGGCCCGCGCGGCCTTCCAGTCCTGGGGCTGGGTCAAGGCGGGCCAACTCGCCCCCCACGACGGCGCCGCCCCCCTGGAGGCATGGGCACGGCTGCGTCACTGACACCAGGGCGAGGGGTGTAGGGCGGACTGGCCCGCAGTCGCCTGGCGGTGTCACCGGCTTCCGCCGGGCGCGCGACCCCCCGCCGCCCAGGACCGATCAGGACCGATCAGGACCCGATGAGGAGTCGATCAGGGTCCGTCCACGAGTCGGTGGCACGGGCGAACGACCTGGAGATCGCCAGGCCGGCGCGGCGTCCGCGACCCACCGCACGGCTCGCCCTGTGTCGGCCGCCGAGGACGCGCGGGGATGCCCCGGTCGAGGAGAGAACAGCCCGGGGTGGAGCTGGCCGGCCCCCGTGGGGGCATGCAAAGATATGCACCATGCCGCATAAATATCTGACGTGGCCCACGGGCTTCCGCGCCTACGCTGGCCACGGCGGGCTGCGTGAGCACGGTGACGACATCTCCGTCATCGCCTCCGACCGGCCGGCCGTCAGTGCCGCGATGTTCACCAAGAGCCTCTTCGCCGGACCGGCCGTCGCCCTCAGCCGCGCGCACGCCGCCGGGCGGCGGCTGCGCGCCGTGACCACGCTCGCCCAGAACGCCAACGTCGCCACCGGCCGCGAGGGCGAGAGGAACGCCGCCGAGGTCGTCGGCCGGGTCGCCGGCATCCTCGGGATACCGGCGGACGAGGTGCTCATCGGCTCCACCGGGGTCATCGGCCGCCCGCTGCCGATGGACACCATCCGCGCGCACTTCGACGCGGCGGCGGAGCGCGGTCTCGCCGCCTACGACGCGGGCCCGCTGGACGTGGCCCGCGCGATGATGACCACCGACACCCGCCCCAAGACCGCCGAACGCGCGGTCGGTCCGGCCCGCCTCGTCGCCGTCGCCAAGGGCGTCGGCATGCTGGAGCCGGACATGGCCACGATGCTGGCCTACGTCGTCACCGACGCGGCGCTGTCCCCGGCCGAGCTGGACGGCGCGCTGCGCACGGCGGTGGACCGCACATTCCACTGTCTGAGCGTGGACACCGACACCTCCACCTCCGACACGGTGGCGGTCATCGCCAACGGCGCGGCGGGGCCGGTCGATCCGGCGGAGTTCGCCGCCGCCCTGGCCGATCTGTGCCTGGACCTGACCCTCCAGCTCGCGCGCGACGGCGAGGGCGCCACCAAGCTGCTGCGCGTCACGGTCGAGCGGGCCGTCGACCCGGCGCAGGCCAAGCGCGTCGCCAAGAGCGTGCTGAACTCCCCACTGGTCAAGACCGCCGTGCACGGTGCCGACCCCAACTGGGGCCGGGTGCTGATGGCCATCGGCAAGAACACCGACGAGACGACGATCGCCCCGGACAAGGTCAGCGTGCGCTTCGGCGCGGTCGAGGTCTACCCGGACGAGCCCGGCCCGGACACCCTGGCCGAACTCACCGCCGCCATGCGGAAGGACGAGGTGGACATCGTCATCGGACTCGGCCTCGGACAGGCCGCCGCCACGGTCTACGGCTGCGACCTGTCCGCCGGATACATCCGCGTCAACGCCGACTACACGACCTAGAGGACCTAGAGGACCTTGGAGAGAAACGCCTGGGTGCGCTCGTGGCGCGGGTTGCTCAGCACGTCCCGGGGGCGGCCCGACTCCACGACCACGCCCTCGTCCATGAAGACCAGTGAGTCCCCGACCTCGCGCGCGAAGCCCATCTCGTGCGTGACCACGATCATGGTCATCCCCTCCTCGGCCAACCCCCGCATCACGTCGAGGACTTCACCGACCAGCTCGGGGTCGAGCGCCGAGGTCGGCTCGTCGAAGAGCATCAGCTTGGGGTCCATGGCCAACGCCCGTGCGATCGCGACACGCTGCTGCTGACCGCCGGAGAGCTGGGAGGGATAGTTCTCCATGCGGTCGGCCAGCCCGACCCGGTCCAGGAGCTGTTCGGCCCGCTGCCGCGCTTCCGCCCGGCGAAGTCCCTTGACCTGCATGGGCGCTTCCATGACGTTCTGCGCGGCGGTCATGTGCGGGAAGAGGTTGAAGCGCTGGAAGACCATGCCGATGTCGCGGCGCTGGGCGGCGACCTCGCGCTCCTTCATCTCGTAGAGCTTGTTGCCCTTCTGCCGGTAGCCGACGAGCTGCCCGTCGACGTACAGGCGGCCCGCGTTGATCTTCTCCAGGTGGTTGATGCAGCGCAGGAAGGTGGACTTGCCCGACCCGGAGGGGCCGACGACGCAGAACACCTCGCCGGTCCGCACCTCCAGGTCGATGCCCTTGAGTACCGGGATCAGGCCGAACGACTTGTGGACGCGCTCGGCCTTCACCATCGGCTGACCGCTCATACGGTGACGCCTCCCACCTTGTTCTTCGGGCGGAACGACGTGAGCTGCGCCCGGACCCGCTGCCACGGCGTGGGCGGGAGCTGGCGGCTCGACCCCTTGGCGTAGTAACGCTCCAGGTAGTACTGCCCGACGCTGAAGATCGTGGTCAGGATCAGATACCACACGGTCGCCACCATCAGCAGCTCCATCACCGCGAGATTCCGGGAGCTGATGGTGTCGGCGGCCCGGAACAGCTCCTCGTAGTAGATGACATACGCCAGCGACGAGGTCTTGAGCATGTTGATGAACTCGTTGCCCGTCGGCGGAATGATCACCCGCATCGCCTGCGGCAGGATGATCCGGCGCGTGGTCTTGGCACCGTTCATGCCCAGCGCGTGGGCCGCCTCGGTCTGCCCCTGGTCCACGGAGAGGATGCCCGCGCGGGCGATCTCCGCCATGTAGGCGGCCTCGTTGAGGCCGAGCCCGAGGAGGGCGGCGACGAACGGCGTCATGACGTCGTTCATCTCGTCCTTGTAGAAGCCCAGGTTCAGGGTGTCGAAGATGTACGACAGGTTGAACCACAGGACGAGCTGCACCAGCACGGGAGTGCCCCGGAAGAACCAGATGTAGCCGAAGGCCACGCTGGAGAGCACCGGGTTCTTCGACAGCCGCATCACGGCGAGCGTCACGCCGAGCCCGACGCCGACCAGCATCGACAGCAGCGTGATCCACAGCGTCCGGCGCGCGCCGTCGATGATCGTGTCGTCGTCCAGATACTCCCCGACCACGCCCCAGTCGATGTCGGCGCCCGCGAACGCCACGACCAGCAGGGTCAGCAGCCCGACCACGACGACGGCGCTGAACCAGCGGCCGTAGTGGCGCACCGGGACGGCCTTGATCAGGTCCCGCGAATCGGCCGTCCCCCCCGCGGTCTTGCCGAGCCCGCCGGGCCTCCTGGCCCTCGGGAACCGGCCCGGCCGGGCGGGCGTGCCCGGCTCGTTCGGCTCGTTCGGCTCCCCCGGCTCATTCGACTTGTTGACGTCAGGCACGCGCGTCACTCGCCCGCGTTGATGGTCGCCTCTTCGATGGCCCCGGCCTCGGCACTCCAGTCCGCCAGGATCTCGGCGTAGGTGCCGTTGTCGATGATCTCCTGCACCGCCGCCTGGAGGGCGTCGCGCAGCTCGGTGTTCTCCTTCGAGACCGCGATGCCGTACGGCGCGGCGTCGATCTGGTCGCCGACGACCTCGAACAGGTCACCGTCGCCCGCGGTCAGCTCGTTGTAGAGCGCGACGGGGTAGTCGGTGATGACGGCGGCGGCGCGGCCGGTCTGGAGCGCGGTGATCGAGTCGGTGTCCACCTCGCTGATGAGGGGATCGATCGGGTCGTCGCACTCCTCCTGCTGGGCCTCGACCAGGTCGGCGTTGGCGGTGCCCTGCTGGGCGGCGACGGTCATGCCGCACAGGTCGGCCAGGGACTCGATGCCCTCGGGGTTCCCCGCCGCGACCAGGATGGCGGAGCCGGCCTGGAAGTAGTTGACGAAGTCGGCACCGCCCTCGGCGTCCTCGCTGGCGCCTTCCTGGCGCTCCTTCGTGTCGGTCATCGCCGACATGATGACGTCGTGGCGGCCGTTGTTCATGCCCAGGATCAGGCCGTCGAACGTGCCGTTCTCGAAGGTGAAGTCCACTCCCAGGACTTCACCCAGCGCGGCGGCGATATCGGGATCAATGCCCGTAATCTGGTCATCCTCGTCGATGAACTCGATCGGCGCGTAGGCGATGTCCGAGCCGACGTTGATCTCGCTGGCCTCCTGGATGTCCGCGGGCAGCAGGTCGAAGAGCGGGGCTTCCGAGCCGACCGACTCCTCGGGGGTGTCCCCGCCGCCGGTGTCCCCATTGCCCTCGTCGTCGGTCTGGTCGCCGCACGCGCCCAGCAGCAGCGAGCCGGCGGCGACGAACGCCCCGATCGCGGCGAGGCGTCGGGAGCGACGGGTGGAACTGGGAGTCATGGCCTGGTCCTCCTGGGGTGGCGGATGGTCCGAGAGGTCGGGCACGCGTCTTCGGGTGTCACGACGGGGTGCGGTTGTGCGCGGGTGTGGGTTTTTCAATGGAGGCATCCTGCCACTCGGCGCCCCCCGTTCAGCCTCCCGGAACGTCAAGATCGCATAACGGACACCGGGTACCGGTCACCGGGAGTGAGCAACTCGTCCGGCGTCGCGCGGTTCTCAAAGGGGCGTGATCCGGGGGCGCGCAGCGTGAGAGATGCATCACGCATAGGGCGGCTCCCCAGTAAGCGGAATCGCGCGCGGGTAATACCCCACTGGCCACAAGCTGCCCGTTTTCCGTACCCGCGGAGAGCGGGCGTTCATCGTCCCGAACCGAATCAACTCGTACCTAGCTGATCGATCAGGTAAAACAACCCGATACACCCCTCACCCGGGGACCTGGGCTCGTGTGCGACGCGCCCGGCGTCCGCTGCACACCCTCGCGGACGTGGTGCCCGCCCGTTTCCCGACCGGGGAGCGGCCACCAAAACAGTGATGCAGTAAAGGGGTTCCTCCAGTGGCTTCCGAGATTGTCAATCCCCGAAATGATCTCCCGGATACCGGGGTCGATCCGGCGTTCGCGTTGCACCGCGGCGGCAAGATGGCCATCCGCATGACGGTGCCGCTGCGTGACGCGGACGACCTCTCCCTGGCGTACACGCCCGGGGTCGCCCGAGTGTGCAGCGCGATCGCGGAGCAGCCGGAGCTGGTCCATGACTACACCTGGAAGTCGCAGGTCGTCGCCGTCGTCACGGACGGCAGCGCGGTGCTCGGCCTCGGGGACATCGGTCCCGAGGCGTCCCTGCCGGTCATGGAGGGCAAGGCCGTCCTCTTCAAGCACTTCGGCGGTGTCGACGCCGTCCCGGTCGCGCTCGACTGCCGCGACCCCGACGAGCTGGTCGAGACGATCGCGCGGATGGCGCCCTCGTTCGGTGGCATCAATCTGGAGGACATCTCCGCCCCGCGCTGCTTCGAGATCGAGCGCAAGCTCCAGGAGCGCGTGAGCATCCCGGTGTTCCACGACGACCAGCACGGCACCGCCGTGGTCACCCTGGCCGCCCTGCGCAACGCCGCCCGGCTGACCGGTCGTTCGATGGACTCGCTGCGGGTGGTGATCTCGGGCGCGGGGGCGGCCGGTGTCGCCATCGCCAAGATCCTGCTGGGGGCGGGCGTCGGCGACGTGGTGGTCTGCGACCGCAAGGGCGTCGTCTCCGCCGACCGTGAGGACCTCACGGACGTCAAGCGGGAGCTGGCCGCCCTCACCAACCGGGCCGGGTTGACCGGCTCGCTCGCCTCGGCCCTCGACGGCGCGGACGTCTTCGTCGGCGTCAGCGGCGGAACGGTCCCCGAGCCGGCGGTCGCGAAGATGGCGTCGGGGGCGTTCATCTTCGCCATGGCCAACCCGGACCCGGAGATCCACCCGGTCGTCGCCGCCCGTTACGCCTCGGTCGTCGCCACCGGGCGCAGCGACTACCCGAACCAGATCAACAACGTGCTGGCGTTCCCGGGCATCTTCTCCGGCGCCCTCGCGGTCCGCGCCTCCCGGATCACGGAAGGCATGAAGCTGGCCGCCGCCGAGGCCCTCGCGGCGGTGGTCGCGGACGAGCTGTCCCCGTCCCGGGTGATCCCGTCCCCGTTCGACGAGCGCGTCGCCCCGACGGTGGCGGCGGCGGTGGCGGAAGCGGCCCGCGCGGAGGGCGTGGCCCGCGTCTGAACCGCCGTCACCAGGCCCCGGGGGAACGGGACACCCCCGGGCCCTGAGTCCGAGCTCCCGGTGGGGGACCGGCTCAGCGCAGCGCCAGCACCAGGGCGTCGGTCACGGAGGCCCAGGCCACCGTGACCTCGTCGAAGCCCGCCGCGCGCAGCGTGTCCAGATGCCAGGTGACCGGGAGGATCTCCCCGTCCGCGTGATCGCCGTAGATCTCGAACCGCTGCCGCGCCTGCTCCGCCAGCTCGGGGGCCGTCGAGACCACGCGCCACCACTCCTTCCAGTCCAGGACGCCCACCGCCTTCTCCCGCGCCTGCCGCGCCTCGGTGAAGGCGCGCTCGGCGGCGTGGACGCGGGGCGTGGAGTCGCCCGGCATGTGGTCGGCGTTCATCACCACGCCGCCGGGCCGCACGACGTCCGCGAGCTGCCGGTAGAGCGTGCGGAGCTGGTCCGCGGTGAGCCAGTGCAGCGCCGTGGCCGTGAGCACCGCGTCGTACGAGTCGTACGGCAGCCGGGCCGTCCACTCCGGGTCCGTCAGGTCGGCCGTCACGAACTCCACCCGGCTCTCGCCCTCGAACGTGCCGCGCGCGATCGTCAGCAGCGCCGGGTCGAGGTCCACACCGGTGCTGACCGCGCCGGGGAACCGCCGCAGCAGCCGGGCGCTGATGCTGCCGGTGCCGCAGGCCAGGTCCAGCACGCGCGGCTGGTCGCCGACCTGCGCCTCGACCGTGTCCAGCATGACGCGGAACCGCTCCTCGCGGTCCGGCAGGTGCCACTCCTGCTGCCGGTCCCAACTCTCCTGCCATGCCTGCCAGTCGGTCATACCCGCCCCTCTCAGTAATAGACACTTCGCGTCGCCACCCATTACTAGTACGCTGCTGACCATAGGGCCGCACCTGTAAGGAACGCAAGTGGAACTGACCTATTACTCGGACTTCGCGGTCCGCCTGGTCAACACCGAGGAGCCGCTGCGCGGCACAGACTCCCTCACCTCGGTCGACGCCGTGCGCGCGCTGTTCGGTGAGGCCCAGCACGCCGCCCGCCGGGCGGGCGAGGCAGACGTGACCAGGCTGCGCGGGGTGCGGGCCCGGCTGCGCGCCGTCTTCACGGCCGCCGCCGAGGGCGACGAGGTCCGGGCGGTCGACCTGCTCAACGCGCTGCTGCTCGAATACCCGGCGAGCCCCCAGATCTCCGGCCACGACCACCTGGACGAGGACGGCCACCCCCGCTGGCACCTGCACCTGGCCGAACACCCCTCCAGCGCGACCGCCGGCTACACCGCGATCGCCTGCATGGGGCTGGCGTTCCAGCTCACCGACCTGGGCGTGGACCGTCTCGGCGTCTGCGAGGCCACACCATGCCGGAACGCCTACATCGACACGTCAACGAATCGGTCCAAGCGCTACTGCTCGGACCGCTGTGCGACGCGCGCGAACGTCGCCGCCTACCGCGCCCGCAAGCGCCGCGAGCGCGCGGTGAGCGGACGGACGGCGGAGGGCAGCCAGCCCAGCACCTGACCGCTCCGCGGCGACCGCAGCCGCACCATGGCCCGCGCCACGACGAGCCCGTCCGGCACGACGCCGAACTCGCGGCTGTCGTTCGTCACCTCGGGGTTGTCCCCGACGACCCACCAGCCACCGGCGCGGCGTTCGACCACACGTTTGACGATCAGCAGATCGTGCTGGAACGGATGCCGCAGCACGACCACGTGCCCCGGTCGCACACGGGCCCCGTAGCTCAGCACGAGCTGATCCCCGGGCCGCAGCGTGGGCTGCATCGAAGGGTTGTAGACCTCGGCGAGCCCCAGCCTCATCGCACTCCTCCACGCTTCAGTCGTCCGCGATCACTGTCCGACCTCCGCACCAGTCAACCATTGGACTTTTGGCCTAAGCCGGGGCGCCCGGCCCGGGTCGGCCGAGAAAACGCGACCTGCACGGAGTAATCTCGCCCCTGAGAAGACGATCACGAGGAAGGACAGCGTCATGCTCTCCCGCCTGTTTGCCCCCAAGGTGAAGGTCAGCGCCCACTGCGACCTCCCCTGCGGTGTCTACGACCCCGCTCAGGCCCGGATCGAGGCGGAATCCGTCAAGGCCATCCAGGAGAAGTACCTGGCCAATGACGACCCGCACTACCGCGCCCGCGCCACGACCATCAAGGAGCAGCGGGCCGAGCTGGCCAAGCACCACGTCTCCGTGCTGTGGAGCGACTACTTCAAGCCCCCGCACTTCGAGAAGTACCCCGAGCTCCACCAGCTCGTGAACGACACCCTCAAGGCCCTCAGCGCCGCCAAGGCCAGCACCGACCCGGCCACCGGCCAGCAGGCGCTGGACTACATCGCCCAGATCGACAAGATCTTCTGGGAGACCAAGAAGGCGTGACCCACGGCCTTCCGCCGTCGCCCGACGCCCATGAGGCGAGGCGGCAGCCATGAGCTCGACCAAGGCGCCCGACCGGACCACCGGTCGGGCGCCTTGGTGCTGGGCGGTGGCCGGGTCCCACAGTCCCAAGGGTCCCCGGAGTCCGAAGGGCCCCAAGGTCGCAAGGGCCCCAAGGTCGCAAGGGCCTCAAGGGAGCGGATGGGGCAAGGGGTTGGGGCGGCGGGTGAGGCCGGTCAGTGGGCACTCACCGGTCAAGGTTGTCAAGGGTCCTTACGCACCCCCATCGGCGCGACGACTCGGCGGGGCACATACGTGCAGGTCAGAGACTTGCCGGGGTCTGTAGGAGCGCCAACGGCCCCGGTCTGTATGGGCCCTGTCGGGAGCGCAGCGGCCCCCGGGGTGGGGCCCGCGACGCGACGCCGTCAACGGGTCAGCGCGGAAGGGCCCCGCCCGCTGTGCCGATGGGGGCGGCGTGCGGGCGGGGCTTGGTGGCGTTCTCACCGCACCGGGGGGTGCGGCATCCCCCGTGAGGGGGCGGACCGGGGCGGGAGCCTGAGCGCGTCCGCTCAGATCGGGCACGTCTGCCCGTGATGCTCGCTGGCTTGTCCGGTCAGAAGCGCCACCGGTTCCCGCACGGCCGGGGGGTACGTCGTCTCGTCCCCGGCCGGGCGGGAGTCCATCAGTCGGCCCGCGCTCCTCCCGGTGTCCGGCGGGCCCCCAGACTCGGCAGGCACCTTGCGGACACGGTCAGAACCAGCGCGCCCGCTAACCGCCCTGCGCGCGTCGTCAGGCGCCGGAGTCTGCGGGCCGGTGGCCGTGCGTGCGCCCTCGGGGGCCGGTCACCGGGGCGGGCGCTGGGGCCATGACCGGAGCGCACGGGATCTACGCGCCAGTGCCGTTGTGCCGTACTGAGGAACTGACTATGCGTCAGCCCGTGCCGGTGGGTGTGGTCCAGGGCCCACATGCCCACCGGCTTGGGGTCGTTGTCCGCCCATGGCGACGCCTCGCCGCACGTCATGCACTCCGCCGCGTACCTCCCGGCCGGGGCACCCTCGGCCCGTTCTGCGGTGAGCGTCCATTCGGCGCCCCTGATGACCGTGTGCGTCACTGCCACTCCCCGGCCGTGAAGCGGTAGGGGCGGGTGACGTGCTCCCGGTAGGCCAGATGCCCGGGGTTCCCCTTCACGTGCCGGGCCGCCCACGCCGTACCGTCCCCGGCGTCCGTGGCGGTCGGCCCGGTCTCCTCGCACACCCGGCACTGCATCGTGTGGGTGACCGCTTCCGCGTCCGCGCCGGTGTCCGGGCCGATGGTGTACTCACGGAACCGGTACGTCGCGCGGGTCACCTCTTGTCCCCTTCCGCCAGCCGCGCGCCCTGGGACTCCGCAACCCGCAGCGCATCCGACAGGCACTCGGCAAGCCGGGTGGCCGCGAACCGCAACTCCGGTGCGGTTGCGGCCGGATCGGCGAGCAGTTCGCGGGCGCAGCGCAGCACCTGGGCCCCGGTGCCGAGCTGCGCGCCCTCCACCTCATCAGCGAGCTGCGGCAGACGACCCCCTTCGCTGCCCGGAGGGAGGTAGGCCGGACCGCCGTCCGCATCGGGCCAGGGAAGCAACCGCGCCCCCTGGGGGTCGTCGGGCGCGCACTGGGTCCCCCCTGGTGGGGACCCCCGGTCAGCAGTGGTTGACGTAGGCTCCCGCATGGCTGCCTGCCTTTCTCAGGTGGTCCACGCCCCCGGACCGGTCGCACGGTCGCGGGGGTACTGCGTCCTGCCCACCGTCCCGCCGGTGGTGACGGCTGCATAGCGGCCCGGTGTCGGCCAACTGTCGGCCACAATGGGGACATGACCAGCGTCACCGGGGCCAACATCCGCCGTCTGCGCGAAGATCGGGGCTGGAGCCAGGCACGCCTAGCCCGCGAGACATGCCGCGCGGCAGGCATCCCTGACGACGCGCCATCGTTCGGGCGGCAAGCGATCAGCCGATACGAGACGGGCAAGCGCACCCCCCGCGAATGGCTGCCGTTCATCGCTCAGGCGTTGGACGTCACCGTGAACGACCTCAAGGCGCATCAGGGAAGCATTCCGCTACCCGTTCCGCTTCCTGATCAGGATGACGCGAGAGGCGATGACTACGCGCACGCCATCCGTCGAATGTCGAGACGACTCGTTGTCCTCGACAATGAGATGAACGGCCTTCCGATCGCGGACATGGCTGCACGGGCTTTCAAAGCCGTACATCGCCGACTTGGCGAAGGCGCCTACGAACCACGCTATGAGCGGGACATTCGCGCCGCCGCAGCAGAATTGGCGGAAGTCGCAGGCTGGGCACTATTCGACGCAGAGAAGCATGATACGGCCCGCAGATTCAATCAAGAGGCACTGCTGTTGGCGAGGCTATCGGGTGACCGGGCTATCGAGCTGCTAATTTTGCAGAACATCGGAATGCAATCCGGATGGCTGGGCCGTCCACGAGAAGAAATAGCAATTGCGCGTTCCATCCTCGAACAAGGCGGCTTGCCGCCACGTGTTGAAGCAATATTTAGAACTCGTGAGGCTAGAGGTCTATCTGCTTCTGGGCAGGAATCGGAAAGCGCAAACGCATTTGACCATGCCCGCTCGCTCCTTGGGGATGGCGAAAAGATCGGTGACCCATTCTGGGCTTGGTGGATCACGGCAGAGGAAATCGATGGCCATCAAGCCTGTGAATTTGAGAAGGTGGGCGACTGGGCAAAGGCGATTCCGCTACTGCAACAGAATTTGAGCTGCCAGGAACGTCAACAGGTTGGTTATCGTGGTATCTACTCGGCTAGGCTTCTGGCCTCATTCCTCGGAGTTCGAGCATGGAGGGAAGCCGAGGAACTCGCGGAATCCATCATCCCTACCGTTTCCGAAATCGCTTCAATTCGCACATTGAACGTGCTGGCCGAAGCGGCGCGAAAAGGTGAGGCGGCAATCGACGCGCCCCCCAACCTTCGCGCCGCCCTCCATGGCGTCGGGGAAGCGATAAACGAAGATCCATACACTCTTTGAAAGACCGCGCAATACAGGTCCCATTCCCCCGGGAGCGGCGGGTTCGGGGGCGGGTGGTTGGTGGGGTCGTTCATGTCGTCTGGGAATGGCTCGCTGCTGTGGCTGTGGGCTGAGTACGTCCGGGGGCGCGCGGGTGTCGGGGCGGGTGCCGGTTGTGGTCACAGGGGGTTGCGGGTACGGCGGTTGGTGAAACTTGGCAGGGCGAGAGGCGGCTCACCCCTGCGTTCCTGTCGTCCTTCGGCCCGGAATTCGGGTGTCCCCCGGGGGCGGCGTCCGGACGGCTGAGGGGACGTGCTCAGACGCCGCGCCCTGATCCGCACCGTTGAGGCGGTGAGCGCGGGCAAGGCCCGTTCTTCCCGGGCCTGTGGGTGCCTCAGGTGGGTTCGTCGTCTCCTCCCTGGGCCGTTGTGGGGCCGTCCGTGGCGTTCCGGCGGCGTAGGTGGGGGGTGGGTTCCGGGGCTGTCTGCTGTGCGGGGCTGTTGTGCTGGCCGTGTTCGTGTTCCCACGCCTTGCGGGCTTCTCGTGCGCGGCGGCGTGCCTGCCGGATCAGGGACAGAGGGACGGGGTTGTCCGGGGCGGGTGGCCATCGGGGGATGCCGTATTGGGGGTCGCGGTAGTCGAAGACGGGTGGTTCGGCTTGCTGTGCTGCGGCGGCGCGGGCCGCTCTGCGGGCCGTCACTGGGGGCCGCCGGTGGTGTCGGTGATCTGCCATCCGAGTGCGGCCATGGCGCGGGGGGTGAGTCCGAGTGCTTCTCCGGCGTAGCGGGCTTCCTGGGCCTGCCATGCGGACGCGGTTCCGGCGAGGATGGCGGCTTCGTACACGATGAGCACAGCGACCGTGCCGCGCGCCGTGTCGTCCCACATGACGGCCTGCGGGGAGCGCCACAGTTCATCCCAGCGGGCGCGGTCGGCATCCGTCCACTCCCGGCCCGGCGGCATGCCGGGCACGGGGAGCGTGCATCCTGCGGCGGGCAGCTCGACCAACGGGGCGCGGCTGCTCTGGCCCCGGTGCGCGCGGCTGTGCGGTCTGGTCACGTTCCGTGGTTTCGGCACCGGCTCTCACCTCGCTTCGGCTCGTTCGGTTGGGGTTGATTGGTCGGCACACCCCTCGGAGCCCTCCCCCGCGTTCCGGACCCCCGGCGGGTTGGGGGTCACCCCCCACCCCCGGCCGTCACACGGCGTGCCCGTGACGCTGGGCACGCGGCGTGACGGCCGTGCGGTCAGAAGCTGAGCGGCCCGATGTCCTCACCGAGCACGGTGGGTGCGGCTGGGCGGCGGGGGTCGCGCGGTGTGGCGGTGTCGGCCCGGGGCACGCCGTAGTGCTCCCGCATGGACTGGAGCAGCATGCTGGCTGTCTGCATGGCCGCGTCCCGGATGCCGAGCAGCGATTCGGCTGCCCTCGCTCCGCGCGCCGCCGCTGAGCGTTCCTGGTCGGCGTTCTGGTCGGCGGCGCCGTTGAGCGCGTGCCCGATGATCACCTGCTGAGCCAGCTCGATCTCCCGGTCATCGCATCCCCGGGAGCGCAGGTAGTCCGCTCCCCACTGGGTGACGGCCAGGGCGCCAACGTCGTCCTGCCGCAAGGCCAGACGTCCCAGCGCGGTAACGGGGTCGTCTTCCTTGTCGAGGATCATCCGGGCGTCCTCGCGTGCGACGAGTTCCCGCCCCTTGGTGAGCGTGGGCAGTGCGGTCACGATGAACGACGCTCGGGCGACGGTGGCGTTGGCGTCGATCTGGCTGACCTTCTGCTGTGCCTTCTCCTCGGCGTCGGTCAGCACGTCGCCCATCATGCGCTTGCGGCCATCCGGGTACAGGGTGTCGTCCCAGCGAAGCTTTTCCAGCGTGGTGTGGGCGGAGGTGATCAGTGTTCCTACGGTCGAGGCGGTGTTCGTGCCGGTGCGGATCTGCGCGCGGCCGGGCGCGGGCAGGGTCCCGGTGGGATGCTCCGCGCTGTGGTTGTCGATGGCCGTGCGCAGCGCGGCCAGCATGGTGGCGATCTCGTTCTTGAGCATGTCCATGCGTTCGTTCCTCTCGTGTGGGGCCGCGCGGCGCGCGGCCCGGATGGTGCGGCCCGTCATGGTCACGGGCGTGGCCGTGGGCGTGGCCGTGGGCGTGGGGCCGGTGGACATTTCCCGCGCGCGGCGCCGGGGGACGCTGGGACGGGGCCGCGCGCAACGCCGGGGCGCGGCCCGCTGCCGCCGGGAGCGGGCGGCATGGTGGTGGTGCCGTGCCACCCCCGTGGGCAGCGGTCGGGGCGCACCGCGCGCCGGCGATGCGGCATGCCACGGTGCCGGCGCCCGGGCCTTCCCTCAGGTGGTGTGACCTGCCCATCTGCCGGATTGGCACGAAGGGACACCGGGCCGCGCCCCTGCTCCGGCCCGCGCGGGGAACGGCGCCCGCCCACGGCACAAGGGACCCCCGGCAGGGCCGTCCGGCCCGCCGGGGCGAGCGTCCCCCGGCAGGGCGCACACGCGCCTACGGACGCCCCGGCAGCCCACCCCCCGGCGGCACATCCACTCCCGCGCGGCGCGCCCGGTGCGGAGCAGCACCGGGGCATACAACCGCCCGCAGCGCACCGCAAGGCACGGCCCCCGGGGGGAGCGCGCGTCAGCCCGTGGCGTCCTCGTCCGGCGCTTCGTCCGCGCCGCTGTCACGGCGGCGCCGCCGCACGGCGCGGAAGACCAGCCGCAGCCGCTCACGCTGCCGCACGCTCAGCGGCGGCGCAGCATCCACCAACCGCAGCACAGCGGCCCGCACACGAGCACGCTGCCGCGCCTCACGCCCCTGTGGGCCCCTCTCCTCCTCAGCCATGAGGGAACCTCCCTGTCTGCGCCCCGAAGCGGGCGGGCACGCCAACGGCCACGGACGGGCGTGTCCGTGGCCGTTGGGTGAGTTGCGGGGATGTCCCTACAGGTCGTTTCTCCAGTCGATCACGACGCGCAGGGACGGGTCATTGCGGCTTCCCGGTTGGTGCGGGAGCAGCGTGATGTCCATCAACGTGCGGATTACTTCCCGCCGTTGCCCGATGGCCAGCGTGGGCCACACGTCGGCGATGTCCGGGCGGACCACATCGCGCAGGACTGGGGCCACGCGCACACTCGCGGCCCGGCGTTCCGCCGCTTCGATCTCCGGCAACAGTCGCGCCTCGATCCGGGCCACAGCGGCGGCCGTTACCTCGCCGTTCGCGGCGGCATCGTAGAACTCGTCAAGGCGGGCCCGTTTCTCCGCCGCTTCCGTCATCGCTTCCTGTGCTTCCTCGGCCTGTTGCTGGTCAGCCAGCAATTCGGCAGCGTCCGGGCGGGCAAGCCGCTCGGTGACAAGGGCCGACACGTATTCGTCAAGGCGCGTACCGCGCATGACGACGCATTTTGCCGTCGGGCTGGTGTCCGTACCGCGACATGCGTAACTCGCGCGGTTCTCCGAGTTGATGAACGCCAGCGTTCCGCCGCACACTCCACACATCCCGATCCCGGTGAGCAGATGGCGCACCCTGCCGTCACGGTGATAGGCCCGCCCCGGTGCCCTGAGCCGCTGTGCACAGGCGTAGTAGGCCGTCTTGTCCTTGAACAACGATGGCCAAGCGGCATCCCCGATCACCTTTCCCTGGTGTACCCGCTTGCCGACGTAACCGGGATTCGTCACCATCCGGCTGATCTTGGATGGCGTCCACAGTTTGCCCGCAGCCGTGAGTATTCCCCGCTGGTTGAAGTCGTAGGCGATGGTCCGCAGCGCCTCACCCGAAGCAACGCGCCTGACGGCTTCCCGCACGATACGCGCACGCTTCTCGTCGGGCACCTGCCGCAGTAGATCGCCCGTGTCCGGGTCGTACTCGCGCCGGTACCCGAACAACAGCCGCCCGTGCGGACCCCCCTTCACAGCGTGGGCCCGCTTATCACGCAGGATGCGGTCCCGGGTAACACTGACCTCCCGCTCATCGAGCAGCGCGTCAAGCCCGGTCGTGAACCGGTCGTCAGTACGCGACAGGTCGTAAAGCCGACCCTTGTAGCACCACTGAACGCCGCTCTCCTCAGCGACGTTGCGCAGCTTGACATACGCCTCTAGGTCGCGCTGTGCGCGGGAAGACTCCCACGTGACCAGAACGTCCACCGTGCCCGACCGGAGCTTTTCGATCAGCAGCCGGTATTTCGGCCGGTCCTTCGTGGCGTAGCGCGATGCCGAACGGTCGTTCTCCGGCACGATTTCAGCGATTATCCAGCCGCGCCGCGCGCACTCGGCCTTGCATTCCTCGATCTGCTGAGAGACCGAACGCAATTGCTCTCTCGGGTCGCTCGAAACCCTCGCGTAGATCACCGCGCGCAGCGGACGGCCGGTGACCGTACCCGCGTTCAGCGCCGTTTCCGTCGCGCTCTCCACCAACGCCGAACGGCTCATGACCGACCCCCGTTGGTGTCCGCACTGCTCTGGCCGTAGGCGCGGTACCCGGTCGCCGGAAGCTCAGCCAGCCGAGCCCGCAGGTAGTCGGCGGACCACCCGGGGTCGTCCCCCTCGTTGAGCACCGAAGCAAGCGCGATGCGGGCATGGATGACGCGGTCAACGAGCAGCCGGTCATGAACCTCACCGTCACCGACAGTCGCGGGCGCGGGAATGTCCAGCGCTTCGAACACCGCAGTCAGAAGGTGCCGAAACTCAGCGGCGGGTATGGGCAGTTGGCTTTCGCCGTTCCGGGCGTGGCCGATAGCCTCGCTCATGGTCCTCAGCCCTCTTTCTCAGGGTTGGAGGTCAAGGCCCCGGGCCGGTGTGTCACCACCGCTCGGGGCCGCCTTACGAAAGGAGTGTCTGAGAACCCTTGGTGGTCGCACGCGCGCGGGCCCGCGTCACACGAGCGTGAGCGCCAGCAGGATGACGAAGAGGGCCTGCAACGCCGAGCGAGGGCCGATGGGGTCGCCCTGGGCCACGTGGCGGCGGGCCGCCGAGATGTTGGCGGGGAACATCCCGAGCAGCAGGAGGATCAGGCAGACCGCCGCCGCCCGGGTCGTGGCGGGGATCAGGAGGCCGATCGCGCCGGCCGCCTCCAGGACTCCGGTGATCGTGACCAGCACGTCCGGGCGGGGCATCCGCGGCGGGACCATGCCGATCATCTCGGGGCGGAGCTTGGGATGAAAGTGGGCGGCCGTGGCGAACAGGAACATCAGCGCCAGGCCGACCCGGAGCGACGGCTGCCAGGCGTCCAGCGCCTCGAAGCCGAGCAGTCCGGCCAGCCGGGCCGCCAGGAAGCCGGCGACGAGAGCGACGAGGGGCGCCATGCGGACCTCCGGCGGGACGGGTGGGCGGACGGACAGAAGCCGCCTCCACCGCACCACGGGACTGGCCCCGGCGCCCGCCGGGCGAGGGCCCCGGCCACCAAGGGGGTGATTCGCCCCGGCACATGTCATGGAATGGAAACAGCGCGTCACCGGGCCACAACTCCGGCCGCTTCACACGGGTCTCCTTCTGTGCAAGCCCAGCACATGGGCACAAAGCCAGAAAACGGGGTACTTGTCATGCTTCGCACTCGTTCGCGTTCCCTGCTCACCGTCGCGGGCGGCGTGGCCGCTCTCGGGCTCACCCTCACCGCCGTTACCTCCGCCTCGGCTTCTCCCGGCGGCACCGGCACTGGTAGCGGCGCCGACGCCGCCGTCCCGGGCGCCCATGCCCGTGCCCATGCCCATGCCAACAACCGCTACACCGGTGAGGAGATCCACCACTTCCTGGAGGGTTTCTACGGCAACTCCGGCCCCCGCGCGTGGGAGCGGGAGAACCTCGTCTCCGACACGCTGAAGGAGCGGGTCGCGGAGACCGAGGGCTACGATGTGCTGCTGTGCTCGCAGAACATCCCGCTGGACATCGAGGTCGGTGAGGTCACCACCGCCCAGTCCGCCGGGGTCGGCTGGGCGCCGATCTTCCTGAGCTGGGGCGACGACCAGGAGCTCGCCGTCTTCACCGCGTATGTGGACCTCGACGCCCGTCAGCCGATCGAGCTCCTCGACGTGGACTGCGCCCCGCCCGAGGTGGGCTGACGGGGTAGCGGGCGTAGCGGCGGCGGTCAGCTGGTCAGCGGGGGATCTGCTGCTCGGTCCAGACGCACTTGCCGTCGGGCGTGGAGCGGGTGCCCCCAGCGCCGGACCATCGCGGCGACCAGGTGCGGGCCGCGCCCGCCCTCGTCGGTGGCGGAACCGTGCCGGATGTGAGGCGTGGTCGGGCTGCCGTCCGACACCTCGCGGAGCAGGGTCCGGCTGCGCGGCAGGCGCAGCCGGACGGGACCCTTGGCGTGCCGGACGACGTTGCCGACGCGCTCGCTGACGATGAGCTCGGTGGTCATCGCCCGGTCCTCGCCCAACCGCCAGGCTTCGAGCTGGGCGCGGAGGTAGCGGGCCTGGCGGGCGGCGACCGGGTCCTCGGGCAGCGGCCAGGAGGCGACGTTCCGGGGCGGCGGCCGGGGGGTGCGGGCGATGAGGAGAACGGCGTCGTCGCTGATCGGCCGACCGGGGGCAGCAGAGCGGAGGTCACCGTGGCGCACAGACCGTCCTGGTCGTCGGTCCGCCGGTGCCCTCCGTGCGCCGGCTCTCCCTACCCCGGCTCTCGCTACCCACGATGGGGGCGAGCGCGGCCATGCCGTCGTCGATGTCGCGGTCCGGGGATACCACCAGGCCGTCGGTGTCGAGGACGAGGAGACCGCCGGCCGGCAGCCGGGTCTCGGTGATGTCGAACGGCGGGACCGCCACGCCCAGCCTCCCCGGACGCGCGGGAGCCTACGGGATGGTGGTGGCCCAGCGGGGCGTGTCCATGCTGGCGAACCAGGACGCCTCGATGACCACGGCGCGGCCGTTCGCGGCCGTGTCCAGGCTCCACGCCTGCACGGCCTCCTCGGTCCGCCCCGCCGCGAGCGTCCCCTCCAGGAACCCGGCGCCCGCGATGCCGACGGGCGAGGCCGTCAGCCCGGCCGGGGTCTCGGCCATGAAGCGGACGTCCGCCAGATCGACCGGCTCAGTGCCCTCGTTGAGGATGGTGACGTCCACGGTGAACGGCGTCTCGCCCTCGACCAGCGGATCCACCGGGTCGCTGCCGGTGTACCGCTCCGCCGGGCCGACGGTGACGGTGAGGCCCTGCTCCTCCCAGGTGTAGGACTCCCCCGGCGTCAGCTCGGTCGTCGTCGGCCCGGTGGGCTCGTCACCCAGGTCGTCGGAGCCGGAGTCGCTGTCGCTGTCGTTGTCGAACCCGCCGCCGCTGCTGCCGGGATCGTCGTCCCCGCCGCCGTGTCGGCCCCGTTTGCCGCTGCCGCCGCTGCCGTCGCAGGCGGTCGCGGTCAGCAGGACCGCCATGACGGCGGCGACGGTCGCGGCACGGAAACGCATACTGGTATTCCCCCTCAAGTCCGGTTGTTCCGGGAGGAGTTTGCCGTGTCCCCGCGGGGCGCGGGAGGCTGGTGGTGCGTTCGTGACACGCCTGTGATGTGCTGTCGGCAGGCGCCCATCCGCCGGACGGGACGCAGCGCCGCGCCACCGCCGCGTCCCGGGGGCCCAGGGGCCCGGACCATCGCGAGGACCGCGGCCCCGGCGAGCGGGGCCGCCGCGGCGGTCACCGCGGCGGCCGTGTTCAGACCGGAGGCGAAGGCCCCGTGCGGCGCGCAGGTGTCCGGCACCGCCGCGCGCAGGTGTCCGGCGCCGCCGCCGGCCAGGGCGTGGGCGGCGGCGAGCGGGTCGGGGGCGGTGCCGGTCAGCGAGTGCCCCATCCGGGCGGTCACCACCGTGCCGACCCCCGCGACACGATGGCGCGCCCGTGCTGTGCCGGATCAAGCAGCTCACGCATGAGGACCGACCGTTGCGACCCCGCTCCCCCGCCGTGGCATACGCCACGGCCCCCGCCCGGGCGGCTAGATGACCAGGGACAGCAACAGCACCAGCGACACCGCGACCACCGAGATCACGCTCTCCATCACCGACCAGGTCTTGAGCGTCTGGACCACGCTCATCCCGAAGTACTCCTTCACCAGCCAGAAACCGGCGTCGTTGACGTGGCTGAAGAAGAGCGAGCCCGCGCCGATCGCCAGGACCAGCAGGGCCGTGTGGGTCGTCGACATGTCGGCCGCCAGCGGGGCCACCAGGCCGGCGGCGGAGATCGTGGCCACGGTGGCGGAGCCGGTGGCCAGGCGGATGGCGACCGCGATCAGCCAGCCCAGCAGCAGGGCCGGGATCGACCAGTCCTCGGAGAGGTTCAGGATCATGTCGCCGACGCCCGCGTCGATCAGCGTCTGCTTGAACCCGCCGCCCGCGCCCACGATCAGCAGCACACCCGCGATGGGGGCCAGGGAGCGGTCGACAGTGGTGGAGAGCCGTTCGCGCGTGAAGCCCGCCGCCCGGCCGAGGGTGAACATGCCGACGACCACCGCCGCCAGCAGCGCGATCAGCGGCGCGCCGATCACCGCCGTGATCCGCTGAACGCGCGCCTCCGGGTCGTCCACGACGATCTCCACCAGCGCGTGGGAGAGCATCAGCACCACGGGCAGCAGCACGGTGACCACGGTCACACCGAAGCCGGGGCGGGTGGCCAGATCCTCGGACGGGCGCTGCGGGACGAGGCGTTCGGGCACGGGCACGTCCACCCAGCGGGCGGCGAAGCGGGAGAAGACCGGTCCGGCGATGATGACGGTCGGCACGGCGATGAGCACGCCCAGGGCCAGGGTGACGCCGAGGTTGGCGTCGACCGCGTCGATCGCCACCAACGGACCGGGGTGCGGCGGGACCAGCCCGTGCATCACGGAAAGCCCGGCCAGGGCCGGGATGCCGATGCGCATCAGCGAGTAGTCGCCGCGCTTGGCGACCAGCAGCACCACGGGGATCAGCAGGACGATGCCGACCTCGAAAAAGAGCGGCAGGCCGATGATGCTCGCGATCAGCACCATGGCCCACGGCATCGCCCGGCCACTCGCGCGCTCCAGGATGGTGTCCACGATCTGGTCCGCGCCGCCGGAGTCCGCCAGCAGCTTGCCGAGGATCGCGCCGAGCGCGATCAGGACGCCGACGCCCGCGACCGTGGAGCCCAGGCCAGCGGTGAAGCTGGCGATCACCTTGCCCAGCGGCGCTCCGGCGAACGCGCCGAGCGCGAGCGAGCCGATCGTCAGCGCGAGGAAGGCGTGCAGCCGGAGCCGGGTGATGAGCAGGACGATCACGGCGATGCCCGCCAGGACGGCGATGCCGAGGCGTGCGTCGCCGGCCGAGGTGATCGGCTCGACGGCGTCCGCCGCCAGGGTCTCGACGCTGAGACGACTGTTCATGATGCGGTGTTCCTCAAGGTGAAGGAGGGGATCAGGGGTGTATCCCGACGCGGACGGCGGCGAGCGCGTGGTCGGTGGTGGCCTCGGGGGGGCCTGAGATGTCGACGTCCGCGCCGGCCTCGTCCGCGCGGAGCGGTTCGAGCGCGGCGAGTTGGGAGTCGAGCAGCGAGGGCGGCATGTAGTGGCCCTTGCGTTCGGACATCCGGCGGTGGATCACGTCCCGGTCGCCGGTCAGGTGGAGGAAGAAGAGCTCCGGCGCGGCGACACGCAGCCGGTCGCGGTAGACGCGCTTGAGCGCCGAGCAGCTCACCACCCCGCCCTGCCCGGCCCGTTCGGCCGCCCACCGTCCGATGGCGTCCAGCCAGGGCCACCGGTCGGCGTCGTCCAGCGGGATGCCGGCCGACATCTTGGCGATGTTGGCGGGCGAGTGGAAGTCGTCGCCCTCCGCGTAGGGGACGTCGAGGGCGGACGCGAGCCTGGTGCCGATCGTGGTCTTGCCGGTCCCTGTCACACCCATGACCACGATCACCGGTGGATTCCGCATGGCGCACACCTCGCTGTCCTCGTCTTCGTCGACTTCCGGTGCTCTTCTGCCCTTCACCTCACTGAAGCCGATGAGGTACGACTTATTCAAGAGTCTGTGACAAATAAGTAATACTTTTAAGCGATGGGCGGGACGACCTCTAGGCTGTGCTCATGAGCGGACAGCACGCCCGCGTGCTGGACACCCTCGGTCCCGCGATCACGGCCGGCGAGTACCCCCCGGGCAGCGTGCTGCGCACCGAGGAGCTGGCCCAGCGGCACCAGGTCTCACGCACGGTCGTCCGCGAGGTGATCCGGGTGCTGGAGTCGATGCGCCTGGTGGAGTCCCGCCGCCGCGTCGGGGTCACCGTGCTCCCGGCCGAGGAGTGGAACGTCTTCGACCCGCGTGTCATCGACTGGCGCCTCTCCGGCTCCGACCGGCCACGGCAGCTGCGGTCGCTGACCGTGCTGCGGTCGGCGGTCGAACCAGTGGCCGCCCGGCTCGCCGCCCGGAACGCCACGCCCGAGCAGTGCGCCGCCCTGACCGAGCACGCCCTGGGCATGGTCGCCACCTCCAGGGGCCGGCAGCTGGAGGCGTACCTGGTGCACGATGTGGCGTTCCACCGCGTGGTGCTGCGGGCCTCGGGGAACGAGATGTTCGCGCCGCTAGGCGACGTGGTCGCCGCCGTCCTGGCCGGCCGGACCCACCACCACGTGATGTTCGAGAACCCGGACCCGGCCGCCGTCACCCTCCATGTCCGGGTGGCCGAGGCCATCCGGGCCGGCGAGGCGGACCGCGCGGAGAGCCTGACGCGGGAGATCACCCTCGGCGCCCTGCGCGAGCTGGACGTGCTGGCACCCTGAGGCCGGACGGATCGTCCGTGCGGCGGCCCGGGATACGCGGGTGGGGGCCGCGCCGAACGGAATTCCCGCCCAGTGGCCCACCGGATCGAGGGGTGGACGTCGACCGGCGGCGTGCCCGGCCGCCCGCAGGAGTCCCCCACCGGCCCGGGCCGGGCCGCCGTACCCGGCAGTGGCCCCTCCCGCTCGGTCGTGACGGGGACGCGCCGCCCGCCCCGTTCCCCGAACGGCCCGGTCCCGAGCCGGTCCGGACCTCGGCCAGGACGCACGTCGGGCCGGCCGGCTCCGCCTCGCGGCGCGCACGCCGGGGCATCTCCCCGTGCGGCTCATCCGGTCGGTCCGGGCCGCGTCGAGGGCGGAGAACGGGGTGGTGGCGTCGCCGAACGGCGCGGCGGTGCCGTCGAATCGCCCGTCCGGCGACGCCGGACGTGTTCCGGTGAAACGGGCGGTGGCCAGGGGGAACGGCGGGGCGACCGGGGCGCGCCGGTCGATGAGCGGCGGCTCGAAGTCCCCGTCCCCGTCCGGGGGGTCGGGACTTCCGTTCCGCTCTACGGAGCGGTGCTCCGTCGCGCATGGCGAGCGGGCCGCAGCACAGTCGGGTCTCCACCGCGTCGAGGCGGGCCGCGCGCCGGGCCAACTCGGCGGCGGTCACGTGCCGTTCGGTCAGGCCCCGGTGGCCGGGGCCGGTGACGGCCGGTCGGGGAGCCGGGTGACGTAGGGCTGTTCGCGGTCATCGCCCTCGCTCGGCACACGGTGCCGGGTGCCCGGTGCTCCCCCTTCACCAAGCCTGCCTTCGGACAGAGGATGTGGCGGTCGTCGGTGCGCGGCGGCAGCACCAGGAGGCGGGGTTCTCCGGGCCCGGATCCCGGATCCGGCCCCGAGTCCGGCTCTCCGACCGACTGTCGGTGGCAGCGCCTAGGCTTGCCCCATGCCAAGCACGCCCAGCCCCCTGCCGCCCGCCACGGCCGCCATGACCCTCCTCGTGGCGGCGGTCGTCGTCCACGACCGGGAGACCGACCGCATCGTGCTCCTCCAGCGCGGTCCGGAAGCCAAGTTCGGGCGCGGCCTGTGGGACCTGCCCGTCGGCAAGAGCGACCTGGGCGAGCCCGTCACGGTGACCGCGGTCCGCGAGTTGAAGGAGGAGACCGGCCTCATAGTCGACCCGGCCGACCTCCGGCTGGCACACGTGATCCACGCGGCGCACGGCGTCGAGTCGCCGGACGGATTTCTCACCGTCGTCTTCCTCACCCACCGGTGGAGCGGGACCCTGATCAACGCCGAGCCGCACAAGCACTCCCGGGTGGCCTGGGTGAGCACCGACGAGATCCCCGGGGAGATCGTCTTCTCCGCCGACCGCGTCATCGAGCGTTGCCTCGGCGGCGGCGAGCCGGGCATCACGCTCCACGGCTGGCCCTGACGCCGGCCGTCCCGGCCGTCACGGCCGCGTCCGATCGGCGATCACCACGGGCCCCGTGCGCCGGGCCGTGCGCAACACCAGGCAGAATCAGAGGAATTGGCGCTTCCCGGATGGCCACAGTGCGCACTGGATGCATTACGATGAGTGATACCGCCGAGGTGGTCAGGACAGTCGGCCCGTTGAAGAGCAGGCGACAGCGCGCCATGGATCGCGATAGCGTCGCAGGGCGCGCCAGGCCACCGGAAGCGGTGCCGGGAGCGCTCAACGGTTGAGAGTCTCTGTGGAGGTGAGGGTGTCCCCAATCCCAGGTGAGCCCGGATCGCAGGACTTCGTGGAAGTCCGGCTGCCGGCGGCTGGTGCCTATCTGTCGGTCCTGCGCACGGCCACGGCCGGTCTGGCGGCCCGGCTGGACTTCACCCTCGACGAGATCGAGGATCTCCGCATCGCGGTGGACGAGGCATGCGCCATCCTGCTCCAGCAGGCGATTCCCGGCAGCGTGCTCGACTGCGTTTTCACGCTGGTCGGGGACGCCCTGCGGGTGACGGTATCGGCGCCCACCACGGAAGGGCACGCGCCCGAGCGGGACACCTTCGCCTGGACGGTTCTGACGGCGCTCGCGGGCGAGGTCGAATCGGCCGTCGGTGAGGACAAGACGGTCAGCATCAGCCTGCACAAGAAGCGCGGCGCCGCCCCCGGAGCACCGTGACCGGCGCTCAGGGGCCGCCAGGGGACGAGGGGGCCGAGGTGAACGAAGTGGATCAGACGGCGGCGACGGCCGAGTCGGAAGCGACCGGCGCTGCCATTCCTGGACAGTCGGAGCGGACCGGACAGTCGGAGCGGACCGGACAGGCCGAGCGGACCGGACAGCCGGAGCGGGCCGCGGCGCCCGAGCCGGCGAGGCAGCCGGGCTCGGGGCGGCGGCGCGCTCTGCCGGACCCGCAGGACAGAAGCGCCGCACGCGATCTCTTCATCGAGCTGCGCAAGCTGCCCGACGGCTCGGCAGAGCGCGCCGAGTTGCGCAACAGCCTGGTCAGGATGCATCTGCCGCTGGTGGAGCACCTGGCCCGGCGCTTCCGGAACCGCGGGGAGCCGCTGGACGACCTGACCCAGGTCGCGACCATCGGCCTGATCAAGTCGGTGGACAGGTTCGACCCGGACCGCGGCGTCGAGTTCTCCACGTATGCCACGCCCACGGTGGTCGGCGAGATCAAGCGGCATTTCCGGGACAAGGGCTGGGCGGTGCGGGTGCCGCGTCGGCTCCAGGAGCTGCGGCTGTCGCTCAGCACGGCGACCGCCGAGCTGTCCCAGCAGCACGGCCGCGCGCCGACGGTGCACGAGCTGGCCGAGCGGCTGAGCATCTCGGAAGAGGACGTGCTGGAGGGGCTGGAGTCGGCGAACGCCTACAGCACGCTGTCGCTGGACGTGCCGGACACCGACGACGAGTCCCCGGCCGTGGCGGACACCCTGGGCGCCGAGGATGACGCCCTGGAGGGCGTGGAGTACCGGGAGTCGCTCAAGCCCCTGCTGGAGGAGCTGCCGCCGCGCGAGAAGAAGATCCTGCTGCTGCGTTTCTTCGGGAACATGACGCAGTCGCAGATCGCGCAGGAGGTCGGCATCTCGCAGATGCACGTCTCGCGGCTGCTGGCCCGCACGTTGGCCCAGCTCCGCGAGAAGCTGCTGGTCGAGGAGTAGCCGCGCCCGGCGGGGCCGTCACGCCTCCCGGGGGCCGATGCCGAGGGCCTCGGTCGCCGTAGGGTTCACCAGGCAGGCCAGCACCGTGAGCGCGGAGGCCGCCAGGGCGACCGCGGCCAGCGGCCACAGGCCGCCGCTGCCCAGCAGCGTGAAAGCGATGGGCAGCGCGAGAAGCTGCACGATCACGGCCGGGCCCCGGCTCCAGCGCCGCAGCAGCCACAGCCCGCGCCCCGCCGCGAGCGGCAGCGCGGCCAGGGCGAGCAGCGTGACCGCGCCCGTCACGGCCTGGGTGAGATCATCCGGGTCGCCGGCCACGGCGACAGCGAGCATGACGGCCCCGAGCACGGCCAGCACCAGCCCCTGCAGCCCGCTCAGCGCGGCGGCCACACTCACTCTGCGCGGGCGCTCGATGACAGGCCGCCCGGTCTCTTCGGCGCTGTTTTTGCTCACCCGGCAAGCGTATCCCCCACCGGCCGCGCCTTCCCCGCCCTGGCCTGGGTACTCTGCCTGTCATGCGCGCACTTCTCGTGGTCAATCCGGTCGCCACTACCACCAGCGCGCGGACCCGTGACGTTCTCACCCACGCGCTCGCCAGCGATCTCAAGCTGGAGGTCGCGGAGACCGAGTACCGGGGGCATGCCCGGGAGCTGGCCCGGCAGGCCGCCGAGCAGGGGACCGCGGACGTGGTGATCGCCCTCGGCGGCGACGGCACGGTGAACGAGGTGGTCAACGGGCTGCTGCACCACGGGCCCGACACCGGCGACCTGCCGCGGCTGGCGGTCGTCCCCGGCGGGTCCACCAATGTCTTCGCCCGCGCGCTGGGCTATCCCAACCACGCGGTGGAGGCCACCGGCGCGCTGCTGTCCGCGCTGCACGCCGGGTCCGAGCGCGCGATCGGCCTGGGGCTGGCGACCGGGACGCCGGGCACGTCGGACGCCGAGGCGCCGGCCCGCTGGTTCACGTTCTGCGCGGGGTACGGCTTCGACGCGGGCGTGGTGGGACGGGTGGAGTCGCAGCGGGAGCGCGGGAAGCGGTCCACCCACGCGCTCTATCTTCGGCAGGCGGTGCGGCAGTTCTTCGGCGACCCGCGGCGCACCAAGGGCACGATCTCTTTGATCCGGTCGGGCCAGGACCCTGTTGAGAGACTGGCGTTGTCGATAGTGTGCAATACGGCTCCGTGGACGTTCCTGGGCAACCGCCCGGTCTTCGCGGCGCCCCGGGCGTCGTTCGACACCGGGCTGGACGTGCTGGCGCTCTCGCGGCTGTCGTCCGCGGCGCTGACCCGGTACGGGACCCAGTTGTTGCGTTCGTCACCCGAGCGCGGACCGCACGGCAAGCATGTGGTCTCCTTGCACGACGAGTCGGACTTCACCTTGCGATCGCAGGTGCCACTTCCGTTTCAGCTCGACGGTGACCACCTGGGAGTCCGTACCAGTGTCTCGTTCACAGGCGTGCACCGTGCACTGCGTGTGATTGTGTGAGCGGAACGGCGAAAAGTCCTTCCACTCGAACGTTTAGCGCAGTCTCCACCCGAGGGAAGTAGGGCTGTGAGCTAGGCGACACCGAGGATTCAAAAAAAACTTTCTGCAAGGGGTTGTGCCGACGCCCGAGGTTTGCGAACCTCTTCATGGCGATCGGGACGGCCGAAGCATCGGCCCCCTTGAGAGCCCGAATCCCCTTCTCCACCTCTGCGGGTCCGCAGCGAGGGTCTCCATCGGAAGACGCTTGGACAACGGCTCGTATTTGTGGGGGGATTCGTGAAAGCGTTCACATTCACAAGCAATGTAACTGCAACGTGCAGGAGATGGAGCAGACATGGACTGGCGTCACAGCGCCGTTTGCCGCGAGGAGGACCCCGAGCTCTTCTTCCCCATCGGCAACACCGGTCCTGCGCTGCTGCAGATCGAGGAAGCCAAGGCCGTCTGCCGCCGCTGCCCCGTCATGGAGCAGTGCCTGCAGTGGGCCCTGGAGTCCGGCCAGGACTCCGGTGTCTGGGGCGGAATGAGCGAGGACGAGCGCCGCGCCATGAAGCGCCGCGCCGCCCGCAACCGGGCGCGCAAGGCCACCGCCTGACCGTCTGACCCCTCTGTGCTGCCCCGAGCCGTAGCACGCGCAGCACCCCAGGTGCATATCGCGATTCACCGTTGAGCCCCGCCCCGCGAACCCTGTCATCGCGGGACGGGGCTCAACGCTTGCTGTGAGCGGTCGCGTTGTCACAGCCGGCGCTCGCCGCTCAGCGCTTCTCCTGGTCCAGCGGCAGGTCGAGCACCACGCGGGTGCCGCCGCCCTCGGCCGGGAGCATGTCGAACCGGCCGCCCAACTCGCCCTCCACCAGTGTCCGGACGATCTGCAGCCCCAGATTCCCGTCGCTACGCGGGTCGAACCCCTCCGGCAGGCCACGGCCGTTGTCCTGCACGGTGACCAGCAGCCGGTCCGGGTCCTTGGGCACGTCCGCCCGTTGGGCGCCCACCTCGATCGAGCCGCGCTCCCCCGCCGGGAAGGCGTGTTCCAGGGCGTTCTGGAGGACTTCGGTGAGCACCATGGACAACGGGGTCGCGGTCTCGGCGTCGAGAATCCCGAACCGGCCGGTGCGGCGCCCCACGACCCGGCCGTCCGGGGAGAGCTCGCCCACCATGGCGATCACCCGGTCGGCGATCTCGTCGAACTCGACGTGCTCGTCCAGGTTCTGCGAGAGGGTCTCGTGCACGATGGCGATGGAGCCGACCCGGCGCACCGCCTCGTCCAGCGCGGCCCTGGCCCGGCTGTCGCCGGTCGCGCCGATGCGCCGGGACTGGAGGCGCAGCAGCGCGGCAACAGTCTGCAGGTTGTTCTTCACCCGGTGGTGGATCTCCCGGATGGTGGCGTCCTTCGTCATCAACTCCCGCTCGCGGCGCCGCAGCTCGGTCACGTCGCGGAGCAGGATCAGGGAGCCGATGCGCTCGCCCCTGGGCTTGAGCGGGATCGCGCGGAGCTGGATGACGCAGTCCTTGCCGTCGATCTCCGCCTCTCTCGGGGCGTAGCCGCTGGCCAGCTTGACCAACGACTCGTCCACCGGGCCGCGGGTGGGGGCCAGGTCGGCGGTGGTCGGGCCCAGCGGCAGGCCGACCAGGTCGGTGGCCAGGCCCAGCCGGTGGTACGCGGACAGGGCGTTGGGGCTGGCGTACTGCACCACGCCCTCGGCGTCCAGCCGGATGAAGCCGTCCCCGACCCGTGGCGCCCGGTCCATCCCGACCTGCTGGCCGGGGAACGGGAAGGCGCCGCCGGCGATCATCTGGGCCAGGTCGGCGGCGCTCTGGAGATAGGTGAGCTCAAGCCGGCTGGGCGTGCGCACGGTCAGCAGATTGGTGTTGCGGGCGATGACGCCCAGCACTTGGCCCTCGCGGCGGACGGGGATGGACTCCACGCGCACCGGCACCTCTTCACGCCACTCGGGGTCGCCCTCGCGCACGATGCGGCCCTCGTCGAGGGCGACGTCGAGCAACGGGCGCCGGCCGCGCGGGACGAGATGCCCGACCATGTCGTCCTGGTAGGACGTGGGGCCGGTGTTGGGCCGCATCTGCGCCACGGAGACATAGCGGGCGCCGTCGCGGGTCGGCAACCACAGCACCAGGTCCGCGAAGGACAGATCGGAGAGGAGCTGCCACTCGGAGACCAGCAGATGGAGCCACTCCAGGTCGCGTTCCCCGAGATCGGTGTGCTGGCGGACGAGGTCGTTCATTGAGGGCACATCCGCGAGCTTACCGGGGGCGGCCGTCGGCGGTCCCGTACTACAAGAGTCGATGACGTAGGGGTAAATACGTCGGGAACCGCGTTCAGAGCATGGACACACCGCGCGGATGAGGTCCAGAATGAGAGGCGGACACAGCACTTCTGCTCTCCCCGCACAGGAGAGCAGAGCGAGGTCCCGAGACGCTCTCTGCCCTGACGGCGTCCCGGGCCCGCAAGTCGCTCCGGGCTGCGGTGCCGAGAGGGTTGAGGGTCCCTCCCCGGCGCCGCGGCCCGTGGGTGCTTCCGGGGGTGTTTTCCCGCGGTACCGCGCCACCGGCCCCGCGCCACCGCCACCGCCACCGAGCGCTGTCCGGTCGGCGTTGTCCGGTCAGCGGGTCTCCGTCACCTTCGCCAGCGCCCTGGGGGCGTCCGGGTCCTGGCCCCGCGCGAGGGTCACCTCGTAGGCGAGAAGCTGGAGCGGCATGATCTCCAAGATCGGCTGGACCTCCTCGGGAACGCCCGCGGTGGGCAGCGCGAACCCCGCGGAGGCCGCCGCCACCTCGGCGCGCGGCCCGATCACCACCAGGTCGGCGCCCCGGTCGCGGAGCCGGTCCAGCACGGGCCGCAGCGCCTCACCGCCCCGGCCGGCCGCGACGATCGCGATCACCGGCGAGACGTTGTCGACCATGGCCAGCGGGCCGTGCAGCAGATCGGCGCCCGAGTAGGCCAGGGCCGGGATGTAGCTGGTCTCCATCAGCTTCAGCGCCGCCTCCTTGGCGGTCGGGTAGCCGTAGCCGCGCGAGGTGAGGACCATCCGCTCGGCGAACCGGTAGCGGGCGGAAAGCCGCCGGATCTCCGCCTGGCGGGCCAGGACGGCCTCGGCCCGGGCGGGCAGGGCCGCGGCGGCGGGCACCCCGTCGCCGCCGCGCAGGCCCTCGACCAGCAGGTAGAGGGCGAGCAGCTCGGCGGTGTAGGTCTTGGTCGCCGGCAGCGCCCGTTCCGGCCCGGCCAGCACGTCGATGTGGTGCTCGGCGGACCGCGCGAGCGCGGAGTCCGCGCTGTTGGTCACGGCCAGGGTGATCGCGCCGGCCGCGCGGGCGGCCGTGGTGGAGGCCACCAGGTCGGGCGAGCCGCCGGACTGGCTGACCGCGATGACCAGGCAGTCGGTGAGGTCCGGGGTGGCGCCGTAGGCGGTCGTGGTGGACATGGAGGTGAGGCCGCACGGCTTGCCGAGCAGGATCTCGATCAGGTACTTGGCGTACAGGGCCGCGTGGTCCGAGGAGCCCCGCCCGGTCAGCAGGACGAAGCGCGGGCCGCGGGCCGCGATCCGCGCGGCGACCGCGCGGATGCGGGGGGCACCCTCGGTGAGCAGGCGGCGGAGCACCGCGGGCTGCTCGGCCATCTCGCCGGACATCAGCCGTCCCGGCTGCGTGGCGGACATGGTTCGGTGCCTCCTAGGGCTGGGTGGGGAGCTGTCCCGTGATGACCTCGGCGGCGGCCCGGCCGCAGACGCGGGCGGCGCCGTGGGTCGCGATGTGCAGGCCGCCGACGGGCGGCGCGTGCGGCACGCCCATCTCGACGACGGTCGCGCCGGGGCGGGCGGCGATCAGCGCGTCGAGCGCGGCGGCCATCCAGGGGTGGCGGTGGACGTCGCGGACCACGACGACCAGGGGCCGGTCCCCCGCGGCGTCCAGCAGATGGGCGGCGAGCGCGTCCGTGCCGCCGCGGTCGGCGTCGCCCCTGGCGAACGTGCCGGTGCGGGTGCCCGGCAGCAGCCGGGCCAGCTCGGCGCCGACGCCCCAGGGGGTGTCCTCGCCGGCCGCGCTGTTGGCCACCGGGGTGAGAACGGCCACGTAGGGGGCGACGGCCGGCGGCTCGTACGGGCCCGCGCCGGGACCGGGCGTGACGCGCAGCGCGCGGCGGGCGGCGGTCAGACCGATGTCACCGGCCGCCGGCCCGCCGGCCCGCCCGTCGGCCCCCGAGTCGTTCCGGGCCTTCCGGCGGGCCTCGGCGGTCCAGCGGGCCAGGGCGCGCACCCGTTCGGCGGCGTCGTGCAGCCGATCCTCGGCCAGCTCGCCCGCGCGCACGGCCCGGACCAGGGCATCGCGCAGGCGCAGCACCTCGGCCTCGTCGGAGGGGGTGCCGCCGACGCAGACCGCGTCGACCCCGGCGGCGACGGCCAGGACGCAGCCGTGGTCCAGGCCGTAGGTGTCGGCGACGGCCCGCATCTCGATGGCGTCGGAGAAGATCAACCCCTCGAAGCCGAGGCCCCCGGCACTTACCGGGGCGCGCAGCAGGCCGGTGAGCACGGCCGGGCTGAGGGTGCCGGGCCGGTCGGCGTCGAGGGCGGGCAGCAGGATGTGCGCGCTCATGACCGACCGGGCGCCGGCCGCGATGGCGGCCTTGAACGGCACCAGCTCGCGGCTGTGGAGAGTGTCCAGGTCGATGTCCACGCGGGGCAGCGCGAGATGGGAGTCGACGCTGGTGTTGCCGTGGCCGGGGAAGTGCTTGACGCAGGCGGCGACGCCCGCGCTCTGCAGACCCGTGACGTAGGCGACGGTGTGGCGGGCGACCAGCGCCGGGTCGTCGCCGAAGGAACGGACGCCGATCACCGGATTGCGGGGGTCGGTGTTGATGTCGGCGGAGGGCGCCCAGTTGAGGGTGACGCCGACCGCCGCGAGCCGGCGCCCCAGCTCGGCGGCGACGGCCCGGGTCAGCTCCGGGTCGTCCACGCTGCCGAGCGCGTGGTTGCCGGGGAACGAGGACCCGCCGTGCACCTCCAGCCGGGTCACGTCGCCGCCCTCCTCGTCGATCGCGACCAGCACATCGGGCCTGGCCTGGCGCAACTGCGCGGTGAGTCCGGCCAGTTGTTCGAGCGAGACGACGTTCCGCCCGAAGAGGCCGACGCCGGTCATCCCGTTCCGCAACTGCCGCGGCAGCCAGGCCGGGGCGGTGGTGGTGCCGGCGAACGTCGGCTGGAGGACGGCGAGGGCGTCCCGGGTCAGGGTGTCGGAGGTGTGCGCGGCGATCGTCATGGGCGGGCGCTATCCCTTCACGGCACCCGCGGCCATACCGCCGGTGACCCGTCGCTGGAGGATGAGGAAGACGAGCAGCACCGGGACGGTGAACAGGGAGGAGGCCGCCATCGTCGCGCCCCAGTCGTTGCCGAAGTTCGTCTGGAACTGGGTGAGCCACAGCGGCAGCGTGGCCTTGTCCGGCGCCTTGTTGAGCACGAGGACCATGGCGTATTCGTTCCACGCCAGGATGAAGCCGAACAGTGAGGTCGCCATCAGGCCGGGGGCGAGCAGCGGGAAGATGACGCGGAAGAACGCCTGGGCGCGGTCGCAGCCGTCGATCATCGCGGACTCCTCCAGCTCCCTGGGCACGGCGGCGATGAAGCCGCGCAGCGTCCAGATGGTGAAGGGGAGCGCCATCACGAAGTAGACGAGAGTGAGGAAGCCCAGGCTGTTGAGGGCCTCCAGGTCGCGGGCGTTGAGATACACCACGATGATGAGGATTTCCCATGGCGCCATCTGGGCCGTCATCACGGCCAGCACCATGCCGCGGCGCCCGCGGAACCGCATCCGCGCGAGGGCGTAGCTCGCCGCCAGCGCCACCGCCAGGGCCAGCAGGACGGCGCCGGCGGTCACCATGAGGCTGTTGCCGACATAGGTCCAGAACAGGTCCACACCGGTGGCGGTGGTGTAGTGCTCAAAGGTGGGCGTGAAGAGGAAGACCGGATCCTTCGTCAGCACCTCGGAGTTGCTCTTGAAGGAGGTGACGAACATCCAGTACACGGGAAAGAGGAACAGCGCGGACAGCACCAGCGCCGTCGCGTTCAGCCAGGGTTTCCGCGTCTTCATGACTGCTCCTGCTCCTTCTCCTGCTTGAGGATCAGGCGGAAGTAGAAGGACATGGCGATCAGGAGGATGACCAGGGTCAGCACGGAGATCGTGGCGGCCGTGCCGTACTGGTTCTGCCCCATGCCCTCCATGTAGGCCATCACGGGCAGGGTCTCCGACTCGCGGTCGGGGCCGCCGCCGTTCATGGCGTAGATCTGGGTGAACGCCTTGAAGACCCAGATGATCTCCAGGAACGTGGTGATCAGGAAGAACGGGCGCATGATCGGCGCGGTGATGGACCAGAAGATCCGCCAGTCGGAGGCGCCGTCCACCCGCGCGGCCTCGTAGACCTCGCCGCTGATGGTGGTCAGCCCGGCGTAGAGGTTGAGCGCGACGAACGGCACGGACGCCCAGACGATCAGCGCGGTGACGATGGCGAGTGTGGAGGTGCCGGTGGCGAACCAGTTGTGCTGGTCGTAGCCGGCGAAGCCGAGGCCGCGCATCGCCCAGTTGGCGACGCCGAACTGGGTGTCGAACAGCCACTGGAAGACGGTGGTGCTGGCGATGACGGGCATCGCCCAGGCGGCCACCAGCGCGACGGACAGCAGCAGCCGCGTCTTCCGGCCGAGGGCGCCCAGGAGCAGGCCGATCAGGGTGCCGATGACCATGATCAACAGCACGTTGACGGCCATGAAGACGAAGGTCCTGACGACCGAGTCCCAGAACCGCTCGTTCTCCACGACGGCGCGGTAGTTGTCCAGGCCGGTCCACTCGGTGGTCCGGGAGATGAGCTGGCGACGGCCGAACTCCTGGAGGGAGATGAGGACGTTGCGGACGAGCGCGTAGCCGAGGACCGCGAGCATGGCCGCGACCGCCGGCGCGATCAGCAGGTACGGCACCCAGCCGGTCGGCACGCGGCGCCGCTCCGGGGGGCCTGGCGGGATGGCGGCCGGTGGGCCGGGCATCCGGGGTGGGGCTTCCTCGATGGGCACGGACATGCGGGTGGATTCCTCCGCGGGGGAACGGAGGGTGCCGCCGGACGGTGGGGCGGCGGCACCCCGGGGACGCGGGCTATTCGCGGTTGATGCGGGTGGTGATCTCCGCGTCGGCCTCCTCGGCGGCGGACCGGTAGTCGTCGCCGTTGAGGGCCTTGGTCATCAGCTCCTTGATGGGGTTGGGCTGCGCCTCGACGTTGGCCCAGCCGGTGGTGAGCGGCGGCAGGAAGCCGACGCCGGCGGACCGGACCATGGCCTCGGCGAAGCTGCCGGCCCCGGGCTCGGCGGTGACGTCGGTGCGGCCGGGTACCACGCCGTCGCCGTTGGCGTCGACGTACTTCTGCGCCCACTCCCGGGAGGTGGCCATCCGCAGCCACTCGGTGGCCAGCTCCCGGTCACCGGCCCGCTCGGAGACGGCGAGGTTGGAGCCGCCGAGGAAGACGTGGCCGAGCTCGTCGGCGGTCTTGCCGGGGATCGGGAAGTAGCCGAAGTCGGCCTCGCCGCCCTGCTCCTCGATGGCGTCGACGGCGCCGCCCGCCTCCCAGCCCAGGCCGATCCAGGAGGCGACCTCCTGGTTGGGCACGACATCGGTCGACTGCTGCGGGGACGCCTCGTCGTTGTCGGTCGGGGAGTCGGAGAACGACTGGAGCTCGCGGTAGAAGTCCATGCCGGCCTCGCCCTCGGGCGTGGCCAGGGCGCCGGTCCACTCGTCGCCGTCCTCGACGGCGAAGGAGCCGCCCTCGTCGGCGATGAAGCCGCCCAGCACGTAGTAGCTCTGTCCGGGCAGGTAGAGGGGCTCGGCGTCGGTGTTCTCGTCGATCAGCTCCAGGGCCTCGATCCACTCCTCGCGGGTGGTGGGCACCTCGGCGCCGGCCTCGGCCCAGACGCCCTTGTCGTAGATGACGACGCGGTTGGCGCCGTACCACGGCACGGCGTAGAGGGTGTCGTCCACCTCGGCGGAGGCGAGCATGTTCGCCGCCCAGGGCTCGTCGGCGAGCTCTTCGAGGTCGGCCAGGCCGCCGGTGTTGGCGTAGCCGACGGTCTGGGTGTTGCCGATCTCCAGCACGTCGACGGTGCCGTCCTCGGACAGGGCCGTGGTGACCCGGTCCTGGATGCCGTCCCACTGCTGGATCTCGACGTCGACCTCGACTCCGTGCTCCGCCTCGAACGCGGCGTTGAGCTCGTCGAGCCACGCCTGCGGGGCGGAGCCGTCCATCAGCCAGACAGTGATGGAGCCGGCGCCGCCGCCCCCACCGCCGCCGCCGTCGGAGCCGCAGGCGGCCACGGTGGCCGTCAGCGCCGCCGCGCCGATGGCGGCGATCAGCTTGCGCTTCACTTCACCCTCCTCACAAGGGCCGGCCCCCTCACTCGTGGCCCGGGGGCGGCCGTTACGCTCATGGTGTGGACAAGAGGTGTAGACCAGTTGAAGCGGAGCTTGGACTAGACCAAGTGGGGGTGTCAAGGGTCCACGAGCGGGGGCGGCCGTCCGTTACCGGACCGACATCTGTCCGGCGCCGCCGCCGTCCTTACGCCCATGTCACGATGTGAGCCGCGATGTCTCGGAGGAGCCGGTGACGGGAGAACGGAACAAGTCGGGAAGGCGGGCCATGGCCGCGGACGGGGGAGCGACGACCAACGGCCCGGCCGGCCAGGGACCCGAGGCGGCGGACCGCGGTCGCACCGCCCGCGTCCCGAAGTACTACCGGCTCAAGCGGCATCTGCTGGAGATGACCGAGACCCTGCCGCCGGGCACGCCCGTGCCGCCGGAGCGGACGCTGGCCACCGAGTTCGATACCTCGCGCACCACCGTCCGCCAGGCCCTCCAGGAGCTGGTCGTCGAGGGGCGCCTGGAGCGCATCCAGGGCAAGGGCACCTTTGTCGCCAAGCCGAAGGTCTCCCAGTCCCTCCAGCTCACCTCCTACACCGAGGACATGCGCGCCCAGGGCCTGGAGCCGACCTCGCAGCTCCTGGAGATCGGCTACATCACCGCCGACGAGCGGCTCAGCCGCCTGCTGGACCTGCCCGAGGGCGGCCGGGTACTGCGCATCGAGCGGCTGCGGCTGGCCAGCGGCGAGCCGATGGCGATCGAGACCACCCACCTGTCGCAGGAGCGCTTCCCCGCCCTGCGCCGCAGCCTGGTGCGGTACACCTCGCTCTACATGGCGCTGGCCGAGGTCTACGACGTCCATCTCGCCCGCGCCGAGGAGACCATCGAGACCTCGCTGGCCAACCCGCGCGAGGCCGGGCTGCTCGGCACGGATGTGGGCCTGCCGATGCTGATGCTCTCCCGGCACTCGCGGGACACCCGGGGCGAGCCCGTGGAGTGGGTGCGCTCGGTGTACCGGGGCGACCGGTACAAGTTCGTGGCGAATCTGGAGCGGCCCCACCCCACCCGTCCGGCCGACCCGGCGGGGTAGCCCTCACGGCCCCATGGTCATCCGGCCGCCCAGGGCCTAGATTCCGGGCCTGTCAGTCAAGGAGGACAGGCCGGAGGACACCGTGCAACCCCCACCCCCCCACACGTCACACGAGGAACACCCGTCACAGCGGTCGACCGACCGCCGGTTCGCCCCGCGGTCCGTCGCCGTCTGGACCGCCGTCGCCATCGTGGGCGCGACCGGCTGGGCCATGCTGGCGCTCGCCCGCGGCGAGGAGGTCTCGGCCGCCTGGATGATCGCCGCGGCGCTCGGCTCGTACGCCATCGGGTACCGCTTCTACGCCCGCTTCATCGCCACCCGGGTGCTGAGAGCCGACCCCACCCGGGCCACCCCCGCCGAGCGGCTGAACGACGGCCTCGACTACCACCCCACCGACCGGCGGGTGCTGCTCGGCCACCACTTCGCCGGCATCTCGGGCGCCGGACCGCTGGTCGGCCCGGTGCTCGCGGCGCAGATGGGATATCTGCCCGGCACCATCTGGATCGTCGTCGGCGTCATCTTCGCCGGGGCCGTCCAGGACATGGTGGTGCTCTTCTTCTCCACCAGACGCGACGGCAAGAGCCTGGGCCAGATCGCCCGCGAGGAGATCGGCCCGGTGGGCGGCGTCGCCGCGGTGATCGCGATCTTCAGCATCATGATCATCCTGCTGGCGGTGCTGGCCCTCGTCGTCGTCAACGCCCTGGCCGAGTCGCCCTGGGGCGCGTTCTCGGTCGGCATGACCATCCCCATCGCCCTGTTCATGGGCGTCTACCTGCGCCATCTGCGGCCGGGGAAGGTCGCCGAGGTCACCGTCATCGGCGTGGCCCTGCTGCTGCTCGTCATCGCCGGGGGCCGCTGGATCGCGGAGTCCGACCTCGCCGCCGCGTTCACCCTCGATCCCCGGACCCTGGTGATCTGGCTGGTGCTCTACGGCTTCGCGGCCTCGGTGATGCCGGTGTGGCTGCTGCTGGTGCCGCGCGACTACCTGTCCACGTTCATGAAGATCGGCACCATCGGGCTGCTCGCCCTGGCCATCGTGGTCACGCTGCCCTCCCTGAAGATGGAGGCGGTCACCGACTTCGCGGCCAACGGCGAGGGGCCGGTCTTCGCCGGCTCGCTCTTCCCGTTCGTCTTCATCACCATCGCCTGCGGCGCGGTCTCCGGCTTCCACTCGCTGATCTCCTCGGGCACCACTCCGAAGATGATCCAGAAGGAGAGCCAGATCCGCACCATCGGCTACGGCGCGATGCTGATGGAGTCCTCGGTCGCGATGATGGCGATCACCGCCGCCTGTGTGCTGGACCCCGGCGTGTACTTCGCGATGAACGCGCCGCCCGCCGCCATCGGCGACACCGTGCAGTCGGCGGCGGACACCATATCCTCCTGGGGGTTCACGCTCACCCCGGAACAGCTCACCGCCGCCGCCGAATCCGTGGAGGAGGAATCGCTGCTCTCCCGCACGGGTGGGGCGCCGACCCTCGCGCTCGGACTGGCCGGGATCCTGGCCGACGTCATCGGCGGCGACAGCATGATGAGCTTCTGGTACCACTTCGCGATCATGTTTGAGGCGCTGTTCATCCTTACCGCCATAGACGCCGGCACCCGGGTCGGCCGGTTCATCCTCCAGGACGCGCTGGCGAGCGTGCATCCCCGGCTCGGCCGGCTGCGCTCCTCGGCCTGGCTGCCCGGGGTGTGGCTGACCAGCGCGATCGTGGTGGCGCTCTGGGGCTATCTGCTGTGGGTCGGGGTCAACGATCCGCTCGGCGGCATCAACACGCTCTATCCCGTCTTCGGCATCTCGAACCAGCTCCTCGCGGCCGTCGCCCTGGCCATCTGCACGGTCCTGCTGGTGAAGTCCGGCCGGCTGCGCCACGTGTGGGTCACGCTGCTGCCCCTGACCTGGGTCTCGCTGGTCACTCTCACCGCGAGCTGGCAGAAGGTCTTCTCGGGCGACCCGGCCGTCGGCTTCCTCGCCCGTCGCGATCTGTACCAGGACGGCATCGACGGCGGCCGACTGCTCACCGGAGCCCAGGACATGGGCGACATGCGGACCATCGTGAACAACGCGACGGTGGACGCGGCCCTGTCCGCCGGGCTCGCGCTGCTCGTCCTGGTGATCTTCGCCGACGCCCTGCGGGTGTGTGTGAAGGCGGTACGGAACCCCGGCTCCGCGCGCCCGCGTGAGTCGCCGTACACCCCGTCCCGGCTGATCGCCCCGGCCGGGCTCATCCCGACCCGGGCGGAACGGGCCGAGCTGGCCGCGGCCGGGCTCGGACCCGGCGGCGGCATCCCGGCGGGCCCCGAGAAGGAGGTACGGGAGTGAAGCTGACCGCCGCCCCGCGCCGGGCCGCCGCCTGGCTGCGCTGGTACGTCACCGAGTTCACCGGGGAGAACGCCTACGACCGCTATGTGGAACGGACCCGCCGCGCGGACCCGGCGGCACGGGTCCTGAGCCGCCGCGAGTTCGAGCACCGCCGCGTCGACGAGCGGTACGCCGATCCGCGCGACGGCCACCATCGCGGCTGCTGCTGAGACCCGGCGGTCGCCGCCGGCCCGGGCCGTCACTTTTCGTGAGGGGACGGTTCGGGCCGGTTTTTTTGCCCGGGGGTTGTCAACCGGTGGCGGGGTGTGGAGCGTATTCGCAGCAGAGATCCCGGCTCCCCCGGCCGGTGACCGCCTCCCGACCCGGTGCCCCGATGATCATGACCTCCCCGCCCGCCACCACCGACGGCGCGACGGACACGCCGCCGCCCGCGCGAATACGCCCGGCGGCGGTCGGCCGGCGCGACCCCTACCTGCTGGCCCTGGCCTTCTTCGCCGTCTACGCGGCGCTGTCGGTGACCCGTTACCGCCGCTTCGAGAACCGCTCCTGGGATCTGGGCATCTTCGAGCAGGTCGTCCGCTCCTACGCCGGCCTGAAGGCCCCGGTGTCGGACCTCAAGGGCGCCGGCTTCCCGATCCTGGGCGACCACTTCAGTCCGATCACCGCGCTGATCGCCCCGTTCTACCGGGTGTTCCCGACCCCGGTGACCCTTCTCGTCGCCCAGGCCGCGCTGTTCGCCCTCGCGGTCGTCCCGGTGACGCGCGCCGCGGCGTTCCTCCTCGGCCGCGCCCGGGGCGCGGCGATCGGCGTGGCCTACGGGCTGTCGTGGGGCGTGCAGCGCGCCGTCGACTTCGACTTCCACGAGATCTGCTTCGCGGTGCCGCTGATCGCCTTCGCGCTGGAGGCGGTGCTGCGGGAGCGCTGGCGCGCCGCCCTGTGCTGGGCGCTGCCGCTGCTGCTCGTCAAGGAGGACCTGGGGATGACGGCCGCGGCCCTCGCGATCGTCGTCGCCGTCCGGGCGCGCCGGGCGCGGCACGGCCGGGCCGCGCCGACCGCGCTGGCCGTCGCCGCGTTCTGCGTGCTGGCCTGCGGCCTGATCGTCAGCGTGGTCATACCGGGCTTCAACACGGGCGGCGAGTACGACTACTGGACCAAGCTCGGCGAGGACGGCGGCGGGCCCCTCGACCAGCTCCTGACCGGCGGCGAGGAGAAGTTCCGCACGCTGCTGTGGGTGCTGGTGCCCACCACCGGGCTGCTCGCGCTGCGTTCACCGCTGCTGATCGCCGCGCTGCCGACGCTCGGGTGGCGCCTCGTCTCCCAGGAGCCGCACTACTGGAGCACCGACTGGCACTACAGCGCCGTCCTGATGCCCATCACCGCCCTGGCCCTGACCGACGCCCTCGACCGCGCCCGCCACTCGCCGCGGCCCTGGCTGCGCGCGTACGCCCACCACGTGCCGGCCGCGGCCGTGGCCGCCGCGCTGGCGCTGAGCACCACCCTCCCCGCCGCCGCGCTGACCCGCGCCGACACCTACCGCGCGGGACCGGCCGCCGAGGCGGGCGCGCGGGTGCTGGCGGTGGTGCCGGACGGCGCGGAGGTGGCGGCCAACGTCCGCCCGATCTCCCATCTCACCGGCCGCTGCCGGGTGTTCTGGATCGGGCAGGGCGACGGCGGAGCGCCCGAGTATCTCGCCTACTACGACGCCTCCCGGACGGCGCGCTCGGTGGTCGCCTACGCCCGGCAGCTCTATCCGGAGGCCGAGTACGCCGTCCTGGCCGAGGAGGCGGGTTTCTTCGTGCTGCGCACGCGGCGCTGAGCGATAACCGGGTGAGAATTGTCAGACCCCTCGGTCACACTGCGTGCATGGACATCGTGATCAGGGACGCCGGGCCGGAAGAGTACGACGCGGTGGGCGAGCTGTGCGCCCGGGTCTATCTCGGGGACGGCCTGCTGACGTTCGGGGCGGACGACGAGTATCTCGTGGAGCTGCGGGACGCCGCGCGCCGCGCGGCCCACGCCGAGCTGCTGGTGGCGGTGGGCACGGCGGGCGGGGTGGCGGGCGAGCTGCTCGGGACGGTCACCTTCGTGGGGGATGGCGGGGAGTTCGCCAATATCGCCCGGGAGGGCGAGGCCGAGTTCAGGATGCTGGCGGTGCGGCCCGAGGCGCGTGGCCGGGGGGCGGGCGAGGCGCTGGTGCGCGAGTGCCTGCGACGCGCCCGGGCGCGGGGGCTGAAGCGTGTCATCATTTCCACTCAGTCGCACATGCACACGGCGCATCGGCTGTACGGGCGGCTGGGGTTCGTTCGGGCGCCGGAACGCGACTGGGCGTTCCTCGCCGGGCACCTTCTTCACGCATTCGCAGTTGACCTTGCTCCCAGGCGAGACCAACGGCACAACATATAGGGGCTCTCGCATCCACCAGCACTAGATGTATGCTCAACTCGCTGTCGCCGCAGGGAATCCGGTGCGAATCCGGAGCTGTCCCACAACGGTGTGCGATGGGCTGTTTCGTGCTGCCCATGGCGAGTCCGGCCACCCGCGAACGGCATCGAACAGTCCGGGCCTCGCGAGTGGGGCCGGTGGCGGACACGCGCTCATGTCTTTGCTGTGCCACAGCCGTGGCACCCGCATGCCTTCGCGCGCCCGCCACCCCGCCCCCGTCGGGGCCATCGCGAACCGAGGGAGAGACCGAGTGACCATCGCACCCGTCGCACCCGTGGAGCCCGCCACAGCCGCGCTGTCGCGCACGCTGGCCGAGCTGACCGCCGACCTGCCCGCCGCCGACCCCGGCCGCGTCACGGAGGCGGTCGCCCGCGGAACCCACCCCGGCTCGGACGAGGCCGGCCGGCGGGCGCTCGCCATCGAGGCCGCCGCCGGGCTCATCGCGGAGGAGCCGGCCTACTCGCGGCTCGCGGCCCGGTTGCTCACCCTCGCCATCCGGGAGGAGGCCGCCGGGCAGGGCGCGGTGTCGTTCTCCGCGTCCGTCGCCGTGGGTCACCGCGAGGGGCTGATCGCCGACCGCGCCGCCGCGTTCACCGCGCGGCATGCCGACCGGCTGGACGCGCTCGTGGAGCGGGCCGTCGCGGACGGCGCCGACGACCGCTTCGAGTATTTCGGGCTGCGCACCGTCGAGTCCCGCTATGTGCTGCGGCACCCGATCACCCGCAAGGTCATCGAGACCCCGCAGCACTTCCTGCTCCGGGTCGCCTGCGGACTGGCCGAGGACGACTCCGAGCGGGCTCTCGACGAGGTGGCCGAGCTGTACCGGCTGACCCACTCCCTGGCCTATCTGCCGTCCTCCCCCACCCTGTTCAACTCCGGGACGCGCCACCCCCAGATGTCCTCCTGCTATCTGCTGGACTCCCCCCGGGACGAGCTGGACTCGATCTACGAGCGGTACCACCAGATCGCCCGGCTCTCGAAGCACGCCGGCGGGATCGGCCTGTCCTGGTCCCGGATCAGGGCCCGGGGTTCACTCATCCGGGGCACCAACGGCACGTCCAACGGCATCGTCCCGTTCCTGCGCACCCTCGACTCCTCGGTCGCCGCGGTGAACCAGGGCGGCCGGCGCAAGGGCGCGGCCTGCGTCTACCTGGAGACCTGGCACGCGGACATCGAGGAGTTCCTCGAACTGCGGGACAACACCGGGGAGGAGGCCCGCCGCACCCACAACCTCAACATCGCGCACTGGGTTCCGGACGAGTTCATGCGCCGGGTCGAGGCGGACGCCGACTGGTCGCTGTTCTCCCCGGTGGACGTGCCCGGGCTGGTGGACCTGTGGGGCGACGACTTCGACGCGGCGTACCGCCGGGCCGAGGCCGAGGGCCGGGCGCTGCGGACCGTGCCCGCGCGGCAGTTGTATGCCCGGATGATGCGGACCCTCGCCCAGACCGGCAACGGCTGGATGACGTTCAAGGACGCGGCCAACCGCACGGCCAACCAGACCGCGCGGCCCGGCTCGGTCGTGCACTCCTCGAACCTCTGCACCGAGATCCTGGAGGTCACCGACGACGGCCAGACCGCCGTGTGCAACCTCGGCTCGGTCAACCTGGCCGCGCACCTCGGCGCCGACGGCGCGGTGGACTGGGACCAGCTGGACGCCACCGTCCGCACCGCCGTCACCTTCCTGGACCGGGTGGTGGACATCAACTACTACCCGACCGGAGAGGCCGCCACCTCCAACTCCCGCTGGCGGCCGGTCGGTCTCGGCGTGATGGGCCTCCAGGACGTCTTCTTCCGGCTGCGGCTGCCGTTCGACTCTCCCGAGGCCCGCGAGCTGTCCACCCGGATCGCCGAGCGGATCATGCTCACCGCCTACGAGACCTCCGCCGACCTCGCCGAGCGGCACGGCCCGCACCCCGCGTGGGTCGACACCCGCACCGCCCGGGGCGTGTTCCACCCCGACCACTACCCCGACGCCGAGCCCACCTGGGCCGCCCGCTGGCTCGCCCTGCGCGCCCGCGTCGCCCGCACCGGCCTGCGCAACTCGCTGCTGCTCGCCATCGCCCCGACCGCCACCATCGCCTCGATCGCCGGGGTGTACGAGTGCATCGAGCCGCAGGTGTCCAACCTGTTCAAGCGCGAGACGCTGAGCGGGGAGTTCCTCCAGGTCAACGCCTATCTGGTGGCGGAGCTGAAGCGGCTGGGCCGCTGGGACGCCGCCACCCGGGAGGCGCTGCGCGCGGCGAACGGCTCGGTGGCCGCGCTGCCCGGACTGCCGGACGAGGTGCGGGAGTTGTACCGCACGGCGTGGGAGATCCCGCAGCGCGCCCTGATCGACATGGCCGCCGCGCGCACCCCGTATCTGGACCAGAGCCAGTCGCTCAACCTGTTCCTGGCCGCGCCGACCATCGGCAAGCTCAGCTCGATGTACGCCTACGCCTGGAAGCGCGGTCTGAAGACGACGTACTACCTGCGCTCCCGCCCCGCCACCCGGATCGCCCAGTCCGCCCGGGTGTCCGCGCCCGTCGCCGTCGCCGTCGCGGAGCCCGAGGCCGTGGCCTGCTCCCTGGAGAACCCCGAGTCCTGCGAGGCGTGCCAGTGACCACCCCGGCCGACCCCAAGAGCCTGCTCGACCCGGGCTTCGAGCTGACGCTGCGCCCAATGCGCTATCCCGAGTTCTACGACCGGTACCGGGACGCCATCAAGAACACCTGGACGGTGGAGGAGGTCGATCTGCACTCGGACGTGGCCGACCTGGCGAAGCTCTCCCCCGGCGAACGGCACATGATCGGCCGCCTGGTGGCGTTCTTCGCGACCGGCGACTCGATCGTCGCGAACAACCTGGTGCTCACCCTCTACAAACACATCAACTCCCCCGAGGCGCGGCTGTATCTGTCCCGGCAGCTCTTCGAGGAGGCGGTGCACGTCCAGTTCTATCTGACGCTGCTGGACACCTATCTGCCCGATCCGGACGAGCGGGTGGCGGCGTTCGCGGCCGTGGAGAACATCCCGTCCATCCGCGAGAAGGCCCAGTTCTGCTTCCGCTGGATGGACGCGGTGGAGAAGATCGACCGGCTCGAAACGGCGGCCGAGCGGCGCCGTTTCCTGCTCAACCTGATCTGCTTCGCCGCCTGCATCGAGGGCCTGTTCTTCTACGGCGCCTTCGCCTACGTGTACTGGTTCCGCTCGCGCGGCCTGCTGCACGGTCTGGCCACCGGCACCAACTGGGTGTTCCGGGACGAGAGCATGCACATGGACTTCGCGTTCTCGGTGGTGGACACGGTCCGGCGCGAGGAGCCCGGCCTGTTCGACGAGGGGCTGGAGCGCGAGGTCACCGCGATGCTGTGCGAAGCCGTCGAGGCCGAGCTCCAGTTCGCCCGCGACCTGTGCGGCGAGGGGCTGCCGGGTATGAACACCGAGTCGATGCGCGCCTATCTGGAGTGCGTGGCCGACCAGCGGCTGGTCCGGCTCGGCCTGAAGCCGGTGTTCGGCTCGGAGAACCCGTTCTCCTTCATGGAGTTGCAGAACGTCCAGGAGCTGACGAACTTCTTCGAGCGCCGCGCCTCCGCCTACCAGGTCGCGGTCGAGGGGACCGTCTCGTTCGACGACGACTTCTGACAGGGCGCCGCCGCCGGGTGCTTCCCGGCGGCGGCGCACGGCCCGCCCCGGTGCGGGGCGGGGGCGGACCGTCGCCGCCGTGGACCGCTGTGGTCGGTCCGCGCTCAGACGCCGCAGTTCGGGGCGGACCAGGTCTGCGAGGACTTGTGCGCCAGGTGCGTGTGGTCGTTGTGGTCCGGGTAGCCGGGGCCGAGGATCTCGCGGAAGCCGTGGTAGCGCGCCCGCTGGGCCAGGGTGCACAACGACGGGCTGCCGACCAGGTCGACGGCGTCCCCGTACAGGTGACGGCTGGTGGAGGAGCCGCCGGCCGCGCTGTTGCAGGCGTAGGACCGGAAGCCGCTGCTGGTGGTGATCGCCACATCGCCCAGGGCGTGCCGCATCGCCTCCAGCCGCCACATGTTGACCAGGGCGTTCGCCCGCGCCTGGGAGGCGCTGACCGCGCCGCCCGACCAGTCCGAGTTGCAGCGGTTCATCTCCGCGTAGGAGAAGTGGATCGGCGTGCAGTCGTCGTCCTGGAGGGCGTAGAGCTTGGTGAACGTCTGCGATCCGGCGACGCCGTCGGCCGCGAGCCCGTACGCGGACTGGAAGCGCTGGACCGCCGCCGCCGTGGCCGGACCGTAGTCGCCGTCGAGCGCGAGCACGTTGCCGTAGCCGGGGTAGCCGGAGACCCGGATCTGGAGCTGGCGCACGTCCTCGCCCTGCATGCCCTGGCTGAGGGTGCGGCCCCAGGTGTAGCAACCGTCGGCGTGGGCGGTGCCGGCCGTGGTGACCGTCCCGACCAACGCTGCTGACGCGACCATGACAAATGTGAGCAGGATGCGTACCGCGCGTCTGTACATGCCGCCTCCGTGGGGTGAGAGGTAGATAGCTCCGAGGGTGGCCCATCGGTCAACGCGCGTCAACCATGCGAGCGGGACGTCAGAGGTCCGGCCCTGTGACGACGTCCCGCCGCTCTTCTCCCCGGCGCCGACTAGGCGTTGGGCACCGTCTCGTAGCGCGGCGTGCCCTCGTCCATCATCGCCAGCGCCTTCTTCCGGTCCCGCTTGGAGAGCCGGTCGATGTACAGGCGGCCGTAGAGGTGATCCGTCTCGTGCTGGAGGCAGCGGGCGAAATACCCGGTGCCGCGCACCGCGATCGGCTCGCCCGCCGCGTCCTGGCCGCGCACCACCGCGTAGTCCGGGCGCGGCAGCTCCCAGTAGGCGGTCGGGACGGACAGGCAGCCCTCGTTGTTGTCGTCCAGCACCCGGGCGTCGGCGGGGAGCTCGTCCAGCACCGGGTTGCAGACGACGCCGACATGCCGGACGCCGTCGTCGTCCATGCAGTCGTAGACGAAGACCTTCAGGTCCACACCGATCTGGTTCGCCGCGAGCCCCACGCCCTCGGCGGCGCGCTGGCTGGCGAACATGTCGTCGATCAGCGCCGCGAGTGTGTCGTCGAACTCCGTGACGTCCTGGCATTCCTTGTGCAGCAGCGGATGGCCGACGACGGTGATCGGCCGGGCCGTGCCGCGCTCGCGGTACGCCTGCTCCCGCTCCGCACAGTCGTGCGTGTCGTCGATGAACTCGTCGCTGACCCGCTCATCGGTCTCTTGCTGCGCCATGTCGGCCTGTACGCCTTTCGGTGATGCTCCGCGCTGATCCATACAGCTTACGGCCAGCGCCGGGGCACCCGATCCGGCCCTCAGCAGACCTCTTCGAGATCCCGCCAATCTCTGGTGTCCGGGCTGTCCGCGACCCAGCCGTCCAGCAGCCCGCGCACCAGGGAGCCCGGCGCGGCCAGCCCGCACTCGCGCTCCGGCGACCACAGCCCGCTCACGCCCGCGCCCGTGTGCCCCAGCGGTCCCGGGGCGCCCGGCGCGCTGTGGTCGTGCGGATCGTGCAGCGCCATGCCGTCGCCCTCCTCGCTCGGCATCCGGCTCTCCGAGCAAGCCCGGCACAGCAGCCGCACCGATGACGACCAGTCCTCCGCCGCGTACCCGGCGTCGGCCGCCAGCCGCTCCAGCGCGTCCCGGTCGGCCTCGGTGGCCGCCTCGATCAGCACCACCCAGGTGGGAACCGCCGAGGGCGCCCACAGCTCGATCTCGTCGAAGACCGGATAGGCGGAGGCGATGCCCCCGCTCATCGTCGTCCGCTCGCCGCGCGGGACGCCGTCGTGCAGCACCACCTCGCCCCAGCGCCGCCCGGAGGAGGGCAGCGGGATGTTCTGCACCTCGATCCTGGCGGGATCCAGGCGCCGGCCCCATACGACCTCGGCCTCGCCCTCGGGCGAGAGCCGGACGGCGGCCCCGCCCAGGTCCATGCCGAGCGGCTCGTCGGTGAGCGAGTGCGCCCCGGGCACCGGCAGCCCGTACGCCTGCCAGGCGCGCCGGGCCAGCGGCCAGTCCTGGAGGGCGGTCGCCGCGATTCCGACGTTCCACCAATCGGGTGCGTTGGCGTCCTTCTCCAGCAGGGCCACGGCCCGCAGCCCGGCCGAGCGCGCCAGCTCCCAGTCGTGCCGGAACTTGTGCAGCAGCGCCAGGTTGAACCAGGACTCCGACAGCCACGGCTCCAGGTCGGCGGCGCGCGTCAGAAGCGCGTCCGCGTCCTCGTAGCGGCCGTCGTCGATGAGGGTGAACGCCCGGTTGGTGGCCAGCCGCCAGTCCGTGGACGGCCGCTGTCGGACCCTGCCGAAGATCCTCACGATGTCCTGCCTGATTCCCGCTTGGTAGCGTGCACTTCACACTTCTCCTGTCCGTCCCGGACCGCATCCAACCATGGGCGGACAGGTGCCTGCTCACAGGATGGGACAGCCGGACGGGGCGCGCGAGACGGCGGACGAGCGGCGGGACGGGAAACGGCGGTCCCGCGCACGGGACACGCGCGCGGGGCCGCCGGGAGACGCGGGAGCCGCTACTCGGCGGCGGGCCGCTCGGAGAGCGGGGTCACGGTCGGGGCAGGGGCGGGGGCAGGGGCTTCCCCGGCGCGGATCAGGTCGATCCGCCCGAGCACCTTGGCCCGCAGATCCGCCGGCACATCGTCGTGACCGCAGCAGCGCTTGACGAGCTTCTTCACCGACTGCTCCAGTCCGTATTTCTCCAGACACGGAGAGCAGTCGTCGATGTGCTCCTGGAACTTCGCGCAATCGCCGTCCGGCATCTCGCGGTCCAGATACTCGTACAGGCGGTCCAGGACCTCGGAGCAGTCCTTCGGGTGCGACTGTTCGTCACTCATGATCCTGAGCCTTCCTGAGACCCGGCCGGGACGAGGCCGCGCTCGCGCGCGTAATCCGCGAGCATGTCGCGGAGCTGCCGACGGCCGCGGTGCAGCCGGGACATCACCGTGCCGATCGGGGTACCCATGATGTCCGCGATCTCCTTGTAGGCAAACCCCTCGACGTCCGCCAGATAGACGGCGATACGGAACTCCTCGGGGATCGCCTGGAGGGCCTGCTTGACGTCGGAATCGGGCAGGTGGTCCAGGGCCTGGGACTCGGCCGACCGCAGCCCGGTGGACATGTGCGATTCGGCCCGCGCGAGCTGCCAGTCCTCGATGTCCTCGGCCGCGCTGCGCTGCGGCTCCCGCTGCTTCTTGCGGTACGAGTTGATGAAGGTGTTGGTGAGGATGCGGTACATCCACGCCTTGAGGTTGGTGCCCTGGCGGAACTGGTGGAACGAGCCGTACGCCTTCGCGTACGTCTCCTGCACCAGGTCCTCGGCGTCCGCCGGGTTGCGTGTCATCCGCAGGGCAGCGGAGTACATCTGGTCCAGATAGCCCAGCGCGTCGCGTTCGAAACGCGCGTTGCGCTCGGCTTCGGTCTCCTCGTGCGTCCCCTCGTCCGTCCCGGTGACCGGACCCACCTCCTCCGCAAGCGTCAGGAGCCCGCTCATGGGCTCATCCGCTTCGGAGGATAGACGACGACCGGCCGCCTTCGCCGGTCGGGACGACCGCTCGGCGGCCAGCCGCAGCGTCGCCCAGTCCACCTCGGCCGCCGTCCGTCGGACGGTCCGGCTCACGGGGCTCACGGGGCGCGCGGGGCATGCGATGGAACCCATCGGGGCGGATCTCCCTCTACGAGTGTGTGTCGACCGTGACAACACCCGCACCGGGCACCGCATTCCTCCCGGAGCGTCCACCGGCCCTAGAAGAGGGTCGCCTCCTCGGGGGCGGGCAGCTCCGTGACCAGCTCGGGCCCGTTGTTCCGTACGTTGCTGACCGCGACGGGCACCGGGTACGCCCGGAACCGGCCGGGCGGCGGCGGCGCCAGCAGGGCGCGTATCTCGTCCGGGTCGGAGCGGCCCGGGTCCAGCCAGGCGTCCCAGCGCTCCGGCGGGAGGGCCAGCGGCATGCGGGGATGGATGTCGGCGAGCGAGCGCGGCGCGGGCCCGTCGCGGCCCTCGGCGTCCGCGCCGGGGAGGGGGCTGGTCTCGGCCTCGGTGGTGATCACCGCGCACGTCGCCCACCAGGCCCGGGGGTGATCGTCGGGCAGCGTGCTGTCGCGCCAGAACTCGAACAGCCCGGCGAGCGCCATCACCGATCCGTCGGCGGGCGTCACGAAGTACGGCTGCTTGCGGGGCCGCTTCCGCTTCCCCTTCACCTCTTCCTCCCGCTCGTCCGCGCCGGTGACCCACTCGTAGTACCCGTCGGCGGGGAGCAGGCAGCGGCGGGCGGCGAAGGGGCGGCGGTACGCCGGCTTCTCATGCACGGTCTCCGCCCGGGCGTTGATCATCTTGACGCCCACGTCCGGCGACTTCGCCCACGACGGGACGAGTCCCCAGCGCAGGACGCGGAGCTGGCGGACAGGAGCGGGCCCCGCGTCTTTGACCGGGCGGTCGAGGACGGCGTAGACCTCCTTGGTCGGCGCCACGTTCCAGTCGGCGGGCAGGGCCTCGGCGGGCTCCCACCGCTCGATGTCGAACAGCCCGACCAGGTCTTCGGGCCGCCGGCTCGCCGCATACCTTCCGCACATGGGCCCCAAGAGTAGTGGCCGGGGACGACAGGGCGCCGGGGGAAGGGCAGAATAGCCCGCCACCGCCGGACACCGTCGCCCTTTCCGGACAAACGCCGGCTCAAACAGCGCCCGCCGCTAAGGTGTTCGCCACTTCATCAACTGCTGTCGCCGCGGATCGAGGAGCCATGCACTACTGCGTAACATGCCAGAGGCACCTCAACGGTGCGCTCATATGCCCGGGGTGCGGCGCGGCTGCCCCCTGGTCGGCGCCCCTCGCTCCGCCTGAACTCCCCGATCCGGCGGGGGAGTCCCCCGCCGGCGGCCGGATACCGGCCGATCCGCCCCTGGCCGACTACTCCCGCTACGGCCTGGGCGGCGAACCGCCGGGCGACGAACCCGGCGGCACCGACTCGCCCGCCGCGCACAACCCGACGGACGGCGACCCCACCACCGCGCACCCGGACGACCACACCCCGTACGGCCTGCCGCACCAGCCACCCAGCGCCTACGGCACACCGGGCGACCCCGCGGACGACGCCCATGACGGACCCGACGACAGCTACCGCGCCACCCCCTTCCCACCCACCGGCAACCATCCCGGGACCTACCACCCGGCGCGCCCTCAGCCGGGCGACGAACCCGGCGGCACCGACTCGCCCGCCGCGTACACCCCGACGGACGGCGACCCCACCACCGCGCACCCGGACGACCACACCCCGTACGGCCTGCCGCACCAGCCACCCAGCGCCTACGGCACACCGGGCGACCCCGCCGAGCCCTACCGCGCCGACCCGTATGCCGGTGACTACGCCGCTTACGGCGCGCTCGGCGCCACGGGCGCGAGCGACGGCGGTCCCCCGGCCGACGAGTACGCCGTTCGGCACGACCCGGCGGACCCGGACCCGACCGCCTACGCCCCGGCCGATCCGTATGCCGGTGAGTACGCCGACAGCTACCCGCCTCCGGGGGGCGACACCACATGGGGATACGGCCCGAGCGCCCCGAGCGCCCCGGACGGCCCGGACGGCCCCGCGACGGCCGCCATCGGGGCCTACGACTTCGCCGGGGACCCCGCCGGCGCCGTTGCCGAGGACCGTGACGGGAACGAGGCGGTCGCCACGCCCGGCAGCGGGAAACGGCACGCTCTCGTGCGCCGCACCGGGCGGCGCTACCTCGCCGCCACACTGCTCGGCGTCACTGTGCTCGGCCTCGGCGTCGCGGAGGTCGGCGACGTGGGGATGCCGGCCTTCGTCCCCTCGATCGACCCCGAGCGGGACACCGACGCGGCGGACTCCCCCGAGCCGTCCGGGGAGCCCGGGGACGGCGAGAACGGCGACAGCGGCGGTGACGGCGGCTCCGACGGGCCCATGCCGCTGCCGACCGCGCCCGGCGGCTCGGCGGAGGCGACCGGCGACGCCGAGGCCGACAAGGAGAACCCGGACGAGGACGAGGACGGGGACGGGGACGGGGAGCGCGGCGCGGACGAGGACGAGACTCAGCCCACTGTCGACGAGAGCGGCGCCATCGAGACGCCGCCCGGCGACGGCACGCCCTCCGCGACACCCACCGCGCCCACCCCCACCGAGAGCCCGTCCCCCACCCCGGGTGAGCCGACGCCCACGGAGCAGCCGTCCCCCTCCCCCACCGAGGACGAGGACGACTGCTTCCTCTGGTGGTGCTCCTGACCCGCCCGACCTACAGCGGCCACCGCCGCGCCCCGTACTGCGTCACCGTGACCAGCGCCCGCCCGTCCGGCGCGAGCGCCACCCCGCCGTCGGCCCGGCCGAACGGCATGTGCGCCAGGATCGCGCCCGTCGCCGCGTCCCAGACCGCGCCCCAGCCGTGGCTGCCGGGGAAGTACGCCCTGGGCCCGTCGGCCCCCGCCGACCACACCAGCGTGCCGTCTGGCTGATCGTGCATCGACAGATCCCGGACCGCGATCCGGGGCATGACCGGCGGGACCTCCCCGTCCCCGGTCAGCGGCAGCGTCCACAGCGCGGCGTGCCCGTCGTCCGTGGAGCCGGCGACGGCGAGCCGCGTGCCGTCCGGGGCGAACGCCAGCCCGGTGGTCTGCCGCAGCCGCGCGGGCTCGGCCCGCAGTAGCGTCTTGCCGGTGGCCACGTCGCGGACGGTGACGCGGCTGAGTCCGTCGCGGGCGCCGAACGCGACGCGCTCGCCGGTGGCGTCCAGGGCCGCCATGTCGACGCGCAGCCGGCGCCAGTGCTCCGCGTACCGGGCGGGCTCGGTCACCACGCAGATCGTTTCTCCTGTCCCGGAGTCGAGGACGACGACCCGGCCCAGGGTGTGCGAGGTCAGCGCGAGCCGTGAGCCGTCGGCGCTGAACGCGAGCCGCAGCCGGTCGCGGCCGTGCGGCGCGGCGGGCGGCAGCGGATGGTGCCAGCGGGTGCGGCCGGTGGTCACGTCGGTGAGGACGAGGCACGGCTCGTCCCCGAGCAGCGCGCGGGCCACGACATCGCCGCCCGGGGCGAAGAGGACATCGGCGAGGTAGGCGGCGCCCTCGACGGCGGGCAGCAGCGAGACGGCGGCGGGCGCGTCCGCGTCCGGCCAGCGGCACAGCACGTGCGGACGGTCGGCCGAGCCGCGGTCGAGCTTCGCGCAGAACGCCAGGGCGCGGGCGTCGTCGGAGATGGCGGCCACGGTCACCGACCAGTGGGAGCAGGGGAGTTCGCCGCTGGCGTCGCTGTCCCCGCCGCTGTCCCCGCCGCCGCTGTCCCCGTCGCCGACCAGGGTCGCGGGCAGACCGGTGAGCAGCACCTCCCCCGGGCAGTCCAGCGCGGGCGGCGGCGCGGCGTCGTCGGGCAGCGCCAGCCCGTCCAGGAACCAGGCGTCGATCTCCTCCTGCACGACGACCAGGGCCCGGCCGTCCGGCGTGAACGCGGCGAGCGCGCTCGCCGGGTCGGCCCACAGCGTCTGGCCCCGGCCGTTGAAGAGCACGGAGCCGAAGTCGGCGCCGATGAAGGCGAACGGGCCTGCCGCCGTCCAGATCGCCCGGGTGGTGACGGCGGCGGTGGGCGAGTCGGCGTCGAGGCCCTCGGTGAATCCGGTGGGCCGCAGGAACCCCCCCGGATTGACGGTGAGTTCACCGGCCTCCTCGCGCAGTGCGAACAGCCGCGCGGCCGGTCTGGCCGCCGTGGCCAGACCGGCCCCCTCGGGGGAGCCGCCGACCGCGCCACCCACCGCGAACAGGCCGCTGCCGTCCGGCGCGACGGCCAGCGCGCCCACCGAGGTGAGCCCGGTCTCGGCGGTGGCCAGCACGGCGCCGGTGGCCACGTCCCGCAGCACGACCCGCCCGGCCGGTCCCGCGTGCGCGAGCAGCCGCCCGCGCCAGTCGAGGGCCACCGGCCCGAAGGCGTCGCGCACTTCGGGCACGCGCAGCAGCATCCGGCCCGTCGCCGCGTCCAGTACGGCGACCAGGTCGGAGCTGCCGGTCCCCACGGCCAGCCGCTGTCCGTCCCCGGAGAACGCGAACCGCACGAGGTCGTCCCGGCTGAGACAGACATCCTTCTCCGGCGCCGGGCCGATCTCCCACAGCGGCTCGCCGGTCCGCGCCGACCAGGCGTGCCAGCGCCCCTCCACGGCCGTCACCACCGTCCGGCCGTCCGGGCTGACGTGCAGGTCGTACGCCTCGTCGTGGTACTCCCCGCCGCCGAGATACCACTGGAGCGGAGCGTCGCGGGTGGTGTCCCAGCGGACGATGTCGCCGCCGTTGTGGTGCCATTCGGCGGCGGCGGCCAGGGCCAGCCAGCGCAGGCCGGGCGGGGCGCCGACGGCGCTGGCGCCGTTGTAGAAGTACCCGTCCCGGCCGCCGTGGGCGCCGTCGATGCCACCGGCTCCGTCGGCGTCGGTGCCGCCCCGCGAGGCGAAGTACCCCGTGTCATGCAGAAGTTCGTCCAGCAGCTCGTTGACGAGCTCGTCCGCGAAGTCGACTTCGGCGGGCACCGGCACGGTCCCGGTCTCCACGTTGTCGAGCCGTCCGAGGCGGCGGGTACCGGCCAGGGCGTGGTAGGGGCGGATGTCACCGGCCACCCACTGGGCCCACCAGTGGTCGGGCATCGGTCGCTGGCCGCCCGGCCAGCACAGCACGCGGGAAGTGACGGCGGCGAGCCGCCGCTCGTCGAGCCGTTCGAGCAGGCCGCACAGCTCCCGCCAACCGGCTTCGCTGGGACGGGAGTCGAGGAGACGGAGCAGATCGGTGGTGGTCACGGGGCCGGTCCTTGCCTGTCATTCGAGGTGGTAAGCGCGTACCTCGGCAGTGGTGGCGACGACCAGCGCGCGGCCGTCGGGGGTGAGCGTCCAGGCCGTGGACCGGCCCAGCTCGGGGACGGAGAGCAGCCGTTCGCCGTCCTTGAGATCCCATACGGTCACGGTCCGCCCCGCGCGGACGGCGGCCCGTGGCCCGTCAGCGCCCCACACCGGCCGCACGATCTGCTGCCACGCCTCCCCCGGCAGCGCGGCCAGCGCCCGTCCCACCCGTTCCCCCGTCGCCAGGTCCACGATCACCCCGGCCGCGGCCCCCGCCACCGTGCCGACCGCCGCCAGCGACCGCCCCTCGGGGTCGAACACCAGCCCGGAGCACCAATCGAGCCCCGTCGCGTGGACCGCCATGCCCTCCGCCGCCATGCCCTCCGCCGCCATGCCCTCCGCCGCCATGCCCTCCGCCGCCGCGCCCTCCGCCGCCATGCCCTCCGCCGCGAAGCCGGTGCCGGTGCCCGTGCCCGTGCCACAGTCGGCGTCGGCGCCACTGCCGATGCCGAGGACCGCGACGCCGCCGTCCGGCGCCCGCTCCCAGGGGCGGCACAGCCGGAACGCCAGCCGGGAGCCGTCCGTGTCCACGGCGACGGTCTCGCTGCCGCCGACCCCCGGCGGCTCGGCCACCTGACGGCCGTCCGCCGCCGCCCAGGCGACGACGGTGCGGCTGCCCTGATCGCACCCCGCGATCGTGCGCCCGTCGCCGCTGACCGCGAGCCGGACGCCGCCGGGCTCGCCGTACCCCATGTACAGCGGGCGGTTGACGAGGCGGCGCCAACGTTCCCCGGCCTCCCAGTGCACGACCTCCCCGACGTGCTGCTCGTCGTTCCCACCGAGCGAGGCGGTCAGCGCGGCCCCGCCGCGGCTGAGCACCAGATCCCGCACGACGGCTCCCGGCGCCCGGCGCACCAGGGTCAGCCGCTCCGGCGGCCGACCGGAGCCGGGTTCGAGCACCAGCAACTCTCCGAAGCCGGGGAACCAGGGCGCGGCGGTGGCCACGGCCACCCGGGCCAGCCCGTCCGCCGCGGCGACGGCGCTCACCCGCTGCGCGGCGGCCGGGCGGCCGGGCAGCGGCCGGAGGATATCCAAGTCCCCGGGTTCACAGAGTTGCCGAACAACCATGACATGGACACTAGACCGCGCCACCGAGGGCATGGGGTGCCTTTCGCCAACTGCGACCGTGCCAGAAAGGGTGTTTCATCGCCCGTGGCCTGCTGTTCGGGCGCACGCCCGGTCAACGCGCGGGCGCGCGGTGGGGCGTGCGGTGGCACATTCGGCTGGAATTTCTCTTGCCAGTGTCAACTGCCGCTGTCCACTGAGGAGTTACCGTCGCTTGACCCGGTACCCGGCCGCTGCCACGCTCCCCCGAGGACCCGTTGCCTTGCCAGCCGGAGGAGGAGCGAAGTGGCTCTGCCGAAATACGAACAGATCGCCGCTGAGTTACGCGGCCAGATCGTGCGGGGGAAGTTGGCCGCGGGTGATCCGCTGCCGTCCGTTCCGGAGATCTCGGATCACTGGACTGTCGCGAAGGCAACGGCTGAACGAGCTATTGGCGTGCTGAAGGTCGAGGGCCTGGTCGACACCCGGCAGGATCGCGGGACGGTCGTCAGGAGCCGCACGCTGCTGGCCCGCACGGCGGGCGAGCGGTACCGGACGGCGCGCGAGACGGGCTTCGCGTACACCGCGGGCGAGCACGCCGACATACTGGCCGCCGAGGAGGTGCACGCCCCGGAGGACGTGGCCTCGGCGCTGGGCATCGCGCCCGGCGACCGCGTGGCGCGGCGGCACCGGCTGCGGTTCGACGACGACCGGCCGCGGTCGATGTCCTGCTCCTGGTTCCCGGTCGGCATCCTGGTGCACTGCCCGCGCCTGCTGGTGCTGGAACGGATTCGCGAAGGGACGACGCGCTACATCGAGTTGCAGACGGGAAGGAAGCCGCACACGGGCCGCGACACCTGGACGGCACGGCTGGCGACGGCGGAGGAACGGGAGTTGCTCCGGTTGGAAGAACCCGCGGCCGTGGCCGAAATACGTCACATCACGTTCGACGCGACCGGCGAACCGCTCACCTACGAGGTCGGGGTGAAGCCCGGCGGGGGCTGGACGCGGACCGAGGAGTACGCGATGTGACGCACGCGGCGCGCCCAGACGAGGCGCGCCGCACCAGCTCGGGTCGGGAACACGAGGCTCATGGACTCCCGCCCCGGGGTGGCCAGTTGGGCCAGCGGCATCCGCGTCATCGCCCGGCCCGTGCCCTTCATCGGCTGCCGCACGCTGGTGAGCGACGGGTCCGGATGCCGGGCCGGCGGGGAGCCGCCGAAGCCGACGAGCGCACGTCGTCCGGCACCGACCGGCGGTGCTCGCGCGGCGCGCGGCGCGCGCCGGTCGCCATCAGGTCCGAGGCACGGAACATCGCGTCAGCGCCGGGCACCGGGCCAACAGAGCGCCACGTATCCGCTCTCCTCGGTGAAGTCCCCGACCGCGACCAGCTTTTCGTCCGGCGCCCGGCGCCCGGCGCGCGGCGGTGCCCGTCCTGCCCGCACCGGCCGCGCCTCCCCGCGCCGGACGCGGACACGACCCAGCCGAACATCCCGGACGCGCTAGCCGAACGTCCCGGCCGGCGGCAGCGGAGAGGCGACGGCCGTGGCGTCGGTCACCACTGGGGCACCGGCCGTGAAGTCGACCAGGTCACGTCCGGTCAGCAGCCGCGCCGCGTGCGGGTCGCGGGCGAAGCGCCGGGTCAACTCGTCGGCGGGAAGCGCGCGGTCGGAGGCGCACAGAATCCCGTTGCCGAACCGCCGGCCGCGCAGCACCGCCGGATCGGCGGCCAGGCCCACAGCCGCGAAACGGCTGAGCGCGGTCGCCGCCTGGCCCCGCAGATGCGCCAGCGGCGGCCCGTCGGTCAGATTGGCCGCGTACCAGCCGCCGGGCCGCAGCACGCGGCGCGCCTCGTCCAGGAATTCGGCGCTGGCGCAGTGCGCGGGCGTGCGGGTCCCGTCGAAGACATCGGTGATGATCAGATCGGCCCAGCCGTCCGCGATCCGGCCGAGCGCCTCCCGCGCGTCGACGGCGCGGATCCGGACGCGCGCGCCGGGCGGCAGCGGCAGCGCGCGGCGGACCAGCGCGGTCAGACGCTCGTCGGGCTCGGCCACCTGCTGGGTGGAGCGGGGCCGGGTGACCGCGACATAGCGGGCGAGGGTGAGCCCGCCACCGCCGAGGTGCAGGGCGTTGACCGGCCGCCCGGGCGGTGCGGCGAGGTCGGCGAGGTGGCCGAGGCGCCGCTGATAGGCGAAGGCGAGGCGAGTGGGCTCGGCGAGGTCCACATGCGACTGCGGCGCCCCGTCGAGCGACAGCTCCCAGCCGTCGGCGCGGTCCGGGTCGGGCGTGAGCCGGGCGAGACCGCCGCCCACCGGCTCGGCCACGGCCTCCCGGCCGCCGCTTCGCCCACCGCCGCCCGCGCGCCGCTGCCTGGTCCTCGCCACATCCCCAGTGTGACGGAGGCGCGCGCCGGGCGGTGACACCGCCGCCGTGACGGCTATGGACAGCGCGGCTGGCAGCGGTCCACGACGGCGAGCAGGCGGACCGCCTCGTCCAGGGCGGCTCGCAGCCGCTCCGGCTCGGTGGTGTCGACCACCGTTCCCTCCGGCGGGACGAGCCAGCCGCTGCCGGTGACGGGTGGCTGGGTGCCGCACGCCGACCCGCCGCAGGTCTGGATGCAGGCGCTGCCGGGCAGGTCCCAGCCCTCGGCGGTGCCGGGCGGGACGATGAAGCCGAGCGTGTCGCCCTCCTGGTCGTGCAGTACGGGGCCCACGTCATGGCGCAGGCGCAGGATGTCGACCGCTTCCAGACCTTGCCGGGCCGGAACGGTCACCAGATCGCAGGGCTCCACTTCGCCGGTATCCGCCATGGGGATCCTCCTGGTTCGACTGTCGGGTGCGTTGTTCAACGCGCGACTCCTGTCAACGGCTACGGCCCAGGACCGCCGCAAAGGGTGGCAGTTCATGGCAGATCACGAGGGATATGTCGCGTTTGCGGGAAAGCGGACGGTAGTCGGTGATGCACAGCCGGTACCTTCCGGCCATGGCGACGTCATCATCCGCGTCCCGGCCGGACGGCCACCCCCAGGTCTTCAACCACGTCTTCCGTCAGCTCCGCGGACCCATGTCGCAGGGCGAGTTCGCCGCCGCCGTCCGGCGCGCGGCGCGGGAGATCGGCGAACGGGTCTCCTGCGACGCCCGGTACATCGGCCGGGTCGAAGCGGGTGAAATCAGGTGCCCTAATTACGCCTATGAACGGGTATTCCTTCACATGTTCCCGGGGCACACGCTCACCGATCTCGGGTTCGAGGCCAGACAGGTCGTCCGCCGGCGCAGACCGCCGCACGGCGTTCGCACCGGCCCCGGACCGTCCCCCCGGCCGCCGTCCGCGCGTTCCGGCGGCCCCACCGGCACCTGCGCCGGCACCACCGGCCTCACCGGCGAGGCGGGTCACCCGGACCGCACGGACGCCACGGATACCACAGAGGAGGGCGACGTGCTGCGTCGCGCTTTCATGACCGGCGGCCCCACCGCCGTCGCTTCCCTGACCGCTCTGGGATCGCTCCCCGCCTCCGCCGGGCCCTCGCGCCCCGGCGGAACGGAGGCCGCCGCCCTGACGCGGGCCGTCCGCGACATCCGCCTGCTGGACGACCGCCACGGCGCCGACGCGCTGTACCGGCCGGCCTGCGACACCCTCCAGGCGGCCTTCGCCATGCTCGACTCCGGCGCGCTGCGACAGCGCGTGAGTGATCAACTCCACTCCGCCGCCGGCGAGCTGGCCATCTCGGTGGGCTGGCTGGCCCACGACTCCGGACGGCTGACCGAGGCCCGCTCCCACTATGCCGAGGCCCTGGCCACCGCCCGGATCAGCGGCGACGCGGCGCTGGAGGCCCACGCCTTCTGCAACACCGCCTTCCTCGCCCGCGATACCGGCCACCACCGCGAGGCCGTGCGGGCGGCCCAGGCCGGTCGGCAGGCGGCACTCCGGCTCGGCTCGGACGAGTTGCTGGCCCTGCTCGCGCTGCGCGAGGCGAGCGGCTGGGCCGGGCTCGGCGACCGGCCCGGCACGCGAGAGGCGCTGGGCCGCGCCCGGGCCCACCACGAGCGGGGCCGGTCGGACGCCGACCCGGAGTGGATGTCGTTTTTCGGGGACGCCGAGTTCGCGGGCCAGGAGGCGGGCTGCTGGGCGATGCTCGGCGACTGGGAGCGGGCCAGCGGGTGCCAGCGGCGGGCGGTGACGGCGGCCGGGACCGAGCCGCACTTCGCGCGCAACATCACTCTGTACGCGGCCGAACTCGCCCAGTATCTGGTGGCGCACGACGAGCCGGAGGAGGCCGCGGTGTTCGGCAACCGGGCACTTGACCTGCTCGACCAGGTGCGCTCGACCCGGATCGCGAGCCTGCTCGACCACACGGCGCGCCGCCTGCGGCCGGCGAGCGGGGACGCGACGGTGGCCTCGTTCCTGGACCGCCGGCGCGCACGCCGGGCGCCCGCGCTGCCGGTGTTGCCCACCTTGTCCGTGCGGAGCCTGAGCGCGTAGGCCACCGGCTCCGGCGCGGGCGTCAGGTGACAAGCGTCAGGCGCCCAGTGCCCAATGGCCCAGCGGCAGGCGGCGGGCGCCCGATGTCGGGCCCCGGTGGCAGGCGCCCGGTGGCAAACGTCAGACGTCAGGCGCCCAGTGGCCCATGCCCGGCGACAGGCGTCAGGTGCCCGGCGTCAAACATCCAGGTGCCCGGTGTCGTTCCAGCGCTCCAGGGCGGGCTCGCCGTAGGCCCAGCCGAGCCCCGACAGGGCCGCCGCCTCCAGGCGGAGCCGGGCGGCGAAGCGGACATCCAGCCCGAGCCAGCGGGCCGCGACCGCGCGCAGGATGTGGCCGTGCGCGAAGACCGCCGTCTCCCGGCCGGCCGCGTGTGCCTCGTGCACCCAGGCGACGACCTCGTCGGCGCGCGAGGAGAACTGTTCCAGGGTCTCGCCGCCGGTCACCCCGTCGCGCCAGATCACCCAGTTCCTGCCGTGCCGTTCGGAGATCTCCTCGGTGGTCATGCCCTCCATGTCGCCGTAGTCCCACTCGCGCAGCGCGTCCCAAGAGGTCGCCCGGCCACCGAATCCGGCCAATTCGCAGGTGTCCTGGGCACGGAGGAGCGGACTGGTGCGGATCTCGGCGTCCGGCAGCCCGTTGAACGGCGCCTCGTGCAGGCGCACGCCGAGCGACTTCGCCTGGGAGCGGCCCTCGTCCAGCAGGGGAACATCCGTGAGTCCGGTATGGCGCCCGGCCACCGACCAGGCAGTTCGTCCATGCCGGATCAGCAGGGTACGGGCGGTCATGAGGATCCTCTCGTTTGTCACATGTATCACTCATCATCTCGCACGCAACCGAAAGAAGCTCCCCCCGCGTCTGTTCCCCTGGACTTCGCCTTACGGTGGGACTAACTAACCACCGGCTGGCCCCAAGCCGATGCCGACAGCCGAGACGACGTGAATCTGGAGTCTGACGACCATGCCCCGAGACCGGCCGCGCTGGTGGACCGAGCTGCTACTGATCGTGGTCGTGTACGGGGCGTACTCCGGCGCCAGGCTCCTGGCGCGGGGCGACGTCGAGACGGCGGTCGGCAACGGCTTGGCCATCCTGCGGCTGGAGAACTCGCTCTGGCTGAGCGCGGAGGACCCGCTCAACGAGCTGTTCACGCAGGAGGCGTGGCTCGGCATTCCGTCGAGCTTCGCCTATGCCTCGCTGCACTACATCGTCACGCCCGCCGTCCTGATCTGGCTGTTCCGGCGCCGCCCGCTGCACTACCGGCTGATGCGCACCTGGCTGCTGGCCTCGACGCTGCTCGGGCTGATCGGCTTCACGCTGATGCCGACGAGCCCGCCGCGGCTGCTGCCCGGCACGCACGGCTTCGTCGACAGCCTGGCGCAGTACAGCGATTACGGCTGGTGGGCCGGCGAGGCGAGCGCGCCCAGCGGCATGGGTGATCTCACCAACCAGTACGCCGCCATGCCGAGCCTGCACGTGGGCTGGTCGGTGTGGTGCGGGGTGGCGTTGTGGCACTACGGAAGGCGCACGCCGCTGATGCGCACGCTGGCCGTGGGCTATCCGCTGATAACCACGATGGTGGTGATGGGCACCGCGAACCACTACTTCATCGACGCCCTCGCCGGCACCGCGGTCATGACGGCCGGACTGCTGCTGTCCCGCCCGCTGCTGCGCCTGTCGAACCGGATCAGGGTCCGGTACGGGCTGGACCAGCCCGTACCGGGCACCGAGCACGACGCGATCCCGGCGGCGGCCCCGGCGGCCTCGACTGCTCCGACGGCCCCGACGGGCACCACGCGCCACACCCGCCCGCTGGAGCTGGCACGGCAGAATGGACCGGCGCAGCGTGACGCCCACGCGCCGAACCTTGGAGGCTGATCCCCCGATGCCAGCGCCGCCCGACGATCCAGGCCGGACACCGGAGCCTCACCGCCGCTACCACCGCCCGGCCCCGCTGTTCTTCGAACCGCCGGCCGGGCAGGCGGACGAGGAGCACTTCTTCGCCCTGGAGAAGATCACCGACCCGCGCGAGCTGCTGGGACGGGCGACGGAGCTGGCCGTGGCGTTCCAGGCGGCGGCCGACCGTTCCGTGGAGTACCAGGCGATCGCCGCCGCCCAGCTCGCCGACCCCAAGCGGTTCGACAGCCTCCCGGTGGCGGCGATCGCGGACCGCGCGGGATGGACGGAGGACTACGCGGTGAAGATGATCGAATACGGCCGTGAGCTGCAACGGCGTCGTCCGTAGCCATCCCGAACCGATTTTTGTTCCGCCGGATGGGAGTGCTAAGGTCTACGACGTCAGCAGGCGCCGCTAGCTCAGTTGGTTAGAGCAGCTGACTCTTAATCAGCGGGTCCGGGGTTCGAGTCCCTGGCGGCGCACAGCGACAAGGGAGCCTCACCCGGCGAAAGCCGGGTGAGGCTCCCTTCTTGCTTCTCGGAGACGCCTCCCCTTCACCTGACGGACAGAGCGCACGATATGCGATCACTCGACCCCGCGCAGTCACTCCTTGGGGGCATCCGCCGCCTCACTCGTCTCCATTCCGTCACCGGGTTCCACCGCCGGGTGGTTGCGGTGTGATCGATCCCGGGAGCGGCGCCAGGAATGGGAGGCCGCGCGCAGGAGCCGGAGGGGGCGGCACGGCGGGCGTCGATGTCGGCGAAACCCGAGCGCGGCAACACATCGGTCCCGCCTTCGGGGCCGTGCGCCATCGCGGCACGGTCCGTTCACGCTCCCGCCGCTCGAGCCATGGGCCGGAGGCACCTCGCGGGGAGCACGCGCACCAGCCCGGGCCCCACAACGCCGGCGCGGTGGCGCGTTCAGCTCTACCGCCGCTGTCCGCGGCGCTCGCCGCCGCCCGGGTGCTCCCGGTCAGTGGTGCCACGCCTCCCCGTCCACGTTCTGGATCATCCGTTGCAGCACCTTCAGCGTCGTGACGTACTCCTCATCCGTCACGTTCCGGTGGACCCGGTCGAGCACGCCCCGGACGGACACCGCGGCCTTCGCACGGACCGTCTCACCCCCGGCGGTGAGGCGGAAACGGCCGTCGTCCGCGGCGATCAGGCCGGCCGCCGCCAGGGCGTCGATCTCGCCGTGCAGAGCCTCGCCCACGTCCAGGTAGCCGTGGAGGGTGTCGTACAGCTCGTCCCGGGTACGGCCGTCGTCGGCGAGGCCCAGCTGTCCCAGCACCCACCACCGGGGCTGGGTGAGCCCGTACTCAGCCAGTGCGGCCCGGATAGAGGTGACGACCGCCTTGTGGGCGGCCCAGCTCCAGTAGCCGATCGGCTGGCCGGCGAGGTCGGCGTCGCTGTGGGAGTACGTGTATGAGTCCATGGCGGCCACGCTAGAAGCTCAACAACGCTTGAAGTCAAGACCGGGCGACCTTGATGTCCCAACCACCCGTCACTGTCCGTTCACCCACCTCGATCCGCACCCCGGCGTCCGCGTCGTAGTAGCTCTCGCCCGTCTCCAGCGGCGCGTCGGCCAGGCTGGGGTTGACCGAGGCGGCGTGGCACGCGCCGGTGTCCGGGTGGCCGTCGAGGACTTCGATCGGGCCGTCGGCCGAGGCGACGTCGCTGCGCACCCGGTACAGCAGCACGCCGCGCGTGCAGGTCGTCGCGTCGTTGCCGATCGGCGCGCGGGCCTCGGCGACCAGCGCCTCGGCCGGGCCGGTGCGGATCACGGCCAGGCGGGTGTCCGACTCGGGGCTCTCCTTGTCCAGGGGGGCGCCCAGGGGCTGGAGGGTGTGGTGCGTGGTGCCCGGGGAGCGCACGCAATCCACGTGCCCCGGCCGGAGCCAGCCGAGCTTCCATTTGTGCCAGCCGAAAAGCTCGGGGGCGAGCCCGAACTGACTTCCCATGAGGTCCCAATCCCCCACATGCGTGTCCCAATCGCCGAATCCTTCCTCCGGCCGGTTGTATAGATCGGGCAGATCGAAGACGTGTCCGGTCTCGTGGGCGAGGACGTTCCGGTCGGGATCGCGCCGTTCGAAGACGGTGACGATGCGTCGGATCTCGTCGTCCCCGATCCGGACGGGCTTGTCGAAGTTGACGACCTTGGTGGCGTCGGAGTCCACGCCCGGCGCGTCCGGGTCGGCCACCAGATAGACGATGTCGTAGGCGCCGAGGTCCACCCGCTGGGTGACGGCCTTGAGCGCGTCGTGCACGTAGGCCGAGCGCAGGGCGGCGTTCCAGTCGCGTCGTATCCCGTAGTCGCGGGAATCCCGGGGCATCTTCAGCCATTCGGACACCACGCGCGTGCGCAGGTCGAGCCTGCCGTAGGAGGCGGCGCGGAAGTAGTCGGCGGTCGCCGGGAAGTAGTCGGCGGCGATCCGCTGCGGCGTGAGCTGGGGCTTGGCGTCGGGGAAGGAGAGGAAGAGCATGACGGCGCGCGTCTCGCCGACCGGACGCGGGTACTCCTCGTTCCACGTGTCCACCCCCTCGGAGTGGTGGATGGCGGAACGTGGCAGGCTGCACGGTTCGTCCGCGACGGCCTCGTCGCCGGTACCCGCGGTCAGGGTGCTGCCGAGCAGGGCGGCCAGCGCGGTGAGCACGGCCGTGGGCCGGCGGTGGACACGGCGCACATCGACCTCCGATCGGCCTTACGGGAATGCCGATCACCACTCTGTTCGCAATTGCCGGAATACGGCCTGTTTCAGTAGGCCGCCCGGGTCATAGGCAATATGATTACCCTGCGTATTCTTCAGTCGGGAACGGTCGGGAGGGCGCAGGCGACGAGCAGAAACGATCAGCTTGTCGAATATTTGTCGGAAGCGCACATTCTGGGTTCCGAGACAGGCCCAACGGGCACTGGCTCAGCCCGCGTCACAGCCTCTATGATCGCCACATTTCCAGCGCGGATACGCCAAGCGGGCAGCCAGGGGAGCGCCCGACAGCACCATCGGGAGCGATCGGTGAACGGACCCCACAACGGACCGGGACATGACCCCGGAAGCGCCCTCCATGCGACTCCTTCAGCCTTCACGGAGAGTGAGATCCTCGCGGACTATCGAGCCGCCTTCCAGATCGCCCAGCTACCCATGGCGCTGGTCGGCAGATCAGGACAGATCCTCATCGCCAATCCGGCCTTCGGCCGGCTGCTGGGCATCCCGCTTGAGCGGCTGGCCGGGGTCCGCGCGGACACCGTGACCGGGCTCGGCCTCGACGGCCGCACGCGCGGCTCGTACCACGCGGTGCTGCGCGGCCACAGCGAGCGCATGCGCTGCACGCGCCGTCTCAAACATGCCGACGGGCACACCCTGTGGGCGGAGGTGACTGTGCTGCCCACCCGCTGCGACGACTCGGCGGCGCTGCTGACCGTCCTCGACATCAGCGAGCGCCGCGACCTCCAGGAGCGGTTGCGCCACATCGAGATGCACGACCCGGTCACCCGGCTGCCCAACCGCGCGCTGTTCTTCGAGCGGCTCACCAGCGCGCTCGCGGACTCCGCCACCGGGCGGATCGGGCTGTGCTATCTCGGCCTCGACGGTTTCAAGGCCATCAACGACACCCTCGGCCACCGCGTCGGCGACCAGCTCCTCAGTGCCGCCGCCCAGCGCCTGGCCCACTGCGCCACCGGCGCCGGCGGGCATCTGGTCGCCCGGCTCGGCGGCGACGAGTTCGCCGTGCTGGTGGAGGGCTCGACGGGCACCGAGCAGCTCACCCGCCTCGCGGAGAAGATGCTCGCCGCGCTCCAGCGCCCGTTCGACCTGTGCGGGCAGCGGCTCGCCGTCTCGGCCAGCATCGGCGTGGTGGAGCGGGAGTGCGCGAGCACGACGGCCACCGGGCTGATGCAGGCCGCCGACACCACGCTGTACTGGGCGAAGGCGGACGGCAAGGCCCGCTGGACGCTGTTCGACCCCGAGCGGAACGCGCACCGCATGACGCGGCAGTCGCTGTCCGCGACGCTCCGCCGGGGCGTGGAGCGCGGTGAGTTCACGCTGGAGTACCAGCCGATCGTGGGGCTCGCGGACGACATCGTGCGCGGGGCGGAGGCGCTGGTGCGCTGGCGCCACCCGCAGTTCGGCACGCTCGGCCCGGACCGTTTCATCGGGCTGGCGGAGGAGAACGGCGCGATCGTGCCGCTCGGCCGCTGGGCACTGATCGAGGCGTGCCGCCAGGCGCGCCGCTGGCAGCTCGACCATCCGGGGAGACCACTCTTCGTCAGCGTCAACGTGGCGGTGCGTCAGGTCTGGGACTCGGACCTGGTGAGCGATGTGGCGAGCGCGTTGCGGGACTCGGGGCTGCCGTCCGGGCTCCTGCAGCTGGAGCTGACCGAGTCGGCGGTGATGGGCTCGGCGGGGCGACCGTTGCAGGCGCTCCAGGATCTGTCGGACATGGGGGTGCGGATCGCGATCGACGACTTCGGCACGGGGTATTCCAACCTCGCCTACCTGAGCCGGCTTCCGGTGCGGGCGCTGAAGCTCGACGGCATGTTCGTGCGCGGCTTCCGCACCGCGCGCCATCTCAACCCGGCGGATGAGACGATCGTCACATCGCTGGTGCAGCTCGCCCACAAGCTCGGCCTCACGGTCACGGCCGAGTGCGTCGAGGGCCCGGCACAGGCGGAACGGCTGCGCAGAATCGGCTGCGACACCGGTCAGGGATGGCACTACGCCCGGCCGATGCCCGCCGATCACATGGCCGCCCTGCTCGCCGGGCGGACCTGACGGCCCGGCGAGTACCGGTCGTGGCACTCGACGCGCGGACGGGTGTGCCGGAATACTGCCGGGCCATGGCGATCTCTGCGGAGAACATCACCCTCGACCGATTCGAACGGCTGCTGGCCGACGAGTCGGTGCCGCTCGTGCACCGGGCACTGTGGCTGCTGCTGTGGGAGAGCGACGTGCGGGTGCTCGACCTGCTGGCGCTCGACGTGGCGGACGTGGCACGGGCCGGCGTCGCGGACGAACGCGCCGTCGGCCTGCTGTCCCGCCTGATCGGCGAGCGCACGGCGGGACCGCTGCTGGCGGTCGGGCAGAAGGTGCTGACATGGGATCAGGCGGTCCGCACGGCACAGGGCCACGGCCACGCGGTGCACGCGTTCCGCACCAGCGGGCGTCGCCACCGCCGTGCGGCGCCCGCCCCGGCGAGCCGCCCCGACGCCTGAACGGCCGCCCCGACGCCTGAACGGCCACCGTGACGCCCGGCGGGCACCCCGGCGGGCGCGTGCCGCCCCTACGCCGCCCGCCTTACGCCGCCCGGTCCGCGAACAGCGAGCCCATCGCCCGGCAGCGCGCCGGATGGTCCAGCAGGCGCAGCCCCTCCCAGGCGGTGACCTGGTTGGCAGTCAGCACCGGTTTGCCGAGCGCCGCCTCCAACTCGGGCAGCCAGGCCGCCGTGTGCAGCGCCGTGTCCGGGAGCAGGACCGCGTCGGCCGCCGGGTGGTCGCCGGAGCGGGCCAGGTCCAGGACCTCGTCGCGGCCCCAGGTGCCGACCTCGGCCGCCGTGATGACGCCGCTGCCGCGCACCGCCACCACCTCGATGCCCGCCGTGCCGAGGAAGTCGGCGAACAACGCGGCCACGTCGTCCGGATACGTCGCCGCGACCGCCACCCGCCGCGCGCCCACCGCGCGTGCCGCCCGCGCGAACGCGAACGACGTGCTGGACGCGGGCAGCTCCGCCTCCGCCGCCAACCGCCGCACCTGGTCGGCCGCGCCGTCCCAGCCGTAGACGAAGCTGGCGCTGGTGCAGGCCCACACCACGGCTGCCACCCCCTGCCCGGTCAGCTCCCCGAGCTTCGCGGTCAGCCGGTCCACCGACCCCATCTCCCGCAGCGCGTCCACCCGGTGGGCGTCCGTGCCGATGTCGGTGTGGACCAGCGGCAGCCGGACGCCCGCGCCGGCCCCGTTGAGCAGCGACTCCATGCGCGGGAAGTCGTCCTCGGCGGAGTGCCCCGGGTACAGGAACCCGACCGTGGCCGTCATGTGACCGCGTCACCTCTCTCCTCGTCGACCGCCATGGACGCCGGGCCGCGCCGGGCCGCCGGGTCCAGCAGCGCCTGGTACGGGCCGACGGCCGCCGAGCCCAGCTCGCGCAGCGCGGCCCACATCGTCACCTGGTTGGCGGAGATCACCGGCATCCGCAGCTCCGCCTCCAGCTGCGGTATCACGTCGTACGTGGGCAGGTTGGTGCAGCTGATGAACAACGCCTCCGGCGGCGCCGCCGCCCGCGCCACCGCGCCGCGGGCCATCGCCACCACCTCCCGGTACGGCACCCGCCATATCTGCCGGGTCAGCCCCAGGTACCCGCGCCCGCAGACCGCCACGCCCGCCTCGCGCAGATAGTCCTCCAGCGCGTCCGTCACCGACTTCGTGTACGGCGTGATGACCGCGATCCGCCCCACGTCCAGCTCGGCCAGGGCGGCCAGCAGCGCGCCCGACGTCGTCAGGGCCGGGATCTCGCCGGCCTGCCGCATGGCCTCGGTCATGGCCCGCTCGCCCGCGACGCCGCCGACAAAGCTGCCGGAGGTGCAGGCGTAGGCCACCACCTCGGGTCCGACGGCGCACAGCGCCCGCACGCCCTCGCGCAGCGTGGCGTGCTCGCTGACCAGCCGGGCCAGGTCCAGGCTGACCTCGACGGGGACGAACGGCGTCCGCGTCACGTGCAGGGATACGTCGGCGGGCACCCAGCGCCACAGCTCGCGGTCGAGCGCGAAGTCGAACGGCGCGACGACGCCCACACCGCGCTGCGGCAACGGGCCGCTGAGAAAGGAGATATCCATGCTGACCCCGATTCATCGGAGCGGAAACCGCCGACGTTCGTTGACGAAGGTAGTGACGGCTTCCTACGGTGGTCAATCCTCGTCAACGACCCAAACAGCCCTTCGTTTCGAAAGGGTTTCCCCCAAATGTCCGAACCCCGTGTGCTCGTCCTCGACACAGACCCCTCACCCCGCCTCGACCGGCTCACCGGCCACGCCCGCGTCGTGCGCGCCGATGAGAAGGGCCTGGCCGACCGGCTGCCCGAGGCCGACGCGCTGCTGGTGTGGGACTTCGCCTCCGACGCCGTCCGGCACGCCTGGCCGGGGCCGGGACCCCGCCCGGTCTGGGTGCACACGGCGAGCGCGGGCGTCGATCGGCTGCTCTTTCCCGAGCTGCTGGCCTCCCCCACCGTCCTGACGAACGCGCGCGGCGTCTTCGACCGGCCGATCGCCGAGTACGTGGCCGGGCTCGTGCTGTCCATGGCCAAGGACTTCGACGGCAGCCGCACCCTCCAGTCCCGGCGGCACTGGCTGCACCGCGAGACGGAGAAGGTGTACGGCAGCCGGGCGATCGTGGTCGGCTCAGGACCCATCGGGCGGCGGATCGGCGGCACGCTGACCGCGCTCGGGGTGGATGTGGCACTGGTCGGCCGCACGGCCCGGGAGGGCGTGCGCGCGAGCGAGGAGCTGCCGGCGCTGCTGCCCGGCGCGGACTGGGTGGTGTGCGCCGCCCCGCTCACGCCCGCGACGACCGGCATGTTCGACACGGCGGCCTTCGCGCTGATGAAGCCGTCGGCCCGGTTCATCAACGTCGGGCGCGGCGGGCACGTCGTGGAGGAGGACCTGGCCGCCGCGTTGCGTTCCGGGCGGCTGGCGGGCGCCGCGCTGGACGTGTTCACCACCGAGCCGCTGCCGCCCGAGAGTCCGCTGTGGGACCTGCCGGGCCTGGTCGTCTCGCCGCACATGAGCGGCGACACGGTCGGCTGGCGCGACGACCTGGCCGAGCAGTTCTGCGACAACTTCGACCGCTGGCGCGCGGGCGAGCCGCTGGTCAACGTGGTCGACAAGCGGCTCGGCTACGTCCCCTCGGAGGCCCCGTGACCCCGCTCGCCGACCTGACCGCCACCGAGCTCGTCGCCCGGTACGCGACCGGCGACCTCTCGCCCGTCGACGTGGCGGAGGCGGCGCTCGCCCGGGCGGCGGCCATCGGTCCCGAGGTGAACGCCTTCGTGCTCATCGACCGGCCCGGCGCCCTCGCCGCCGCCCGCGCCTCGGCGGAACGGTGGCGGCGCGGGCGGCCCGCCGGCCCGGTGGACGGGGTGCCGGTGACCGTGAAGGACATCCTGCTCCAGCGCGGCCACCCCACCCGGCGGGGCAGCGCGGCCCAGCCTCCGGGGGACGGGCCGTGGGAGGAGGACGCCCCGGCGGTCGCCCGGCTGCGCGAGTCGGGCGCCGTCTTCCTCGGCAAGACGACCACCCCCGAGTTCGGCTGGAAGGGCGTGACCGACTCGCCGCTCTCCGGCGCGACGGGCAACCCGTACGCCCCGGCGCGCACCTCCGGTGGTTCGAGCGGCGGGAGCGCGGCGGCGGTGGCGCTGGGCGCCGGGCCGCTGAGCCTGGGCACGGACGGCGGCGGCTCGGTCCGCATCCCGGCCTCGTTCTGCGGGATCTTCGCGCTCAAGCCGACCTACGGGCGGGTGCCGCTCTACCCGGCCAGCGCGTTCGGCACGCTCGCGCACGTCGGCCCGATGACCCGCGACGCGGCCGACGCCGCGCTGCTGCTCGACATCATCGCCCGCCCCGATCCGCGCGACTGGTCCCAGCTCGCGCCGGGCCCCGGCCGTTTCGCCAACGCGCTGGTGGCGGGCGTGGAACGGGTCAGGGGCCTGCGCGTGGCCTACTCCCCCGCACTGAGCGAGGCCGAGGTCGCCCCCGATGTGGCCGCCGCCGTGCGGCGCGCGGTGGACGGGCTGGCCGGCCTCGGCGCGCGGGTGACCGAGACCGACCCGCCGCTGCCGCCGCTCGCGGAGCTGCGCGAGGCGTTCCACGCGCTCTGGTTCAGCGGCGCGGCCCGCGTGACGCAGCACTTCGACGCCGGGCAGGTGGCGGCGCTCGATCCGGGCCTGCGGGAGATCCGCGCCGCCGGGGCGCGGTACTCGGCGCTGGACTACCTGGCGGCGGTTGACGTCCGGATGGCGCTGGGCCGCGCGATGGGCGCCTTCCACGAGCGTTACGACCTGCTGGTCACGCCGACGGTGCCGGGCACCGCGTTCGCCAAGGGGACCGAGGTGCCGGAGGGCTCGGGCATGAGCCGGTGGACGGAGTGGACGCCGTTCACCTATCCGTTCAATCTCACCCAGCAGCCCGCCGCGTCCCTGCCGTGCGGGCTGGACGCGGAGGGGCTGCCGATCGGGCTCCAGCTGGTCGGCGCCCGGCACGCGGACGCCCTCGTGCTGCGGGCCGCGCACGCGCTCTACGCGGCGGGCGTCGCGGGCGTGCCAGGTCCCCCGACGCCGGGTCCGGGGTAGCGGCCGGCGTGCCGACCGCGGTACCGGGCGCGGTACCGGGCGCGGTACCGGGCGGCACGGCTCAGGCGCTCAGGCGCGGCTCAGGCGCGGCGGAAGCTGAGCGTCTCGCCCAGCGCCCCGGCCCGCCACAGGTCCTGGCAGGCGTCGGCCATCCGGTCCAGTCCCTCGACCACCGCGCCCCACACGATGCCGGGCACCCAGCCGGTGTCACCGTTGAGCAGCAGGTTGTTCCGCTCGTAGAACAGCGCCAGGTCGACCACCGTGGTCCGGCCTCCGTGTCCGGCGCCACTCCCGTACCCGTGGGAGGCGGTGCCGAGCTGCGTGCCGGTGAAGGTGAAATAGCACAGGTCACCGGGGATCGGGGTGACCGTCGGGTTCTCCAGCGGCGGCTCCTCAGCGGCGAAGGGGGGCACCAGGGCGTAGATCTCGTTCCTGGCGTATTTCGCGTGATACACGTCACCGCCGAGCGGCAGCGCGTCCCACACGGCGGCGCAGGTGAGCGGCGCCCGGTCGGCGAGCAGTTTCGCGGTGCAACTGACTCCGCGCTTGTCGAGCGAGACGGTGATGAACCTGTTCTCGGCCGGGATTTCGGGCATGGTGACGGCCTCCTCGGGGCTCGGTCCTGGCTTCACCGGATGCCCACGATGCCACGCCGCTCCCGCGCGGACTCCGCGGCGCCTTCGCGGATTCCGGGCGCGAAAGACATCGCATACATGTGCAAAGACCGGGTAGAGGCGCGCCCATGGCTCCCTCACGAAGAGCGACAGGCCCCAGCCGCCGCTCGCTGCTCGCGGGCGCCGCCGCGTTCGGCGTCCTCGCGGCGGCGGGATGCTCCCGGGTCCCGGCCGACGGCGACGAGGCGGGCGGCGACCTGCTGGAACGGCTGCGCGAACGCGGCCGGGTCAAGATCGGCATCGCCAACGAACCCCCCTTCGGCTACATCGACGACGAAGGGGAGCCGACCGGCGAGGCCCCCGAGGTGGCGAAGGTGATCTTCCGCCGCCTCGGCGTGGACGAGGTGACGCCCGTGCCCGTCGAGTTCAGCGCCCTGATCCCGGGGCTCAAGGCCCGGCAGTTCGACGTCGTCTCCGCCGGGATGTACATCAACCCGACCCGCTGCGCGCAGGTGCTCTTCTCCGATCCGGACTACCTGATGCCCGACGCCTTCATCGTCCCGGCCGGGAACCCCGAGGGGCTGCGCGGCTACGAGGATGTCAAGGAGAAGAACCTGACCCTGGCCACCGGTCAGGCGTACGCCCAGATCGACTACGCCCGCGCCGCCGGGATCGGCGACCTGCTCATCCTGCCCGACCAGGTCGCCGGCCTCGAAGCCGTCACGCAGGGGCGGGCCGCCGCGTTCGCCGGGACCAGCGTCACCGTCAAGGGCGTGGTCGAGGGGTCCGGCCGGGTCGAGGCCACCGAGCCGTTCCAGCCCGTCGTGGACGGCGAACCGGCCTACGGCGCGGGCGGGTTCGCGTTCCGGCCGACGGAGAAGAACCTCCGCGACGCCTTCAACGAGGAGCTGCACCGGCTCAAGGACAGCGGTGAACTCCTGGAGATCGTCGCGCCCTTCGGTTTCACCGAGGCGGAGATGACCGACCTCACCGCCGAGGAGCTGTGCCGATGATGACCCAGGGGATGTTCGAGAACTACTTCCTGCCCGGCGTCTGGATCACGATCCAGGTCACGCTCTGCGGCGCCGTGCTGGCCGCCGCCGTCGCGTTCGCCGTCGGCGCCCTGCGGACCTCGCGGCTGTGGGTCCTGCGGTTCCTGTCCGGCTGCTACTTCGAGCTGTTCCGCGGCATGTCGTCGCTGGTCCTGATGTTCTGGCTGGTCTTCTCGCTGCCCCTGATCTTCCGCTGGCAGCTCGTGCCGATGTTCGCCGGGGTGCTGGCGCTCGGCCTGACCTACGGCGCCTACGGCTCGGAGGTGGTGCGCGGCGCCCTGGCGGCCGTGCCCGCCGCCCAGCGCGAGGCGGGGGTCGCGCTGGGCTTCACCCGCCTCCAGCGGCTGCGGCGCATCGAGATCCCGCAGGCGTGGCCGGAGATGGTGCCACCGTTCAACAACCTGTTGATCGAGCTGCTCAAGGGCACCGCGCTGGTCTCCACGATCACGGTGGCCGACATGACCTACGCGGGGAACCTGGTCCGGCTCGGCAGCAACGAGAGCGCGCCGGTCTACACGCTGCTCCTCGTCCTCTACTTCGTCCTCGCGTTCGTCCTCACCCGGGGGATGCGGGTGCTGGAGCGGCACGCCAAGTCCCGGGTGGGGCAGGCGCCGCCGCGCGGCGGAAGCCTGTGGTCGCGGCTCGCGCCGCGCGAGCGGGCCGGGGAGGGCGCGGGCGCGCTGACCGCCGGCGCGGCGCCCGGCATGGCGTCCGGCACGGTGGGCGGCGGTGCCGCGTGAGTTGGGACTGGGACGTCGTCGACGCCTTCCTGCCGCGCTTCTGGGACGGGGTGCTGGTCACCCTCCAGGCGCTGGCGCTCGGCAGCCTGATCGCCTTCGCGCTCGGCCTGGTGTGGGCCCTCGCGCAGCGCTCCCGCCTCGCGCTCGTGCGCTGGCCGGTGAACGCGGTCACCGAGTTCATCCGCGACACGCCGCTGCTGGTGCAGCTCTTCTTCCTCTACTACGTGGTGCCCGAGTGGGGCCCGTCGATGTCCGCGCTCACCACCGGCATCGTCGGCCTCGGCCTGCACTACTCGACGTACATCGCCGAGGTCTACCGCGCCGGGATCGACGGCGTCCCGGCCGGCCAGTGGGAGGCGGCCACCGCGCTCAGCCTGCCGCGCCGCCGCACCTGGCGCGCGGTGATCCTGCCGCAGGCCGTCCGCAGGGTGGTCCCGGCCCTGGGGAACTACGTCATCGCCATGCTGAAGGACTCACCGATGATCGCGGTCGTCGGGGCACTCGACATGTTCGGGGAGGCCAGGGGCTTCAGCGACGCGACGTTCACCACCGAGGCGTACACCATCGTGGGTGTCGCCTTCCTCGCCATCGCCTACCCGGCCTCTCTGCTGGTCCGAGCCCTGGAGCGTCGTCTTGCCGTCACCCGTTGAAACCCCCGACGAACTGATCCGATTCGACCAGGTCACCCAGCGCTTCGGCGACACGACCGTCCTCGACCGCCTCGACTTCTCCGTGGCCCGGGGGAAGCACGTCACTCTCATCGGCCCCTCCGGCTCCGGCAAGACCACCATCCTGCGGCTGCTGATGGCCCTGGTGCGGCCGGACGAGGGCACGATCAGCGTGGACGGCGACTGCCTCACCCACGAGCAGCGCAACGGCAAGCTGATCAGGGCCGGCGACCGGCACGTCCGCGAGGTCCGCAAGAAGATCGGCATGGTCTTCCAGCAGTTCAACCTCTTCCCCAACATGAAGGTGCTGCGGAACGTCACCGAGGCGCCCGTCCACGTCCTCGGCCTGTCCCGCGAGGAGGCCGCGGAACGCGCCCGCGACCTCATCGAGTTGGTCGGCCTGACCGACCAACTCGACAAATACCCCAGCCAGCTGTCCGGCGGCCAGCAGCAACGGGTCGCCATCGCCCGGGCACTGGCCATGCGCCCGCAAGTGCTGCTGCTGGACGAGGTGACCTCGGCGCTCGACCCCGAGTTGGTCGCGGGCGTGCTGGACGTGCTGCGCGACATCGCCCGCACCACGGACATCACCATGCTCGTCGTCACCCACGAGATGTCGTTCGCCCGGGACATCTCCGACGCGGTCCTGATGTTCGACCAGGGCCGGATCGTCGAATCCGGCAGCCCGGACAAGATCTTCAGCGCCCCGGAACACGACCGCACCAGGGAGTTCCTCAGCACCGTCCTGTGAGCTCTGCCGCCCACCGACTCCGTTCATCGCTAGGCTGGTCGCCATCCGCTCTCCGCGAGGACGCAGCCAGGAGGACGCAGTGGGGACCACGTCCGGTCGGACCGCCCCGTTCCGCTCCGTGCGCCACGCCCTGCGGGTGCTGGAGATCATCGCCGGACACCCGGACGGCCTGCGCGACGACGAGCTGGGGCGCGCCGCCGCCCTCCCAGCAAGTCAACTCGCCCATTTGCTAGGGACGTTGCGCCGCGAGGGCTACGTCCGCAGGCTCGCCGACGGCGGCTACGCCGCCGGGCGCGCCCTCGTCCTGCTCGGCTCCGCCGCCGACCGGCGGCGGCTGCGGCAGGAGAAGCTCCAGCAGGCGCTGGACGCGCTGCGCGAATCGCTCAACGCGGCCGTCTACCTGGCCCGTTACGCCGACGGCGAGCTGGAGGTGACCCTCACCTCGGACGCCCCGCAGACGCCGAGGGTCAACGAGTGGGTGGACTTCCGCGCCGCCGCCCACGCCACCGCGATCGGCAAGTGCCTGCTCAGCCAGCTCGACCACGACGGCCGCCAGGACCACCTCGCCCGCCACCCCGCCGCCCGCCTCACCTCGCGGACCATCACCGACCAGCGGATCCTGCTCAGCGCGCTGGACCGCCGGCCGGCCACGATGCCGGTGCTCGACCTCCAGGAGTACGCGGTCGGCACGCTGTGCGCGGCGGTCCCGCTGACGGCGGGCTCGACGGCCGGCTGTCTGGCCCTGTCCCTGCCGATCGATCAGGCCCACCGTCTGCGGCTGGCGGCCGAGGCGCTCAACCGGCAGGCCGCGCCCACCCTGTTGTCGCTGGCCCTGTGACTCAGCCCTCCCTGGGCCCCGCCTGCTGGATCACCTCGAAGGACCAGAGCGTCGAACCCGCCGCCGCCGGCCGCTCGCCGCCACCCTGATGAGCCTGCCGCATGGGCCCGCTCAGCCAGTTCTGGAAGTCCTCCTCGCTGCGCCAGCGGGTGTACACGAGATACGTGTCGGTCCCCTCGACGGGCCGCAGCAACTCGAACCACTCGAACCCGTCCTGCGCCTCGACGATCCCGGCCCGCCCGGCGAACCGCTTCTCCAGAACCTCCCGCTGCTCCTCGGGAACGGACAGCACGTTGATCTTCACCACGCTCATCGAGCACCTTCCTCCGACAGATCGGCCTGTGAGCAGTCTCCTACACCGGGTGCCGGGACCGTCCGGCGTCCCCGGCGGCGTGGCGCGACCGGCCGGTGCGCCCGGTCCGGGAGCCGGTCCCGGTGCATGGCGGGCGAGGGACACCGGTACGCGACGCCGCTGGACGCGCTGGGCGATCCCCGGTGGGACGGGGCCTCCGGCTCCGCCACCGCCGAGGAGAACGGAGGTGACCCGGCGGGACGGCGAGCGCGAGGCAACGGCCGGTGTGGTGGACGCCTGGTCCGCCGCCGGGGCCACCCGGATGGAGAACGAACTCGACGAGCACGCCGACGAGTCGGAGTCGATCACCGCGTGACTCGACGAGAAGCGCGGCGCCGTGCGGCGGATGCCGGACGCCGCACCCCGTCCGTGAGCTACCCGACCACCCGCACGGTGGTGCCGACCTCCGTGAACTCCCATACGGCGTCGCCGTCCTCGGCACGCGACCGGATGCCGCCGGTCTCGACTCCCGGTCCCGGGCTCGGGGACGCGCCGTCCACCGCGTTGGAGAACCCGATGGATATCCCGCCCACGACCGTGAAGTAGACGATGTTCTCGATCGGCGCCCCGTCGCTGCCGGTGCTCTCCGGGCGGCGGTACGAGACCGTGTACGTCCCGACCTCCGGGGTCACCGTCCCGGGCCAGACCGTGAAGGTGCGCGTGGCCGTGTTGTCGTCGCCCACCAGCCAGACCTGTTCCTGACCCAGCGAGTAGACGACGCGCCGCCCGTCGCCCGAGTCCTCCGGCACCGCCGGCGCCTCGGGCGACGGATCGGCGGAAGCCGTCCCGTCCGCCGTCGGTGACGCGGAGGGCTCACTCGTGCCGGGTGCCGCGCTCGCCGGGGCGTCGTCACGCGCCTGCACGGCCAGCGCCGTGACGATCACCAGCGCCCCCGCGGTGAGCAAGGAGATCCATGTCGCCGTGGGGACCTGACGGTTGGGCATGCCAGCAGTGTAGGCAGCCCGGACAATCCGCATGCGGGGGCCGGGCGGTCGTGGCAGCCTGGGGCCGTCCGGAAGCGCATCCGGAACCGGAGTGACCGGCATGACCGGCATGACCGGCATGACCGGCATGAGAGGAGCGAGGACCGTGACCGATGGGGACGGTGCCCGGGATGCCCGGGGCGTCAGTCATCTCTTCGCGCGCGGACGGCTGATCGCGATCCCCCGACGGGTCGCGCGCCGCGAGCAGTTGCTCGCCCACCTCGCCGAGACGCTTTTCGAGCGCGGCCGTGTCTACAGCGAACGCGAGGTCAACGAGGCGTTGCTCACGGTCCACGACGACTGCGCGGCGCTCCGCCGGTACCTGGTGGACGAGGGCTGGCTGGCCAGATCGCGGGACGGCATGAACTACGGTCGGGTCCGTTGACAGGGGTATGCCAAGCCTGCCACGCTCAAGGCACTTCATATTTTCATACTTGAGGCGACGGTATGCAGGAACCCGGTGCGAATCCGGGACGGTCCCGCCACTGTGACGCCGCCGGCCGACAGCCGGCGCGGAGTCAGGAACTGATCCGTCGCTCTCTCCGAACATGGGGCGTGGAAACCCCAGGAGGAGGACTTCGGATGTCTCAGCACACCGTAGGAACGACCGCGGCCCCCGCCGCCGACGCGACGCGCCGGACCCGGGACTGGGCCGTCGCCGCGTTCGCCGCTGTCATCGCTCTGCTCGCTCTCTGGGCCGTCTTCTTCGACAACGGCCAGGCCATCGCCGCCACGGAGAACTACCTCCACGAGTTCTCGCACGACGGCCGGCACCTGTTCGGCGCTCCCTGCCACTGAGAGGGATCACCGGACATGCTCCCCCCGCTCACCCGCGGCATCGCCGCGGGCGGCTTCGGCGGCCTGCTCTCGGGCCTGTTCTCCCTCCTGTTGGCCGGTCCCCTGCTGGACCGCGCCATCCGCCTCGAAGAGGAACACGGCGCGGAACACGGTGAGACCGGGCACGCGCACGCCGCCGAGGAAGTCTTCGGCCGCGGCACCCAGCACATCGGGCTGGTGGTGACCGCGATCGTCATGGGCCTGGCCATCGGCGTCTTCTTCGGCATCGTCTACGCGGTGCTGTACCGGGTCCCGGACCCGGCGGCCGACTGGCCGCGCGCGGTCGCCCTGGCCGCGGCGGGCTTCGTGGCCCTGTCGCTGCTGCCCGGCCTGCGCTACCCGGCCCGGCCCCCCGGCGTCGGCGACAGCGACACCGTCGAGGAACGCCAACTCGCCTGGCTGGCCGCCCTGGTGATCGGCGTGCTCGGCACGGCACTGGCCTGGCACCTGTACCGCAGGCTGACGGACCAGCTCCAGCCGGTCCGTCACCTGGCCGTCGCGGGAACGCTCGTGGCCACCCTGGCCGCGCTCTTCCTGCTGCCCGGCAACCCCGACCCGGTGGACGTCCCCGCCGAACTGCTGTGGGACTTCCGCCTGCTGTCCCTGGCCGGGCACGGCATGCTCTGGGCCGGACTGGCCGTCGCCTTCTGGCTGTTGAGCCGCCAGGCGGAAACGGCCCGGCCGACGGCCCCCGCCCCGGCGGAGACTGTCAGCGTCCGGTCCTAGTCGAGCAGTTCGGCCTCAAGCGAGATCGGGGCACCCGTCAGCGCCTTGCTGACCGGGCAGTTGGCCTTGGCGGCCTCGGCGGCGGTCTGGAAGTCCGCCGCCGAGATCCCGGGCACCCGCGCCTTGACGCTCAGCACGATGCCGGTGATGCCCTGCCCCGGCTGGAACGTGACGCTCGCCTGCGTCTGCACCGACTCCGGCGGCGTCCCGGCGCCGGCGAGCCCGTGCGAGAGGGCCATCGAGAAGCACGAGGAGTGCGCGGCGGCGATGAGCTCCTCGGGACTGGTCCGCCCATGGGGCTCCTCGGCCCGGGACGGCCAGGTGACGTCGAACTTCCCGACCCCCGAGGAATCCAGGGACACGGTCCCGGCGCCCTCCATGAGGGAGCCTTCCCAGTTCGTCGTGGCGATGCGGGTGGTTGCCATGGTCGATCCTCCTGGAGGAATCGGAACAACGGGTCACGTACGAGCAACGTACGAAGGACACGGTATCGCCGCCGGCCCGGCGTCACCGTGAAGAGCCCCGCCGGAGGGCAGGGTCCGCGGTGGGCCCGGTGGGACTCGAACCCACGACACACCGGACCTAAACCGGCGCCCTCTGGCCAGCTGGGGTACGGGCCCGCTCACCCAACTGTACCGGCCGGGAAAGTGCCCACCGCCCCGGGTGTCCCGCGTCTCACCGGCCACGACGTGCGAAAGTCGGCGGCCGGCGGTGGCGGGACGGGCACAGATACCGGAGGTTCGCCGAGGCGGTGGTCGGACCGGCCGCGGCCCAGGTGATCGATCTCCGGCACGAGCCGCGCGCCGTGCCACCGGTCGCCGTTCCGCACCCCGCGCCCAGGTGCGGGACACCCTTCTTCTGGAGTCTTCCGGAGTCTTCCGGAGTCTTCTGGGGATTTCCGGAGTCTTCTGGGGATTTCCGGAGTCCCCCGGAGCGCCCGGCGCGGCAGAGCCCGCCGCACGCGCGGGGCTCCGGGCGGCCCGGCCCGGAGCATGTCGTCCGCCGGACGCCGATTCGCCGCCGGCCGCCCCCGGTTGGGGCCTTACCGGTGAAGTGCCCCATGGAGACGCCGTATACGCGGACGTCCCGCACCACGCGAGCCCGCCCCGCGCCGCCGTGTGGCGCGGGGCCATGTGCCCCGTCTCCTGCTGGCCGTCTCCGTCGCCTCCGACGGGTCAACGGGCGGGGAAGGCGGCGCGTCACCCGCCCACGGCGTGGGTCAGGGCGTGAATCGTCAGCCCCACCAAAGCGCCGATGACCGTGCCGTTCAGGCGGATGAACTGCAGGTCGCGGCCGATGTGGAGTTCGATCTTGCGGGACGTGGTGCGGGCGTCCCAGGAAGCGACCGTGTCCGTGATCAGGGACGTGATCTCGGTGCGGTAGCCGGAGACGACGTGGATCGTGGCGTCGGTCACCCAGCCGTCCAGCTTGGCGCGCAGGCGTTCGTCCGAGGCGAGGCGGTGGCCCAGGGTGAGGACCGCGTCGCGGGCGCGGCGGCGAAGCGCGCTGTGCTCGTCCTCGGCGGCCGTGAGGACCATCGCGCGGAGGTTGGCCCAGGCGGAGGCGATCAGCTCCTGGACCTCGGGGCGTGCCAGGAAGTCGGCCTTCAGGCGTTCCACCTTGGCGCGGGTGGCCGGGTCGTGCTGGAGCTGACGGGCGAAGTCCGTCAGGAATCGGTCGAGGGCGCCGCGCGCGGGGTGGTGGGGGGAGTCGCGCGCCTCGGTGACAAAGCGCAGCAGTTCGCGATGGACGCGGTCGCCCACCTTGCGGTCCACGAAGCGCGGGGTCCAGCCGGGGGCGCCGCCCTGGACGGCGGACAGGACGGCTTCGCGGTGCTTGGTCAGCCAGTCGGCGGTCTGCGCGCACACGAGGTCGACGAAACGGCGGTGGCCGTCGTCCGCGACGGTCCGTTCCAGGAGCCTGCCGAGCACCGGGGAGAGCTCCTGGGCGTCGGCGCGGCGGGTGATGGCCTCACCGATGACGGCCTGGACGTCGGCGTCGCGCAGCACGGTGAGGCCGCCGCGGACGGCCGTGGCCAGCTCGGCGGTGACGCGGTCGGCGTTCGCCGGGCCGGAGAGCCAGTCGCCCAGGCGGCGGGCGAGGGCGATGGAGGCGAGCTTGTCGCGGACGACCTGTTCGGCCAGGAAGTTGTCGCCGACGAAGTCGCCGAGCGACTGGCCGAGCTGGTCCTTCTTGGTCGGGATGATCGCCGTGTGCGGAATGGGCAGGCCGAGGGGGTGGCGGAAGAGGGCGGTCACGGCGAACCAGTCGGCGAGCGCGCCGACCATGCCGGCCTCCGCGCCGGCGGCCACGTACGCCGCCCACGCTCCGGCGCCACGATGCTCGGCCCAGGTCGCGAGGGCGTAGACGATCGCGACGACGATCAGCAGGGCGGTGGCCACGGTCTTCATCCGCCACAGCCCGCGCATCTTCGCGGCGTCGGCCTCCGTCAAGGCGATTCGATCCATCACACTGGTCATTGTCCCGTTGACCGGAGTCTTGTGCGGCCTGGGCCGACCGGGTGAGCCGCGCTCATCCCATCGTGGGATCATGTGACGGTGGGAGTGGTAAGCGCGCGGCGAGCCTTCGCCCTGCTCGTGGGGTTGACGGTCGTCCTGCTGGGGCTGGTCGTCGCGATGGGTACGGGACGGGACGGGCGGCAGGATCTGGCCGCGCCGACGCCCGCGCCGACGCGGACGCCCGGCACCGAAGACGGCGAGGGCGGGGGCGAGGGCGAGGAAGTCGTCGTGCCCGCTGTCGACGGTGAGTGGGTGGGCACCTGGTCCGCGGCTCCGACCGGCGCCGAGCCGGGCACGCGCGACGGCAAGGCCGGCCGGTCCATACGGAACGTGGTGCACGCCTCGGTCGGCGGCACCAGTGCCCGCGTCGAGCTGTCGAACCGCTACGGCACCCAGCCCCTCACGTTCACCCATGTCACCGTCGCCCTGGCCGCCTCCGGCGGTCCGGCGGCGCGCGCGAACAGCATGCGCGAGGCGACCTTCGGCGACCTCGCCTCCGTGACGATCCCGGCCGGTGGCTCGGTGGTCAGCGATCCGGTGGACCTGTCGGTGGCCGCGGGCGCCGACCTGCTGGTGACGGTCTACGCCCCGGACCCCTCCGGCCCGGTGACGTACCACCGCGTGGCCCAGCAGCCGGTCTACGTCGCGGACGGCGATCTGGCGGGCGTCAGGAGCGGCACGCCGTTCACGGAGGACGGCGAATCCTGGCGCTACGTGACCGCCGTGCACGTGCTCAGCCCGGACACGGACGGCTCGGTGGTCGTCCTCGGCGACTCCCTCACCGACGGCGTCGACTCGACCCCCGCCGCCAACCGCCGCTGGACGGACGTCCTGGCCCGCCGCCTGCGCGCGGACCCGGACGCGCCGGCCCTGGCCGTGCTCAACGAGGGGATCAGCGGCAACCGGCTGCTGCGCGACGGCGCCCCCGACCGGGTGTTCAACGGCGTCAGCGGCCTGCGCCGGCTGCACACGGACGTGCTGGCGCAGTCCGGGGTGCGCACGGTCGTGGTCCAGCTCGGGATCAACGACATCATCCTCCAGCCGAGCCAGCCCGACCCGGAGGCGATCGTGGCCGGGCTGCGGCTGCTGACCGAGCAGGCGCGTGCCGAGGGGCTGCACGTGGTGGGCGCGACGCTGGCACCGTTCGGCGGCCACGGGGCGTACAGCGAGGAGCTGGAGCTGATCCGGCAGCGGGTGAACGCCGCGATCCGGGCCGGCGGCGTTTTCGACGCGGTGACCGACTTCGACGCGGCGCTGCGCGACCCGGCGCTCCCCCAGCGACTGCTGCCGGCCTACGACTCCGGCGACGGCCTGCACCCCAACGACGCGGGGTACGAGGCGATGGCCCGGGCCGTCGATCTGTCCGACCTGCTCGGCGGCGCGGAGCGCGCCCTGTAGCGGTCCGGGGGGCTCTTACGGGTGAGCCCCGGCGGCCGTCCGGGGGATGGGCGCCCGACGGGCGGTGTGGCCGCGGGCCGCGCCTCGTTACGCACGGTGCCAGAGTGCTTTGAGCGAGCACGTGAACGTACCGCGAGTGACGGAGCCGTAACGCGGGCCATGAGCGATGACAGTGAGCGAACGAGCGGTGACGGCCGGTGGACCGGATGGCCGCGCGAGCCCACCGGGCACCCGACCACCGGACACCCGGCGCCCGAGCATCCGACCACCGGTCACCCGGCGGCCGGAAACCGGGCCCGGCGCCGCCGCACCGGGCGGCGCCGGCTGGTGCCCACCTGGCGGATGGTGCTGGGCGGGACGCTGGTGGGCCTGCTGCTCCTGTTCGGCGCGCTGATCGCGGGCTACCTCCTGGTCGAGATCCCGGAGCCGAAGTCGGCCGCGGCGGCGCAGAACAACGTGTACCTGTACGCCGACGGATCGCAGCTCGCCCGCGTCGGCGAGGTCAACCGCGAGAACATCCCGCTCACCGAGGTCCCCGCCCGGGTGCGCCACGCCGTCCTGGCCGCCGAGGATCGCGGCTTCTACGACGACCCGGCCGTGGACATCCCGGCCATGGTCCGCGCCGGCTGGAACATGCTGCGCGGCGGCGAACGGCAGTCCGGCTCCACCATCACCCAGCAGTACGTCAAGAACTACTACCTCGACCAGCGCCAGACCCTCAGCCGCAAGGCGAAGGAGCTGTTCATCGCGGTCAAGCTCGGCCGAGAGGTCAGCAAGGACGACATCCTGGAGGGCTATCTCAACACCAGCTACTTCGGCCGCAACGCCTACGGCATCCAGTCCGCCGCCCAGGCGTACTACGGCAAGGACACCGCCGAACTGACCACGGCCGAGGGCGCGTACCTGGCGGCGCTGCTCAACGCGCCGAACGCCTTCGACGTGAGCACCAATCCGCGGAACGCCGAACTCGCCGTCGACCGCTGGGAGTACGTACTGGACGGCATGGTCTCCGAGGGCTGGCTGAGCGAGGAGCGGCGCGCCGGGATGACGTTCCCCCAGCCCCGGGAGGTCACCCCGGCCTCCTCCCTCTCCGGCGAGCGCGGCTATCTGGTGGAGGCGGTCAAGCAGTACCTGGCGGAGCGCGGCATCGTGGACGAACAGCGGCTGGCCGCCGGCGGGTTCCGCATCACGACCACCATCGAGCCGGACCGGCAGCGGGCCCTGGCCGAGGCGGTGGACGAGCAGTTGGAGAGCGCGCTGAGCGAGGACCGCGAGCCGGACGCCTGGGTCCGCGCCGGGGCGACGTCGGTGGAGACGGACACCGGCCGGGTGGTGGCGATGTACGGGGGCCGGGACTACACCCGGCAGTACGTCAACAACGCGACGCGCCGCGACTATCAGGCGGCCTCCACGTTCAAGCCCTTCGTCTACGCCGCCGCCCTGGAGCACGGTTCGCGGACGCACGACGGGGACCGGATCGGTCCGGACACCGAGTACGAGGGCGACAGCGGCCGGGAGGTCGTCGACCGGGACGGCGAGGGGACCGGGTGGTCGCCGGAGAACGAGGGCGACGAGGACTACGGCGAGCTCACCGTCAGCGAGGCGATGGACAAGTCCGTCAACACGGTGTTCGCGCAGATGGGCGCGGATGTCGGCCCGAGCCGGGTGAAGGAGACGGCGGTGGCGCTCGGCATCCCCGAGGCGACGCCCGGCCTGGACTCCGCCGAGGGCTCCATCTCGCTGGGCACGGCCACCCCGAGCACGATGGACCTGGCCGAGGCGTACGCGACGCTCGCCGCGCACGGCGAGCATCGGCCCGTGGTGCTGGTGGAGCGGATCACCCACGACGGCGAGGAGATCGAGCTGCCGGAGCCCGGGACCGACCGCGCCGTCTCCCGGGAGGCGGCGGACGGCACGACGGCGATCCTGCGCAGCGTGGTCCGGGAGGGCACCGGCACGGCGGCCCAGTCGGCAGGCCGCCCGGCGGCGGGGAAGACGGGCACGGCGGAGCAGGACCGGGCGGCCTGGTTCGCCGGGTACACCCCGGAACTGGCCACGGTGGTCGCCGTGTTCGGCCAGGACCCGGAGACGGGCGAGCAGCGGGAGCTGTACGGGGCGGCCGGGCAGGAGCGCGTCAGCGGCGGCGGCTTCCCGGCGCGGATCTGGGGGCAGTACACGGCGGCGGCGCTGGCCGGGGAGCCGACGCGGGAGTTCGATCTCGACGTGGCCGATCCGGAGCCGGACGTCTCCCCCGGGGACGAGCCGTCGGACGCCGGATCGCGGTCGCCGGAGGAGGACGGGGAGGAGCGGACGGGAGGAGGACGCGGCGGGGAGGACGAGCGGGACGAAGAGCCGTCCGGCGCCCCGGAGTCCACGCCCAGCGGCGAACCGGCGGCGCCGCCGTCCGGCGCCTCGCCCGGCCCCGCGGACCAGTCGCCGGGCGACGGCTTCCCGTCCGGCTCGTTCCCCGGAGTGCCGCAGACGCTCACGCCGTTGGTCCCCCTGCCGTCACCGGCCCCCGGCCCTGCGGACCCGGCCGTCCCGCCCGAGGAGGAGCAGCCGGTCTAGTGTCCGCGGACGGGGATTCCCGGGCAGCTCGCCGCGACACCGGCCACCGGCGGCGGCCGGCACCGGCGGCGGACCAGGAGACGGCCGGCGGACTTCCGGCTCGGACGACGTCTCGGGGAGGGATGCCCGGCGGAGCGTCGTGTCGTGGCCCTGGGCCCCTCCCGGGCTCCTACAGGTACAGCCCGGTGGAGTCGTCGGTGTCCTGGAGGCGCTCGGCGGCGACCGCGTGCAGGTCGCGTTCCCGCATCAGGATGTACGACACCCCCCGCACCTCGACCTCGGCGCGGTCCTCGGGGTCGTAGAGCACGCGGTCCCCCGGCTCGACCGTGCGGACGTTCTGGCCGACGGCCACCACCTCGGCCCAGTCGAGCCGGCGGCCGACGCGGGCCGTCGCCGGGATGACGATGCCGCCCGAGGAGCGGCGCTCGCCCTCGGCGGTGTCGGCCCGGACCAGCACCCGGTCGTGCAGCATCCGGATGGGCAGCTTGTCGTGGGTGGGGTGCGAACTCACATGATGACCGTATCTCAGCGCGGCGGCGGGCACCTACCGGCGTCGGCGCCTGGACGACAGCACCAGCGTCCCGGCCACGGCCGCGACCAGGACGACCGCCGGGACCACGCGCTCCATCCGGGGCTCGCCCGCGGGCGAGACGAACTGCGCCCGCACGCCACTGACCGCCCGGTTGACCTTGACCACCGCGTTGCCCGTCGCGCGGTCGACGGCCGCGGCGGCGCGCGCCTTGGCGTCACCCACGATCGTGCTGGGGTGGACCCTGACCCCGATCTCGTCCAGCGTGGCCGCGAGGTTCTTCTGCCGCTGGGCGATCCGCGCCTCGATCTCCGCTCGCGTCCTGGCCGATTCCGCCACGCTCACGCCTCCATCGTCCGTGCCACAACACCGCTGTCCATCGGGGTTGCCGCACAGTCTGTCAGGTCGGTTCGCGGCGTGCGCGCGGGATCCCCCGATTAGGCTGGGTGGCGCACCGCACACCGATCACAAGGAGCGATGAGCACATCATGAGCGCTCGCCTTCAGGCGGGGGACCCGGCCCCCGCTTTCACTCTGCCCGACGCCGACGGCAAGCCGGTGTCGCTGGCCGACCACGCGGGACGCAAGGTCATCGTGTATTTCTACCCGGCCGCTCTCACCCCCGGCTGCACCAAGCAGGCGTGCGACTTCACGGACAACCTGGCGCTGCTGGCCGGCGCCGGGTACGAGGTGATCGGCGTCTCCCCCGACTCACCGGAGAAGCTGGGCAAGTTCCGCGCCAAGGAGGACCTGAAGGTCACCCTGGTCAGCGACCCGGACAAGGAAATCCTCAAGGCGTACGGGGCGTTCGGCGAGAAGACCCTGTACGGGAAGACGGTCACGGGAGTGATCCGCTCGACGGTCGTCGTCGACGAGGACGGAAAGGTGGCGCGGGCGCTGTACAACGTCAAGGCCACCGGTCACGTCGCCAAGCTGATCAGAGACCTGGGCCTGTAGGTCCGTCCGGACCGCAGCGGTAGTGAAGGAGAACGTGGACGTGGCAGAGCGCAAGCCGATCGAGTCCTGGCTGACCGACATGGACGGCGTCCTCATCCACGAGGGAGTGCCGGTCCCGGGGGCCGACCGCTTCCTGAAGCGACTGCGGGAGTCGGGCAAGCCGTTCCTCGTCCTGACGAACAACTCGATCTACACCCGCCGCGACCTCCGGGCCCGGCTGACGCGGATGGGCCTCGACGTCCCGGTCGAGAACATCTGGACCTCGGCCCTGGCGACCGCGCAGTTCCTGGACATACAGCGGCCGGGCGGCACGGCCTACGTCATCGGCGAGGCCGGACTGACCACGGCCCTGCACGACGTGGGGTATGTACTCGGCGATGTGTCGCCGGACTACGTGGTGCTCGGCGAGACCAGGACGTACAGCTTCGAGGCGCTGACCAAGGCGATCCGGCTGATCAACGACGGGGCGCGGTTCATCGCGACCAACCCGGACCACACCGGTCCGTCGGCGGAGGGCGCGCTGCCCGCGACCGGGTCGGTGGCGGCGCTGATCACCAAGGCGACCGGTCGCGAGCCGTATTTCGTGGGCAAGCCGAACCCGCTGATGATGCGCACCGGGCTGAACATGATCGGGGCGCACTCGGAGACCAGCGCGATGGTCGGGGACCGGATGGACACCGACGTGCTGGCCGGTCTGGAGGCGGGGATGGAGACGTTCCTGGTGCTGACCGGGCTGACGGCGCCGGAGGACGTGGAGCGCTTTCCGTTCCGGCCGTCCTCCGTGGTGGACTCGATCGCGGACCTGGTCGACAAGGTCTGACCGCGCGGTCGCGACGGCGTGGATCCGACCGTATGACGGCGATTCCCCGTCCGGGCTAACCACGAGCCGCAGCGGATGCGGCGCGCGCTGAACCGGGGGACCTTCGACGGGACAAGACCCGGAGGTTTCCGCCATGGCCGTCGTCCCGTCCCGCCGATCCCTGAGGCTCGCCCTGTGCGCGGGCGCCATGACCCTGGCCGCCGCCGCCGCCGCCGGCTCCGGCCCGGCCCTCGCCGAGGACGGGCCGGCGGAGACCTCGGATGTGCGCGTCGAGCCGGTCAGTCCCCGGCCCGGGGACGACGTCGAGCTGCGGGTGCCCGGCTGCTCGGGTGAGTCGGGCACGGCGCGGTCGGCGGGGTTCGTCGCCGAGGCGCGGCTGACGCCGGCGGCCGACGGCGGCGCGGGGCTCTTCGGCGAGGCGCGGGTGAGCTCCACACTGGAGCCGGGCGTGCACCCCATCGAGGTGGCCTGCGACGGCGAGGAGACGAAGATCACCGGCCGGCTCATCATCACCGGCGCGGACCCCGAGCGGTCCGAGCCGACGCCGGAGGAGTCCCGGCCCGAGGAGTCCCGGCCCGAGGAGTCCCGGCCCGAGGAGTCCCGGCCCGAGGAGTCCCGACCCGAGGATGCCGGACCCGAGGATGCCGGGCCGACCGCGCCGGTGCGCGCGGGCGGCGGGGGCACCGCGCCGGGGCCCGAGGACGCGGCCACCAGCATGAGCGGCGGCACGGCCGGGCTCGCGCTGTTCTCCGGCGCGCTGGCCGGCGGCGCGATGCTGGCCGTATGGCGGCTGCACGCCCGGGAGAGATGATGACCGGCGTGCCGCGCGCCTCCGGCACCGGCCGCCTGATCTCCGCCGTCGCCTGGACGGTGCTGCTGCTCGCCCTGTGGCTGTGGGGCCGGGAGCTGACCGACGGCGGCCCGCCGCTGGGCACGCCCGGCGAGGCCCCCGCCGCCGGCCGCGCCGGCGAGGGCGCCACGCCGCCCGCGCCCGCCGAGCCGCTGGCCGGGCACCCGGCGCCGCGCGTGGTCGAGATCGAGGCCATCGGCGTCCGCGCCGACATCGTGGCGCGCGACGTGGACGCCTCCGGCGGGGTGGCGCCGCCGCCGTTCGAGACACCCGAGGTGGTCGGCTGGTACGCGGGCGGGCCGACGCCGGGCGCGGCGGGCGCGGCGGTGCTGGTCGGCCACGTGGACACCGAGACGGAGCCGGCCGTCTTCTACGCGCTGAGCGACGTGCCGCCCGGCAGCGAGGTGCGGGTGACGCGGACCGACGGCAGCGTCGCGGAGTTCACCGTGAGCGACGTGGAGGTGGTGGAGCGCGGCGAGTTCGACGCGACGCGCGTCTACGGCCCGCGCCGCGCGGGCGCCGCCGAGCTGCGGCTGATCACCTGCGGCGGCACGTTCGACCGCGAGCGCCAGAGCTACTCCGCCAACGTGGTGGTCTCCGCCTACCTCACGCACGCGGCGGCGGCGTGAGCAGCTCCGCGACCAGCGGCGCGAGCGCGCGGAACGCCTTGCCCCGGTGGCTGATCGCGTTCTTCTCGGCCGGGGTCAGCTGGGCGCAGGTCCGGGTGTCGCCCTCGGGCTGGAGGATCGGGTCGTAGCCGAAGCCGCCCTCCCCCTCGGGCGCGTACCGGAGGGTGCCGCGCAGCCGGCCTTCGGCGACGCGCTCGGTGCCGTCGGGCAGGGCGAGCACGGCGGCGCACGCGAAGTGCGCGCCCCGGTGCGGCTCGGGCACGTCCGCGAGCTGGGCCAGCAGCAGCTCCAGATTGGCCCGGTCGTCGCCGTGCTTCCCGGCCCAGCGGGCGGAGAAGATGCCGGGCGCGCCGCCGAGCACGTCCACGCACAGCCCCGAGTCGTCCGCGACCGCCGGCAGCCCGGTGGCCCGCGCGAGGGCGTGCGCCTTGAGCAGGGCGTTCTCCGCGAACGTCACGCCGGTCTCCCGGACATCGGGCACCTCGGGGAACGCGTCGGCGCCGACCAGCTCCACGGCCGGCCCCGACCCGGCCAGGATGGCGCGCAGTTCGGTGACCTTGTGGGCGTTGCGGGTGGCGAGGACGAGACGCTGCTGTGTGCTGGACATACACCGGATTATGGCAAGCGCGCCGCGCCCCCGCGATGATCCGGCGGAACGGCCCCCGGGCCGGTCTTCCGGTTCATCGTGGACCAGGCCGCGGCCTCCCAGACTCTCGGAAACCGCGCAGGTACCCCGGGCGCCCGGCCGGCGAGACGCCGAAGGCAGCCCGCACATGCCGTACCCACGCGACGCCGCACGCGGCCCGGGGACACCCCCCGGACGAAGTCCGCCGGAGCGGGCCTAACTGGAGCAGGCGTCGGTCAGTTGGCCGGTGGCGTCGTAGAGCGGGGACAGGTCGACGACCGTGCCGTCCTCGAAGCCGGCCTGGATGGAGTCCAGGGCCGCCTGGATGGAATCCGCGGCGGCGCTGACGTCCGCGTCGTCCACGTCGTTCTGCACGTCCGACACGTCCCCGGTCAGGGTGTCGGCGGCGTCGGCGAACGCCTGTGGGTCGTTCGCCTCGACGGCCTGTCCCAGCGCCTCGGCGGAGCTGGTCACCTCCAGCGCGAGCCGGGCGCAGTCCACGGCCTGCTGCAGATCGCAGCCGGCGGTGAACCCCGCGGTCAGCGCCGTCGCCGTCAACACCCCTGTGGGTATGGCTAGCTTCACGGTCTTCATCATTCCCTCCCCGGGCATCCTCATGGTGCGCGGCCTAGCTTAGGGCCAGCGCCGCCCGCTGCGCCGCGTCCAGTTGGGCGCAGCCCGCCAGCGCCAAGTCCAACAGGGCGTCCAGCTCGGCCCGTTGGAATGGCGCGCCCTCGGCGGTGCCCTGCACCTCCACGAAGTGGCCGTCGTCGGTGCAGACCACGTTCATGTCCGTCTCGGCGCGCACGTCCTCCTCGTAGGCGAGGTCGAGCATCGGCACGCCGCCGATGATGCCGACGCTGACGGCGGAGACCGCGCCGGTCAGCGGCTGGGCCTTGCTCCTGACCAGCTTGTGCCGCTGCCCCCAGGCGACGGCGTCGGCGAGCGCGACATACGCGCCGGTGATGGCGGCGGTGCGGGTGCCGCCGTCGGCCTGGAGGACATCGCAGTCCAGGACGACCGTGTTCTCCCCCAGCGCCTTGAAATCGATGACGGCGCGCAGCGAACGGCCGATGAGGCGGGAGATCTCGTGGGTACGTCCGCCGATCTTGCCGCGCACGGACTCGCGGTCACCGCGCGAGTTGGTGGCGCGCGGCAGCATCGCGTACTCGCTGGTGACCCAGCCCTCGCCGCTCCCGCGCCGCCAGCGCGGCACGCCCTCGGTCACGCTGGCGGTGCACAGCACCCGGGTGTCCCCGAAGGAAACGAGCACCGACCCCTCGGCGTGCTTGCTCCAGCCGCGTTCAATCGTGACGGGTCGGAGCTGGTCGGCCGCGCGGCCGTCGATTCGAGACATGGGGACGAGCCTAGTCCGTCCCGGCCCACCCTCCGCAGGGGCCGGGAACGGATGGCGGCGCTCACACCTCGTAGACGGCGCCCGGCCGGGCCAGCTCCACCGGGCCGCCGAAGACGGCCTTGGCATCGCACAGGTTGACCTGGGCGTCGGTCCACGGCGGGATGTGGGTGAGCACGAGACGCTCGGCTCCGGCGTCCCGCGCGTATTCACCCGCCTCCCGGCCGTTGATGTGGACCTCGGGCAGGTCTTCCTTGCCGTGCGTGAAGGACGCCTCGCACAGGAACAGGTCGACGTCCCGCGCCAGTTCGGACAGGACATCGGAACGGCCGCTGTCCCCGGAATAGGCGAAGGCCCGGCCCGCGTACTCGACGCGGAAGCCGAAGGTCTCGACGGGATGGGTCACCTGCCGGGCCGTGACCGTGAGCGGCCCGATCCGGAAGGTGGTGCCGGAGGTCAGGGTGCGGAAGTCGAACACCTCGCTCATGGACTTGTCCGAGGGCGTATCGGCGTACGCTGTGGTGAGCCGTCGTTCGGTGCCCGGCGGACCGTAGACCGGGAGGGCGTCGCAACGGCCGCCCTCGTGGCGGTAATAGCGGGCCACGAAGTACCCGCACATGTCGATGCAATGGTCGGGATGCAGATGGCTGATCGCGATCGCGTCGATGTCGTACAGCCCGCAGTACTTCTGTAGCTCGCCGAGGGCGCCATTGCCCATATCCAGGAGCAGCCGGTAGCCCTCGGCCTCGATGAGATAGCTTGAGCAGGCCGAGTCCGCGGACGGGAAAGACCCCGAGCAGCCGACGACGGTGAGCTTCATTGAAGGGGGAACCTCCGTAGTGGGGTTCGAACGACTGTAAGTCGCAACAGGCCGCGCCGCGCCACGCGAGGGCCACTCTGTGGGCGGAATCACCAGGCCGGGGTAGGTGCCGTATGGCGGGGCTCACACCGGCCGGTCAGAGCCGGCTTCGCGACCTCACACGAATCGCCTGGAGCAGTCCGACAGCGATCCAGATGGCGAACATCGAGGAGCCTCCGTAGGAGAGGAACGGCAGCGGCAGCCCGGTGACGGGCATGATGCCGAGGGCCATCCCCATGTTCTGGAAGCTCTGGAAGGCGATCCACGTCACGACGCCGACCGCGACGATCGTGCCGTAGCGGTCGGGCGCGTGGACGGCGATCCGGCAGCCGCGCAGCAGCACCACGCCGAGCAGCGCGATGACCAGCCCGGCACCCGCGAAGCCGAGCTCCTCGCCGACGACGGTGAAGATGAAGTCGGTGTGCTGCTCGGGCACGAACTGCCCCAGCGTCTGGCTGCCGTGGAAGAGGCCCTGGCCGGTGAGCCCGCCCGAACCGATCGCGATCCGGGCCTGGTTGGTGTTGTAGCCGACGCCCGCCGGGTCCAGGGCGGGGTTGGCGAAGGCGGCGAACCGGTTGATCTGGTATTCGTCGAGCAGCCCGAGCTGCCAGACGGCGAGCGCGCCCGCCACGCCGAGGGTGAGCAGCCCGAGGATCCAGCCGCGGCTGGTGCCGGAGGCGAGCAGGACGCCCAGCGCGATCGCCGCGATGACCATCGTCTGGCCGACGTCGGGGCAGAGCAGGACGAGGACGGCGGGGAGGGCGGCGAGGGCCAGCGCCTGGAGCACCGCGCGGCTGTCGGGGCGCGGCCGGTGGTCGTTCTCCAGCGGCGCGGCCAGCAGGGTCGCCATGGCGAGCACGACGCCGACCTTGACCAGCTCCGAGGGCTGGAAGGCGAAGCCGCCACCGAGCTGGATCCAGCTCCGCGAGCCGTTGACGGAGGAGCCGAGCGGGGTGAGGACGGCGGCCGACAGCACCAGCGACAGCGCGTACAGGACGGGTACGGCGGTGCGGAGGCGGATGTGGCCGAGCCAGACCATCCCGGCGGCCAGTCCGAGGCCGACGCAGACGTTGAAGAAGTGGCGCAGCAGGAAGTACTCGGGGTCCCCGTTGTTGAGGTCGGTGCGGCCCCGGGTCGCGGAATAGACCAGCAGGGTGCCGAGGAGGGAGAGGGTCACGGCGGCTGCGAGCAGCGGCCAGTCCAGCCGCCGGGCGAGGGAGTCCCTCGCGGTGATCCTGGTCCAGACGGTCTGCTCGCCGGCCACCTGCGGACGGGTGTAGCTGCGCACGGTCACGGCACGACTTTACGTGTGTGCGCCGCGACTGTGCGTGAGCTACGCCCAGAGCTGCCCGTGCAGGCGGGCGACCGCCTCCTCCGTGGACGCGGCGGTGTAGATGCCGGTGGACAGGTACTTCCAGCCGCCGTCGGCGACGACGAAGACGATGTCGGCCTCCTGGCCGGCGCGGACGGCCTTGCGGCCGACGCCGATCGCCGCGTGCAGGGCGGCGCCGGTCGAGACACCCGCGAAGATGCCCTCCTGGGCCAGCAACTCCCGGGTGCGGACGACGGCGTCGGTGGAGCCGACGGAGAAGCGCGAGGTCAGCACCGACTCCTCGTACAGCTCGGGGACGAAGCCCTCGTCCAGGTTCCGCAGGCCGTAGACCAGGTCGTCGTAGCGCGGCTCGGCGGCGACGATCTGGACCCCGGGGCGGTGCTCGCGCAGATAACGGCCGACGCCCATGAGCGTGCCCGTGGTGCCCAGACCGGCCACGAAGTGGGTGATCGAGGGCAGGTCGGCGAGGATCTCGGGGCCGGTGGTGGCGTAGTGGGCGCCCGCGTTGTCCGGGTTCCCGTACTGGTAGAGCATCACCCAGTCGGGGTGCTCGGCGGCCAGCTCCTTGGCGACCCGGACGGCGGTGTTGGAGCCGCCGGCGGCGGGCGAGGAGATGATCTCGGCTCCCCACATCCGCAGCAGCTCGCGCCGCTCGGAGGAGGTGTTCTCCGGCATCACGCAGACGATCCGGTATCCCTTGAGCCGGGCGCCCATGGCCAGGGCGATCCCGGTGTTGCCCGAGGTGGGCTCCAGGATCGTGCAGCCGGGCGTGAGGCGGCCGTCCTTCTCGGCCTGCTCGATCATGAACAGCGCGGGCCGGTCCTTGATCGAGCCGGTGGGATTGCGGTCCTCCAGCTTCGCCCAGATCCGCACGGTCTCGGCGGGCGACAGGCGCGGCAGGCGGACCAGCGGGGTGTTGCCGACCGCGGCGAGCGGGGAGTCGAAGCGCATCAGCGCATGCCCCCAGCGACCGCGGGCAGGATGGTGACGTTGTCGCCGTCGCTCAGCTTGGTGGCGATGCCCTCCAGGAAGCGGACGTCCTCGTCGTTCAGATAGACGTTGACGAAACGGCGCAGCTCGCCGCTCTCCTCGACCAGCCGGTCCTTGATGCCCGGGTGGTGGGCGTCCAGGTCCGCGAACAGCTCGGCGATGGTGTCGCCGCTGCCCTGCACGGCCTTCTGCCCGGCGGTGTAGGTGCGGAGGATGGTCGGGATGCGGACCTCGATGGCCATGTGGGCTCCTGGATTGGGGCGTGCAACGTGAGGGCGTGCGGACGGGAAGGACGAGCGCTGATCAACGAGGCGCGATACACATGGCGCTGGCGAGGCGGCACAGGTCGACGTGCAGACGTGCCACGAGCAGCGCACCACCCGGTCGTTCGTCGCTCACGTCGTGGAGAACCATGCCCTCATCGTATCGATTCCCGCCCCGGCCCCCGGGGGGTCGTATCGCCATCCGGACCCGGCCGTCTCAGATGACGGTGACGTCCTCCTCGGTGACCTCGCCGTCCACGATACGGAAGGACCGGAAGGAGACGGGGCCTTCGCCGCCGCCGCACTCGGCGGTGGAGACCAGGACGTAGTGCGCGGCGGGCTCGTTGGCGTAGGAGATGTCGGTGCGCGAGGGATACGCCTCGGTGGCGGTGTGCGAGTGGTAGATCACCACGGGGTCCTCGTCGCGGTCGTCCATCTCGCGGTAGAGCCGGAGCAGGTCGCCGGAGTCGAACTCGTAGAACGTGGGCGAGCGGGCCGCGTTGAGCATCGGGATGAAGCGCTCCGGCCGGTCGCTCCCGGTCGGCCCGGCGATCACCCCGCACGCCTCGTCCGGGTGGTCGGCACGGGCGTGGGCCACGATCCTGTCGCGCAGTTCCTGGGAGATGGTCAGCATGCCGCCAGCCTAAATCGGGCCGCCGCCGGCGCTTCGCGAGGGTGCGGACGGCCGTGGACCGGCCGCCTTCGTCACGGCAGCAGCGTCTCCACCAGCGACTCCTGGAGGCCGCCCAGCCAGAAGTAGGCCATCACCATCGGCTTGTCCGGATCGGTGTCGGGCATCGCGAACAGCGAGTCGGTGCTGTCGTCGTCCGCGATGCCGAGCCGGGTGGCGATGGCCAGCCTGAGGTCGTTGAGCGCGCCCAGCCACTGCCGGGACTCGTCGGGCTTGAGCGTCAGCACCGCGCCGCCCACGCCGGGGGCGCTCGCCTCGCCCGCGATCGCGTCCAGGCCGCGGACGACGGCCAGCAGGTCCTCGCGCTTGCGGGTGCGCAGATCGGTCTCGGTGAAGCGGCGGAACTCGGCGGAGAGCCGGCGGATGTCCTCATCCGGCTCCTGGCCCGGCTCGCCGTAGGCGTCCGGGAAGAGCCGGGCGAGCGTCGGGTCGCGCGGGGGCTCGCTGGGCCCGTCGATGAAGAGCGCGTCGAGCGCCTCCAGCGGGTCGTCGCTGTCCGCGCCACCGCCCTTGCCGCCGGCCGGGGCGGGGTCGGGGCCGATCAGCTCCAGGAGCTGGGCGGCGAGGCTGCGGAGGATGGAGATCTCCACCTCGTCCAGCGCGATCACCGCGCCGCCCCGCTCGGCGCCGGCCGACTCGAAGTACCCGCTCATCAGCGGTCCCGCTGCAGAGTCGCCCAGAGCCCGTAGCCGTGCATGGCCTGCACGTCCCGTTCCATCTCCTCCCGGGAGCCCTGGGAGACGACCGCGCGGCCCTTGTGGTGGACGTCCAGCATGAGCTTCTTCGCCTTGTCCTTGGAATAGCCGAAATAGGTCTGGAAGACATAGGTCACGTAACTCATGAGATTCACCGGATCGTTGTGGACGATCGTGATCCATGGGACGTCCGGCGCCGACGCCTCGGCCGGCTTGGACTCGGACTCGGTGCGCTCGATCTCCATGGGCATGGCACTCACGACCCCCATGCTGCCACCATCCCCCGCCCGGTGCGCGAACGGCCGGGCCGGGCACCACGCGCCAGATATCGTCAAACTGACGAGATGTGCGGTACACTTGATCCATGGATGTCATGGACGACGCGGGGCTCGGACTGCCGGTGCCCGTGCCCTCGACCGCGCTCTTCACCGACCAGTACGAGCTCACGATGCTCCAGGCCGCGCTGCGCGCGGGCACGGCCCACCGCCGCTCGGTCTTCGAGGTGTTCACCCGCCGCCTGCCCGAGGGCCGCCGCTACGGCGTGGTGGCCGGCACCGGCCGGGTCCTGGACGCGGTGGAGAACTTCCGATTCGAGCCGCCGATCCTCGACTTCCTGCGCGAGAACGCGATCGTCGACGGCCCGACCCTGGACTGGCTGGCCGGGTACCGCTTCACCGGCGACGTCCACGGCTATCCCGAGGGCGAGGTGTACTTCCCGGGCTCCCCGATCCTGCGGGTGGAGGGCACGTTCGCGGAGTGCGTGCTGCTGGAGACGGTGATCCTGTCGATCCTCAACCACGACAGCGCGATCGCCGCCGCGGCCTCGCGGATGGACGTGGCCGCCGCCGGCCGGCCGCTGATCGAGATGGGCGCCCGGCGCACGCACGAGCTGTCCGCCGTCGCCGCCGCCCGCGCCGCGTACGTCGGCGGCTTCGCGTCCACCTCCGACCTCGCCGCCGGGTTCCGGTACGGCATCCCGACGGTCGGTACCAGCGCGCACGCCTTCACGCTGCTGCACGACTCGGAGCGGGACGCCTTCACCGCCCAGGTGCGGTCGCTCGGCGCCGGGACGACGCTGCTGGTGGACACGTACGACGTCACCGAGGCCGTCCGCACCGCCGTGGAGGTGACCGGGCCGGAGCTGGGGGCGGTCCGGATCGACTCCGGCGACCTGCTGGTCGTCGCGCACCGGGTGCGGCGCCAGCTCGACGAGCTCGGCGCGCGGGAGACCAGGATCATCGTCACCAGCGACCTGGACGAGTACGCCATCGCCTCGCTCGCGGCGGCCCCGGTGGACGCCTACGGGGTCGGCACCCAGCTCGTCACCGGCAGCGGGCATCCGACGTGCTCGATGGTCTACAAGCTGGTGGCCCGCGCCGCCGGCGACGCTCCCGCCGCGCCGCTGGTCCCGGTGGCGAAGAAGTCCACGGGCGGCAAGCTGTCGATCGGCGGCGTCAAGTGGGCGGCCCGGCAGACCGACGCCCACGGCGTCGCGGAGGCCGAGGTCGTCGGGGTGGGTCCGGTGCCGGCGGAGCTGGCTGAGCGGCGGGTCGGCGTGGCGCTGATGCGCGGCGGCCGGGCCGTGGCGCGGGAGCGCCTGGACGCCGCCCGCGACCGGCACCGGGCCGCCCGGTCCGGGCTGCCGCTGTCGGCCACCCAGCTCTCCCGGGGCGAGCCCGTGCTCCCCACCCGGTACGTCGGCACGCGCGGCTAGGGCTGCGACGCGGTGTCCTGGCCTAGGCTCGGCATCGGCCCCGAGCGCTCACCATCGAACACGGAATCCGAAGAGGTGTCCCCATGCATCGCGCACTGATCGTCGTCGATGTGCAGAACGACTTCTGTGAGGGAGGCAGTCTCCCCGTTCCCGGCGGTGCGGACGTCGCCGCCGCCATCACGGATCTCATCGGCGCCACGACCCCGGGCTACCGGCACGTCGTGGCGACCCGTGACCACCATGTCTCGCCCGGTGACCACTTCTCCGACCACCCCGACTTCGCCCACTCGTGGCCGCGCCACTGCGTCGCCGGCACCGAGGGCGTGGGCTTCCATCCGAACTTCGCCCCGGCCGTCACCTCCGGGGCCGTGGACGCCTGCTTCGACAAGGGCGCCTACGCGGCGGCGTACAGCGGCTTCGAGGGCGCCGACGAGTCGGGCACGAGTCTGGCGGACTGGCTGCGCGCGCGGGACGTGTCGGCCGTGGACGTGGTGGGGATCGCCACCGACCACTGCGTGCGGGCGACGGCCATGGACGCGGTGGCGGCGGGGCTGACCACGCGGGTGCTGCTCGGACTGACCGCCGGGGTGGCCCGGGAGACGGTGGACGTCGCGCTGCGCGAGATGTCGGCGGCGGGCGTGGAGCTGTCCGGCGAGCCGGTGATCCGGACCGCCTGACCGTGCCGGCCGCCGTCCGGGCGCCCGGGGGCCGCTCAGGCCACGTGGGAGGCGCGGACGATGCGGGAGGGGCGGCCCAGCAGGTGCGCCATCGGGTGCCAGCTCTCGGTGGCGACCGCCGGGGTGGAGCGCCAGACGACGCCCTCGGGGTGATGCAGCACGGCCGAGATCTCGTCCGGGGTGGGGGGCGCGCCGTTGCCGCGGAGGTAGACCGAGCGCAGCCCCAGGTTCCGCAGCCGGGTCAGCGCCCGGGCCCGGTTCGCCGCGTGGACCAGCACCCGCACGGCCCTGGCGGGCGCGTCGGGGCGGGGCAGGGCGAGCGCGACGACGACACTGCCGTCGGGGAGCTGGACGAAGCCTCCATCGGTCATGGGGAACCTCTCGTGCGGCGGAAGACGTGACCCCACATCCTTACGCGCTCGGCCGCCGCCCGTCGAGGGCGGCGGCCGAGATGTGCTCTGACCTGCTGTTTTATGTCAGATAAGATCAAACTCCGTCAGATGATGACGAAATGCGATCACATCATTACCGCCCACTGGGGCTCACGCGGACGGTGATCGGCTGGCTGCCGCTCGCCGGCTGGGTGACGATCGTGATCCTGGTGTTGGAGTCCGGGACCACGACGCTGTTCGACGGGTTGTCCTCGTCCCAGTAGGTGCCCCGGTGGTCGTCGAAGACCGGATTCCCCGGGGCGGCGGGCAGCGTCGTCGGCTGGCTGTTCTTGTGCAGCGTCAGCCGCTTGACGGGGTTGAGGCTGAACGTCGCGTCCCGCGTCTGGACCCGGTTGCGGATCACCGTGCCGTCCGACCAGTGTTCGACGCCCGCGTGGGCGTCCACCGGCAGGATGAGGCCCTGGCCGGGATGCTGGCTGACATCGTTGTCGAGCTGCGAGGTGTCCCACAGCCACACCAGCATGCCGCTCTGGTACGGGAAGTGCTCCACCCGGTCCGGCCGACTGTCCTGGAAGCCGAAGTTGTACGGCCCCGTCCGCAGCGTCCGGTCGTAGCCGACGTACTGACGGTTCTGCACGATGTAGTACTGCGGGTAGGAGTCGGTGATGGACGCGCCGACGACGCTGAAGCCGTCCGCCGTCCAGTCCCCTTCGCCGCTCTCCGCGTCGTCGGAGAAGACGGTCGCACCATCGGCGGTGACCGTGATGCTGTCGGCCGTGAACCCGGTCTGGGCCACCGAGCCGTCCGTCTGGTAGCGGAAGCGCAGCTCCGCCGGAGCGCCCGCGTAGGCGTCCAGCGGGAACGACAGGGCCCGGTCGCCGCCCGACTCGCCGGTCAGCACGGACCGGTCGGCGCTGTCGCGCGGCAGCGGCTCACCGTCCGCCGTGCCCTCCAACGGAGTCCAGGTCGCGCCGCCGTCGGCGGACGCCTCGACGTACAGGAAGTCGTAGCCCTCCTCGGTGCTCCACCAACCGGTCAGATCGAGGGAGGCGTCGGAGGCGGAGCTCAAGTCCACTGTGCGGGACAGGGTGTTGCTCAGGTCATCACCCGAACCGCTCCACCACTGCGCGGCCCCCTGGGCGGGGTGGTGTATCTGGGTGGTGACGGTCTTCTCCGGCAGTTCGACGATCAGGCCCTGTGTCGCGCGGTCGCGGTTGCCCTCGGGGTAGGAGAGGGACGACGCGCCGAGCTGGTGGGTCGACCTGGTCGCGGCCCGCGCCACCTCGTAGTCCAGCCAGCCGAGTTGCAGCTTCTCCCAGGGGCCCATGTCGTTGGGCAGGGCACCGATGGTGCCGTCTCCCAGGCCCAGCCAGGAGCCGGACGACATCAGCGTCCAGAAGCCGGTGCCGTTCTCGCCGCCCTGGGTGTCGTACAGGTCGGGCAGGCCGAGGTCGTGCGTGAACTCGTGGGCGAAGACGCCGAGTCCGCCGTTCTCGGGCTGGATCGTGTAGTCGCCCACCCAGATCCCGGTGTCGGCGATCTCGGTGCCGCCGACCGGGTTGTACCCGGGGCCGGTGGTGCCGATCCGGTCCGCGAAGGCGTACCAGCGGTGGGCCCAGATGGCGTCCTCGCCCTCCGCGCCGCCGCCGGCCGACTCATCCTCGCCCGCGTGCACGATCTGGAAGTGATCGAGGTAGCCGTCCGGCTCGTTGAAGTCGCCGTCGCCGTCGTAGTCGTAGCGGTCCTGGAGGTCGTACTCGGCCAGCCTGGCGGCGATCTCCTCCGGGGTCAGGCCCGCGGCGAGCTGGTCCTCGTACCAGGCGTTGACCCCGTCGCCGACCACCTCCCACACGGAGCGGCAGACGTTCGAGCCACAGGCGTTGTTGCCGTATCTGGCCTCGTTGTAGTCGACCGTGACCCAGTCGCTGACCTCGCCGTCGACCGTGTAACGGCCCGAGGACTGCCGCTCGAAGTACTGCCGCATCGACGGGGTGTCGTAGTCCTCCGAGTAGTAGATGTCCTCGTAGTACTCCCGGTCGAAGTCCTCTTGCCAAATGGTGGAATTGTCCACCGAACGATCCGGCTCCGGAATCTCGTTGACCCGCGGACCCGTGTCACCGCCGAAGTCCGGGTGGATCTGATCACCGAACTCGACCAGGATGGTGAAGATCTTGTCGGTGCCGGTGGTGGCCACCTCCACGAACTCGCCGTCGCTGAGCTCCACGACCTCGGAGCCGCCCTGGGAACGGGCCGTCGCCTCCCCGGAGATGAGCTGCTCCCGCGCCTCCTGCTGCTGGAGCTCGCGCTTGTCCGCCAGTGGGTTCTCCAGCTGCGGCTCGGCCCCGAACAGCCGCTCGGCCCGCGCTCCTTCGGCTGAGTCGTCGGGTGTCCGGGCGGAAGCCTCCCCGGCCGGGGCGAGCACCGCCGCGCCGATGGCGGCGATAGCCGCCGCGACAGCGGCAGTAGCGGATCTCTTGGATCTCTTTCCCGTAATCACGTGTTCGTGGTCCTCCCCTGCGCACGCAGTGATGTGACGGGACGCATTTGACATGAGTGCAGCAGAAAAAAACAGACCTCGATGCGCCTTCAGGGGGCAACTACCGTCTTCGCGGCATCTGTCGAGACCATGACTCCGTGCGCCCCCCGTGCCCCCGCCGTGCGAGCAAGGTCACGCTTATCAGACGCTCCGGATGGGCATCGAAGCCCGGGGACGGCACCCCGCCGAGGACGGCACCTCCATCAGGACGGACAGAACATGCGGCACCTGACTTTCGCGCAGATCGCCTGCGGTTCGGCCATGGTCATCGCGCTCACCTTCGTGGCGCTGTTCCTCGCCCCGGAGGCGTCCGGTCCCGCGGTGGCGCTGATCGCGGTCGCCGCCCTGGTGCTCGGAGCCGTGACCGCGGTGGTGGTCCGGGCCCGCGGACACGCCGCCGCTCCGGTGCGCCGGCCCGCGCCCGCCACGCCCGAACGGCCCGGCGCCCGGGTCTGACCTCCGGCGCCGCGCGCTCGCCGGCTCACGGCTCACGGCTCACGGCTCACGGCTCACGGCTCACGGCTCACGGCACCGAGACCACCACGGTCTTCGCCGCCTTGTCGTGCAGGCACTGCCGGTAGGGCTTGTCCCGGGTGCAGAACAGGACGTTCACCAGCCAGAAGAGGAAGCCGAAGCACGGCACGATCTGCGGCAGCGAGTACACCCCGGCGCGGGTCCAGGCCGGTCCGCCGCGCGGCACCGCCCCGTCCGCGAGCATTGCGACCCGCACGCGCATGAGTATCTTGCCCACGGTCTGACCACGGGCGCTGAGCATCAGCCCCTCGTAGACGAAGTAGACCAGCAGCACGATCGTCTGCTGGGCGTACGAGCCGCCGCCGGAGTCGTTGAACTCGTAGTCGCCCATCGCCGGCCAGAGGATGAGCGTCACCGGGATGCCGACCAGGACGGCGTCGATGATCCGGGCGAGCAGGCGCCGGCCGAGCGAGGCCAGCGGCGGCATACCGGCCAGCGGATCGACGGCGCCGCCCGCGCCGCCGTAGGGATTCGCGCCGTACGGACCGGCGCCGTACGGATCCGCGGGCGGGGGCGCCTCGGGGAGCCCGGGTCCATCGGTCGGGGCGGCGGGATCGCGCTCCGGCTCACCGCCGGGGCCGGGCTGCGGCTGCTCGGTGCTCATGCCCGCCAGTCCAACCCGGATCGGGCCGCCCCGCATCCCGGCGGGGGACGGCCGGGGTACAAGTGCGGCCGAGCGGGTCAGTCGGGCCGCTTGGCGCCCGCGACGAAGGTGTGGGCCGCCTTGTCGTGCCACGCCTGCCGCCAGGGCCGGTCGCGCACGCCCATCAGCAGACTGACGACGCCCACGACCAGCAGCGAGAGCAGGCTGTACACCAGCCACCGCAGCGTCGCCGCGCCGAACGCCGGCTTCTCCTGGCTCGCCACGTCCAGGACGCGGAGCCTGAACATCGCCTTGCCCAGGGTGCGGCCCCAGAACGCGGTCGGCAGCGCTTCGAGCAGGAGCCCCGCGCCGAGGAACACGCCGAGGACCAGGGCGAGATAGCCGCCTGTGGTGCCGTCGATGAGCCAGATCGTCTCGGTGACGCCGGCCCGCTCGGCCGCGTCGATCTGCTCGTCGATGTGGTCCTGGGCCTGCCCGACCAGCGGCAGCGCGACCGCGACGGCGGCGCCGAGGGGCAGCAGGCTGTCGACGATACGGGCCATCAGCCGCCGCCCGAGCCCGGCCGGATACGCCTGCCCGGGGTCGGCGAACGCGCCGATCATGGTGAGGGGAGCGCCCTGATGGGACTGGAGGAAGGGCGACTGGGGTGCCTGCGGGGCCTGCTGCTGCGGATAGCCATAGCCGCCGGGGGCCGGCCCGGCCTGCGGCTGCGGCTGCGGCTGTGCCTGGACCGGCTGCTGGGGCGGATACCCGTACCCCGGCGCGGGCTGCCCCGGCGCCGGCTGCGGCACGGGGGCGGGCTGCGGCGGAAGCGCCTGCGGGGCGGAAGCCTGGGGCGCCACGGCCTGCGGAGGCTGGGCCTGCTGAGGCACGGACCGCGGCTGCTGGGCCTGGACGGGAGCCGACGGCTGCGGAGGCGCCTGGACCGGCACCCCGGGCGGCGGACCGGCCTGCTGCGGAGGGCTGACCTGCTGCTGGGGCGGGGCGGCCTGCGGCTGCTGGGCCTGGACGGGAGCCGACGGCTGCGGAGGCGCCTGGACCGGCACCCCGGGCGGCGGACCGGCCTGCTGCGGAGGGCTGACCTGCTGCTGGGGCGGGGCGGCCTGCGGCTGCTGGGCCAGCTCCCGCACCTGACGCTCCCAGGAGCCCCCCTCGGGCAGGCGCAGGGCCGCGGTCTGCTCCTGGGCGTCGGGCTGCGCCGCCCGCGACTCCGGCCGCTTCGGCGGCTGCCGCGAGCCCTCGACCGGCGTGCGGCGGAACTGCCCGCGCGGATCCACCCGGCCCGCGCCCGCGACCGGCGACGTGCTGACGTCCTCGTCGGAACCCCAGGTGACGCGCTGGTCCGCGCCGAACCCGGACTGCTGGCCGACGTCCACCCGCCAGGCGCCGCCCTGCTCCTGCCGCTCCTGCCGCTCCTGCCGCTCCTGCCGCGCGGGCGTCACGTCGCCGCGCCCGCGCCGCTCCGGCAGCGCGTCGCCGCCGCCCGAGGCGGGCGCGGACGCGGGGAGCTCGGCCGGCCCGGCGGCCGGGGGCTTGGTCGCGGCGGCGCCCTCCCCCGGAGTCCGTCCCGGGGGCGGGGCCTCGTCGAAGAAGAAGGGCTGCGTCTCCTCGCGGGCGGCCGGGACCGCCGGCGCCGGCTGCGGGGCCGCCGCGCCGGAGGGCGGCGTGGGCACCGGCTCGCCCTCCTTCGGCTCGGGTCGGCTGCTGCCCGGCACCCAGGCAGCACCGTTCCAGTACCGGATGTAGCCGGGGATGGAGGGGTCCGGATACCAGTTGGGCCCCGGGCCGCCGCCTGCGCTACCTGTGGGCGGGGAGCCTGCGGGTGGGGAGCTCATGCGGATCCGAATCTCCTCGTCCGTGCCGTGCTGGATCAGTCTCCGGGGTATGCATGGTAGTCGCCGGACGGCACCCGCTGCCCCGATCCTTTCGAGAGGGACCTTAGCCAACTCCCGCCCCGGCGTGAGAGCCCCCCGGGGTGATCCGGGTGAGATCCAGGCGCCAGTCGTGGCACCGTATCGGATGGCCCTTCGGGTACTCGAAGTCGACGGCGCCCAGCAGGGTGAAGCCGGCCTTGCGGCAGATCGCGTTCGACGCCGGATTCCCCAGCGAGGGGAAGGCGTGCAGATACCGGTGCTTGCGCTCGGCCGCCGCCGCCTCGGCCGTCGCCACGGCGGCGGCCGAGGCTATGCCCCGCCCCTGGAACTCCGGCAGCACGCTCCAGCCCGTCTCGTAGACCGCCTCGCCCGCCCGCTCCGTCTCCCAGAACCCGATGACGCCCGCGGGCACTCGCTCCGGCAGCGACAGCAGGCTGAACATCCGGCCCTTCCCCGTCGCCGGGAGCGCCACATACCGCCGGTGCCGGTCCAGCAGCTTGGCCTCCGGCTCGGGGCCGCCCAAATGGGCCATCATCTCCGGCGCGTTCTGCCGCCGGAGCAGCTCGAAGTCGTCCTCGCTCCACGGCACCAGGGCCACCGGCCGTTCCCGCGTCATGCTGCCGACCGTACAACCCGGCACTGACAACGGCCGCCGGGGAGACCGCCCGGGAAGGAAGCACCGGGAAAAACGTGGGAAGTGGCGTAATAACCGGCCGCCCCTCCCCTCTCTTTCCCCGCAGCCGCCCACCCCGCAGGAGAGAAGAAGAGGCCACGCGCATGCACACCATCATCGAACGGGAGCTCGACCTCCAGCTCGTGCTCTCGCCCGAGCGCAGCGTCACCGTCCCCGCTCTGCTGCGCTACCGCTCGGACGATCCGTTCGCCGTGCACGTCACCTTCCACCTCGGCTCGGAGGCGCCCGTGCGGTGGACCTTCGCCCGTGACCTGCTGGTGGAGGGGCTCTTCCGCCCCTCGGGACAGGGCGACGTCCTGCTGTGGCCGGCCCGGGCCGAGGGCCGGGACGTCGTCTGGCTCTCACTGCGCTCGCCGGACGGCGACGCCCTGCTGCGCGCCCCGGCCGCCGCGCTGTCGGCCTGGCTGGAGCGCACCATGCGGCTGGTGCCGCCGGGCGCCGAGACCGAGCAGATCGACATGGACGAGGCGCTGCGCGCCCTGCTCACCGCCTCCCCCGCCGAGGGCTCAGGGGACGCGGCCGGCTGAGAGCCGCGCGGCGTGCCGCACGAGCGGGAGGACGCGCAGCGGCACCGGGTTCTCCATGACGATGGCCGTGGACGACCGCACGATGCCCTCGAAGTCCACCACCTCGTCGATGACCCGCTGGAGATCCTCGTTCGAACGGGCGACCAGCCGGCAGAGCATGTCGCCCTCACCGGTGATGGTGTGCAGCTCCAGCACCTCGGGGACGGCACCGAGATGGCGGCGCACCTCCTCGCCCTGTCCCTGCTTGATCTCCAGCGTGGCGAACGCGGTGACCGGGAAGCCGATCGCGGCCGGGTCGACGTCCGGACCGAACCCGCGGATCACCCCGCCCGAGCGGAGCTTCTCCAGCCGGGCCTGGGCGGTGCCGCGCGCCACGCCGAGCCGCCGCGACGCCTCCAGCACGCCGATCCGCGGCTCGCGGGCGAACAGCTCGATCAGGCGTGCGTCGAGCTCGTCGATACCCATCCGTGCCTCCCCTGGACAACCTGTACAGATCGATTGACGCTACGCGCGTCTCACCATGCATCCTGCCCAGTGAATATGCGAACTATTGCACAGGGTGCGAAGCGGGCGCACCCTGCGGATATGACTGAGTCCACATGGGCCGACCCGTTCCCCGTCCTGGGGATGGACGCGGTGGTCTTCGCCGTCGGCAACGCCAAACAGGCCGCGCACTACTACTCAACGGCGTTCGGGATGACCCTCGTCGCCTACCGGGGGCCGGAGAACGGCCACCGCGAGACCGCCACCTACGTCCTGGAGTCGGGCAGCGCGAGGTTCGCCGTCACCTCGGTCATCCGGCCGTCGACCCCCGAAGGACGCGCGCTGGCCCGCCATGTCGCCGAGCACGGCGACGGCGTGGTCGACCTGGCCATCGAAGTGCCCAATGCCCGCGCCGCGTTCGCGCACGCCGTCGAGCACGGCGCCCGCGCGGTGTCCGCACCGCGCGAACTCTCCGACGAGAACGGCACGGTGGTGCTCGCCGCCATCGCCACCTACGGCGAGACCCGGCACACGCTGGTCGAACGCGCCGACTACAAGGGCCCCTACCTGCCGGGCTTCGTGTCCGCCGATCCCCTGGACGTGGCGGACACAGCGGACGGACACCGGACGTTCCAGGCGGTCGACCACTGCGTGGGCAACGTCGAACTCGGGCGCATGGACGAGTGGGTGGACTTCTACCGCCGCGTCATGGGCTTCACCAACATGAAGGAATTCGTCGGCGACGACATCGCCACCGAGTACTCGGCGCTGATGTCGAAGGTCGTCGCGGACGGCACCGGCAAGGTGAAGTTCCCGATCAACGAGCCCGCGCCCGGGAAGAAGAAGTCGCAGATCGACGAGTACCTGGAGTTCTACGGCGGGCCCGGCGTGCAGCACATCGCGCTGGAGACCGACGACATCGTCCATACCGTGCGGACCATGCGCGAATCCGGCGTGGAGTTCCTGGACGTGCCCGGGTCGTACTACGACACGCTCGGCGAGTGGGTGGGCGAGACCCGGGTGCCGGTCGGCACGCTGCGCGAGCTGAGGATCCTCGCCGACCGCGACGAGGACGGCTATCTGTTGCAGATCTTCACCAAGCCGGTACAGGATCGGCCGACGGTCTTCTTCGAGTTGATCGAACGGCACGGCTCGCTGGGATTCGGCAAAGGGAACTTCAAAGCTCTCTTCGAAGCGATCGAGCGTGAACAGGCCCGGCGGGGGAATCTGTAAGAACACCACCCCCCACAGCCGCCCCCGCGACCTGCACACGCGGGGGCGGTTCCCTGCCCGGAGCTCGTGGCGGCCCGTGGCCGGCCCGTCGCGGAGCACGGCGGAGCACGGCGGAGCACGGCGGAGCACGGCGGAGCACGGCGAGACCGTCAGCAGGAGGGCACGGACTCCCCGGCGTTCAGCGCCCGCAGGCTGTCCACCGCGTCCCGCAGCGTGGTGACGGGGACCAGCCGCAGCCCCTCCGGCAGGTTGGCGCTCGCGTCCGAGCACTCGTCGCGCGGCACCAGGAAGACGGTGGCGCCGTCGCGTCCGGCGCCTTGGGTCTTGAGCGGCACGCCGCCGACGGCCCCGACGGTCCCGTCCGCGTCGATGGTCCCGGTGCCGGCCACCACCCGGCCGCCGGTGAGGTCGCCGCCCTCGCCGTCACCGTCCAACAGCTCCACGATGCCCAGCGACAGCAGCAGTCCGGCGCTCGGCCCGCCCACCTCGCCGAGGTCGAGCTCCACCGTCACGTCGTCCGCGTCCAGGCCGAGATAGGACAGGGCGGCGGCCACCGCCGTGTCCTGCGACTCGCGCATCTGGGCCTGGTTGTGCTCCCTGATCTCCTCCGTGTCGTCGCCCACCGGGTAGACCGCGTCGCGCGGCATGATCGCTTCGTCGTCAGCGAGGTAGCCGCTGACGACGTCCGCCATCCGTACGGTCGCGTCCGGCGAGGTGGCGGTGATCGTGGTGATCCGCAGTTCGCCCGCCGGGTCGCGGACCGGCGCGCCGGAGATGGTGATGACCGGAACACCCTCGTGCTCGCCGAGCACGTCAGCGGTGAGGCCGGGGTGGGTCACCGAGAACGGCAGCGGTACGAGGGCCGCCACCGTGAGCAGGGCGGCGACCGGCGCCGCGCACAGGGCGAGCAGCAGCGGCCTGCGGCGGTCGGGCGGCGACGGCGGGGCGGGCGCCTTGGTTTCGGTGGGGGCGGCGGGCATGGCAGCGAATCTAACGCAGGACCGCCGCCACCTCCTGAGCGGCCCGGACCACGCGGGGCCCGACCTCGGGCGGCACGGCCTCGCTGAGCATGACGACGCCGACGCTGCCCTCAATGCCGCACTCGCGCGGCAGCGGGGCCGCGGCGCCGCTCGCGCCCGCCTCCAACTCCCCGTGCGTGAGCACGAAACCGTCCTCGTCGATGATGTCCTTGCTGCGCCCGGTGAGGATCGCCCGGCCCGCCGCGCCCCGGTCCAGCGGGTGCCGGAAGCCGGTGCGGTAGGCCACGTGGTAGTCGGTCCAGCTCGGCTCCACCACGGCCACGGCCAGCGCGTCCGTGCCGTCCACGACGGTGAGGTGGGCGGTGGCGCCCACGTCCTCGGCGAGGGAGCGCAGCGCGGGCAGCGCGGCCTCCCGCACCAGGGGGTGGACCTGCCGGCCGAGGCCGAGGACGCCCACCCCGACGCGGGCCCTGCCCCCGGCGTCACGGCGCACCAGGGAGTGTTGCTCCAGGGTGGCGAGGAGACGGTAGACGACGGTCCGGTTGACGCCGAGCTGTTTGGACAGCTCGGTCACGGTCAGCCCGTGGTCGGTCTCGGCGAGCAGTTTGAGGACACGCAGCCCTCTGTCGAGCGTCTGGGAGGTCTCCGCTGTCACGCCCCCTCCTTGTTCACTTGCCCGCCCGCCGGGCGAAGGCGCGGCTTCTCGGTCATCCTCGGTCGCCGGGCGTACGGTGACCGGAAACTTATCCATCGTCACCGGTCAGCGGAAGAGCCTGTCCAGAATCCGAGCAATTGACGGTCGATTCCGATCATTATGCGGCATGGAATCCGCTTCGGATCACCGCATTCGGGTGGCCCACTCCCGCACCTTCAGGACGCGCTGCCGCAGCTGCCCCGCCGTGGCCTCGGCCGTGGGCGGGCCACCGCAGGCGCGGCGCAGCTCGGTGTGGATCACGCCGTGCGGCTTGCCCGACTGGTGGGAGTAGGCGCCGACCAGCGAGTTCAGCTCGCGGCGCAGCTCCATCATCTCCTTGTGGCTGAGCACCGGCCGCCGCTCGGCGGGGAGCTCGATCAGGTCGGCCTCCTCGTCCGGCTTCCGGCGACTGTGCGCGATCTGCCGCTGCTGCCGCTTGTGCAGCAGGACGCGGACCTGCTCGGGTTCGAGCAGCCCCGGGATGCCGAGGTAGTCCTGCTCCTCCTCGCTCCCCGGACGCGCCTGCATGCCGAACTCGGCGCCGTCGTACATCACCCGGTCGAAGACGGCCTCGGACTCCAGCGCCTCGAAGGGGAGCTGGTCCTGCTCCCCGTCCGGCTCGTCCCGCTGCCGCTCGGCCTCCTTGAGCAGATCGGCCTCGGGGTCGTACGGGTCCTCGTCGCCGGCCTTCTTCGGCTTGTCCAGCACGTGATCGCGTTCGAGCTCCAGCTCATGGGCGAAGCCGAGCAGCGACGGGATGGTGGGCAGGAAGACGGACGCGGTCTCGCCGCGCCGCCGCGAACGCACGAAACGGCCCACGGCCTGGGCGAAGAACAGCGGCGTGGCGATCGTGGTCGCGTAGACCCCCACCGCGAGCCGGGGCACGTCGACGCCCTCGGAGACCATCCGGACCGCGACCAGCCAGCGGCCGGCCGAGGTCCTGAAGTCGTCGATGCGCCCCGAGGCGCCGCCGTCGTCGGAGAGCACCACGGTGGCGGGCTCGCCGGTGATCTCCCGGATCAGCTTGGCGTAGGCGCGGGCGGCGTCCTGGTCGCTGGCGATCACCAGGCCACCCGCGTCGGCCACGGATCTGCGCACCTCGGTCAGCCGCCGGTCGGCGGCGCGCAGCACGGCGGGCATCCACTCACCCTTGGGGTCCAGGGCGGTCCGCCACGCCTGCGAGGTGGCGTCCTTGGTCATCGGCTCCCCGAGCCGCGCGGCCACCTCGTCCCCGGCCTTGGTGCGCCAGCGCATGCTGCCGCTGTAGGAGAGGAAGATGACGGGCCGCACGACGCCGTCGGCCAGCGCGTTGCCGTACCCGTAGGTGTAGTCCGCGACGGAACGGCGGATGCCGTCGTTCCCCTCCGCGTAGGCGACGAACGGGATGGGATGGGTGTCGGAGCGGAACGGCGTCCCGGTCAGCGCCAGCCGCCGCGCGGCCGGCTCGAACGCCTCCAGGCACGCCTCGCCCCACGAGCGGGAGTCCCCGGCGTGGTGGATCTCGTCCAGGATCACCAGCGTCTTGCGCTGCTCGCAGCGGTTGCGGTGCAGCATCGGCCGGACGCCGACGCCCGCGTAGGTGACGGCCACGCCGTGGTAGTCGCGGCCGACGGGCCCCGCGCTGTAGTCCGGATCGAGCCTGATCCCTATCCGCGCGGCGGCGTCCGCCCACTGCGTCTTGAGGTGCTCGGTCGGCGCGACGACGGTGATCTGCCGCACGATGTGGTGGTGCAACAGCCAGGAGGCGAGGGTGAGCGCGAAGGTGGTCTTACCGGCGCCCGGTGTGGCCACCGCGAGGAAGTCCCGTGGCTGCGCGGCGAGATAGGCGTCCATCGCCCCCTGTTGCCAGGCCCGCAGCTTGCTCGCCGTCCCCCAGGGGGCGCGGCCGGGGAAGGCGGGCGAGAGGTGGTGCGACGACGGGGACGGAGAGGCGGAAGGCGAGGCGGTGGTACTCACGATCTCCGGGCGGGGTGGACGACGACGGACGGAACAACGACCGCCGCCAGCGTATCCCCCGCCACCGGACCGGGAGACGCGGCTCAGGTCACACCGTCCCGGAGGGAACGCGACACCCGCGCGATGAGCGGCACCTCCTCCGTCTCGCCCGCCGCGACATCGATCACCGGGCCGTGGGCGGCGTCCTGGCGCGATGGCGCGCGTGTGCCGCCCCTCTTCCGCCGCGACGCCCCTGGCGAGCTTCCCGGATCTCATCGGGCGACCGAGGATCCATAGCCGTACCGAAACAGCACGACAGCCGGGACCGGACCCGCACCAGTACCACGTTCACCCCCTGGCGCGGAGCCGGCCCGAGACCGCGATGCTCAGCAGGGCCGCCGCCGTCGTGCAGGCGTAGACCGCCACGAACGCGCCGGCGCCCACCGTCGTGGCCGTCGTCCCGTCCGCCGTCGCCGCCGTGTCGCCGCCGAGGGCGGCGAAGAGGCTGCCCACCGCCGTCAGCATCGCCACGTTTCCCAGGCTGTCGAAGACCTGGAGGGACGCCACGTTGCCGCCCGCCTCCTCCGGCGTCGACAGCCGCAGCACCAGCACGCCGACCGAGGCGACGGCCAGGCCCATGCCGAAGGCGCCGACCGACAGGGTGACCGCCGGGAGCCAGACCGGGACCGCGTCGACCAGCACCAGCGGGGTCGTCGCCACGGCCAGCGCCACCAGCACAGTGCCCAGGGCCGTCAGCCGGTAACGGCGTGGCTCGGCCCCCGGGAGGGACTGGGCGTACGAGCCCAGCGCCCACAGCCCGCCGGACGCGGCCAGCGCGAGGCCGGCCTCGGTGTAGGACAGGCCGCGCTGGGTGACCAGCATCAGCGGCAGGAACGCCTGCGACGCCAGCCACGCGGCCGACAGCAGGCCGCGCAGCGTGATCACGGACGGCAGCCCGCGCGCCGCGCGGAACGTGCCGCGCGGCAGCAGCCGCAGCGCGGACGGCACCAGCAGCGCGAGGCCGGCGGCCACCGGGATCAGCGACAGCCAACGCGGGTCCTGCCCGCCGTACTGGAGCAGTCCGGCGCCGACCGCCACGGTCCCGGCCAGCCGCAGCCGCCGCCCGTCGAACCGGCCGGTCGGCGCGCCCTCCGGCGCCCCGGAGAACTGCCCGCGCAGCGCCGGAAGCATGATCATCAGCGGCAGCACGACCAGGACGGTGATGCCGAGGAACACCCACCGCCAGCCGAACCGTTCCGTCACCGTGCCCGCGATCACCGGCCCCACCATCGACGGCACCACCCAGGCCGCCGAGAACGACGCCAGCGCCGCCGCCTGCAACCGCTCGGGGAACGCCCGCCGGACGAGCACGTACAGCGCCACGATCACCAGGCCGCCGCCCACGCCCTGCGCCGCCCGGCCCAGCACGAAGACCCACATCGTCGCGGCCGTCCCCGACAGCAGCAGCCCGGCCGCGAACGCCGCTATCCCGGCCAGCACGGGACCGGCCGGCCCGCGCCGGTCGGCCCACTGCCCGGCGACGACCATGCCCAGCAGGCTGGTGGTGAAGAACCCGGAGAACGCGAAGGCGTACAGCCCCAGCCCGTCCAGCGCCTCGGCCGCCGCCGGCATCGCCGTCCCGACGGCCATGGCCTCGAACGCGATCAGCAGGATCGTGCTGACGCAGCCGAGCGTCAGGGCCCGGTACGGCCGGCTGAGCACACCGCCCGCCGTCGACGCCGGGGGGGCCGGAGGCAGGGAAAGCGAGGGTTCGGGGGCAGCGGCCGGGGCGGCGTCGACGTCGGTCATACGTGACACGGTAAGGACCGTAGCCGCACTTCGCCTATGGCTGGGAGCCGTGAGATCCTCGGCCCCCGGCCGGCAGGCCCCGGCCTCCCGGCCCTAGGCCACTCCGACCGCCGACTGCGGCCGGATCGGCAGCCGGTTCACCGGGCGGCCGGTGGCGGCGCGGACCGCCGCCGCCACCGCCGCCGGCGACACCACGACCGGCACCGCGCTGACCGCCTTCGCCCCGAACGGCGCCACCACGTCCCGCTCCTCGATCAGCTTCACGATCCGCACCTCGGGCGCGTCCAGCGGCGTCGGCAGCGCGTACCCGGCCAGGTCGGGGCGGCGCACCATGCCGCGCACCACCCGCAGATGCTCGGTGAGCGCGGCGCCGACGCCCTGGGTGACCCCGGCCTCGATCCGGGCCTCCAGCTGCCGCGGGTTCAGCACCCGCCCGACATCCTGCGCGATCGCCATCTCCACCACACGCACCGAGCCCAGCTCCACGTCCACGTCCACCACCGCCCGGACGGCGGCGAAGGCCAGGCCGACGAAGGCGTCCCCCTGGCCGGCCTCGTTCAGCGGCTCGGTCGGGTGCGGGCGGCACTGGGCCGTCGCCCACAGCTCCTTGCCCTCCAGGGCCTCGGCCACGGTCGTGCTCAGCACCCCGTCGTAAGAGGTGATCTTGCCGTCGGCGATCGACAGCAGCTCGGCGGACATGCCGAACTTCGTGGCCAGCGGCTGGAGAAGCTGGGTGCGGACCATCTTGGCCGCCCGCTCCACCGCGCCGCCCGAGACCCAGGTGTGCCGCCCCCGGCCACCGGCCCCGGCCGATGGCTGGTCGGTGTCCACGGGCGCGACATGCACCTCGTCCACGCCCAGCACGTCCTGGACGATCTGCCGGGCCAGCGTCGCGAAGCCCTGTCCCGTCTCGACCGCCGCGCACAGCACGGTGGCGACCGCGCCCTCGACCTTCACCGTGGCCGTCGACACCTCGTCCGTGCCCTCGGCCCCGAGCATGTGCACCATGCCCAGCGCGTACCCGACGCCGCGCCGCACCGCGCCCGGCTCGGCCGGGCCGTCCGGGCCGCCGGGCAGCAGCCAGTCCTCGACCGGCCCGTCCTTCGGCAGCGCGGGCAGCGGCGCCTCGCGCACGGCGGCCAGCAGCTCGGCGACCGGCGCCGGGCAGGTCACGGTCTGGCCGGTGGGCAGCGGATCGCCGGTGGCCAGCACATTGCGCGCGCGCAGCTCGGCCGGGTCGATGCCGAGCCGGGCGGCCAGCATGTCCATCTGGCCCTCATACGCGGCGCACACCTGCAGGGCGCCCTCGCCACGCAGATAGCCGGAGGGCGGATTGTTCGTCCGAACGGCCCAGCCGTCGACCACCGCGTTCGGCACCACATAGGGACCGGCGGCGAACGAGACGGCGGCGGCCAGCGCCTCGGCCGAGTCGTCCGCGTACGCGCCCGCGTCCATCAGGAGCTGCGCCTCGACCTTGACCAGCTTCCCCTCGCGGTCGGCGTGGTGCCAGTACCGCAGCAGGGTCGGGTGCCGGTGGGCGTGGCCGAGGAACGACTCCTCGCGGGTCGCCGCGAACTTGACGGGGCTGCCGGTGCGGATGGCCAGCAGCGACAGCGGGAGCTGGAACCCCAGGTCCTCGCGGTCGCCGAGCGCGCCGGGCACCCCGGTGACGTAGATCTTGACCTGCTCGGGCTCCAGGCCCAGGCAGGCGGCGAGCCGGTCGCGGTCGGTGTGCGGGTCGGTGGTGCCGGTGTAGATCTCGACACCGCCGTCCGGGCGGGGCACGGCGAGACCGGACTCGGCTCCGATGAGCGCCGGGTCCTGCCGTCCGACGCGGTACAGGCCCTCGACCACGATCTCGCCGGTGGCGGCCGGGTCGCCGTACCGCAGTGGGATGTGGCGGATCAGGTTGCCGTCGGGGTGGAGGGGCTCGGCCTCGAACGACTTCTCCGGGTCGGTGACCGGGTCGAGGACCTCGTACTCCACGATGATCGCGGCGGCGGCGAGCCGGGCGGTCTCGGGGTGGTCGGCGGCGACGGCCGCGACCGGCTCCCCGTGGTACCGCACCACGTCGGAGGCCAGGGCGGGCCGGTCGGTGACGGACCGGCCGAGACCGGCCTCCCCCGCCACGTCCTGGTGGGTGACCACGGCCCGCACCCCGGGCATCTCGGCGGCCTCGGCGGTGTCGATGCCCTTGATGCGCGCGTGCGGGTGCGGGGAGCGCAGCACGGCGGCCCACAGCAGGCCCTCGGCCCACAGATCGGCGGTGTACGGGTAGGTCCCCCGCACCTTGGCGTCGGCCTCGGCGGGCTCCACCGAGGCGCCGAGGCCGTGCGGGTCCCGGCGCGGCGGGGCCTCGCCGCCCTGGGCGGGCACCATCGTCACGGCCGCCGCGTCCGGGGCCTGCGCCTGATCCGTCATCACACGCCTCCTGCCTGGGGATAACCCCGGCCGGAGGCCGGGGGCGGCCCGGCCTGGTGGGGAATGCGGGCGGTCTGCTCGTGAGCCGCGGGCAAGGCGGCGGGTCCGGCGACGGTCGCCGGGTCGTTCGGCTCGGGGGCGGGCTCGGGGGCCGGTGCGGGACGCGCGGCACGCTCGGCGCGTTCGCCGCGCTCGGCGCGCGGATTCCGCGCCGCGCGCTCGCTCACCACCGTGCGCACCGCGTCGAGCACCCCCCGGTAGCCGGAGCAACGGCACAGGTTGCCGCACAGGGCCCGGCGGGTCTCCAGCTCGGTGGGCGCCGGATTGCCCTCCAGCAGGTCGTGGACGGTCATGGCCATGCCGGGCAGGCAGAAGCCGCACTGCACGGCCGAGGCGGCCAGCGCCCGCTGCACGTCGGACGGCGTGCCATCGCCACCCAGGCCCTCGACCGTACGGATCTCGCTGTCAGCCGAGGTCGCCGCGGGCACCAGGCAGGCCGCCACCAGACGGCCGTCGACCTGGACCGAGCAGGCTCCGCACTCACCCTGCGCGCAGCCGTCCTTCGCGCCGGCCAGGCCGAGCCGCTCGCGCAGCACGTAGAGCAGCGATTCGCCGATCCACGCGCCGGAGACGGGCCGGTCCACGCCGTTGACGCGCAGCACGTACGAGACCTCGGGATGCTCACTGCGGCTGCCGCCCTGAGCGGCTCCCCCGGCCGCCTCGCCCGCCGTTTCGACGGGCACCGGCTCCACCGCGCCGGGCACGGGGGCGGGGGCGGGGATCTCCGGCGCGGATGCCGTCACCGGCGCCGCCGCCTGCGCGAGCACGGGCCCGGGCTCCGGCTCCGGCTCCGGCGGATGCGGCTCACCGGCCGGCGCCGCCGACCAGGGCGACGGGGGAACGGGCTCGCCGGCCGCCGACCACGGGGCCCTGTCGTGCCCGGCCTGCGGCGGCTCCGCGCCGGCCGGGCCGGCCGGGCCCGAGCCGGCGGGACCCTCGCCCAGCGGGCGGCGCCCGCCCGCCAGCGCAGCGCCCTGGCCCATGGCGGCGGCGGACGGCCGCTGCGGGGAGCGGGGAGCCGCGCCCCCGGCCTCCGGCTGCGGTGTGCCCCAGCCGAACGGCATCGTCCACTGCCCGGTCGCACCCGGGTCGGTGGTCGCCTCGGTGGTGGCCGGCGGCGCGGCGGGCCGACCGATCTCCGGCGGCCGGTACCCGTGGCCCGGCGCGGCGAGCGGCTCGCCGCCCGACTCCTCCGCGTAGCCGGGCGGAAGCTCTATGAAGGCGGTGGCCTCCGCGTCGTACTCGCCGCCCCAGCTCGGCTGCGGGCCGTGGGCGTCCGGGCCCGGCTGCTGTTCGTTGCTCATGCGAGAGCCCTTCCGAGTCCACGGCGGGCGAGTGTTGCCACGGTACGCCTCATGTGCAGCACGGCGGCGGGGAGTTGGGCGGGCTCGCCGCCGTCCTCCGGCGCCTGCGGGTCCGGGATGCAGGCCATCCCGACGTAGTCACCGAAGGCCGCGAGCACCTCAGGCGCCAGGTCGCGCTCGCCGTCCCAGTCGACCAGCGAGGCCACCCAGCGCTCCGCGTCCAGCGGGCGCAGCGGCATCGGGGCGACGGCGCCGACCGCGCAGCGCACCTCGCGGCGCATCGGGTCGAGCACCACGGCCACCGAGACGAGCGCGCGCCCGGGGCCGGTGCGGCTGGTGGCCTTGAGGAACGTCTGCGCGGCGTGCAGCAGCGGCACCCGGACGTGGGCCAGCAGCTCTCCCGGGCGCAGCCGGTCGCGGCCGGCCAGCAGGTGGCTGACGGGGATCTGCCGGCCATCCCCGTCGGGGCCCGCCACCAGCAGCGTCGCCTCCAGGGCGGCCAGCACGGGAAGGGTGTCGCCGGTGGGGGCGGCGGAGATGATGTTGCCGCCGAGCGTCCCGGCGTTGCGCACCTGCGGCGGCCCGGCGGAGCGGGCGGCGGCGGCCAGCCCCGGGATGAGGGCGGCGAAGTCGGGGCGGGCCATGCGCGCGTGGGTCAGGCACGCGCCCAGCAGCGCGTGACCGTCCTGATACGCCCAGCCGCGCAGCTCCGCCAAGCGCCCGAGGCCCACCAGGGCGGCCGGGCGCAGCAGCCCGGCGTTGACCCCGGCCATCAGGTCGGTACCGCCCGCGACCGGCACGGCCGCGGGCACCTCGGCCAGCGCGGCCACGGCGTCGTCCAGCGTGGCCGGGAGCGCGACGAGCCGGTCCGTCTGCGGTGCATGCGGTGCGTGCGTGCTCAATCCAGCCCCTTTCCGGTCGTCCCGGCTGCCGAGCCGTACGGTACGTGCTCAGGGCCGGGACGTGGCAACTCTGGCATAGATTCCGGCTCCGCCGACGCGGGGGTCGCCCGGCCGCGGGACGGGGTGGGGAGAGCCGGACCGGACGTGGACGGCATCTCACACGATCAGGGCATACGGGCGCGGCCCCGGCCGCCGCGGAAGGCGGCCGACCGGGGGCGCCACCCGGCTCCCGAGGGGGTCGGCGGGGGGCGTCCGCCGCCGGGCGCGGCCCGGCGGCGGGGCGGCTACTGCTTGCCGCCCTTGCCGTCCTTGCCGCCGCCCCCGAAGGAGCCCATGGACTCGTAGATCTCCTTGCACATGGGGCACACCGGGTACTTCTTCGGGTCCCGGCCGGGCACCCAGACCTTCCCGCAGAGCGCGACGACGGGGGTACCGTCCAACGCGCTCGCCATGATCTTGTCCTTCTGGACATAGTGGGCGAAGCGCTCGTGGTCGCCATCGCCGTGCGTCGTCTGCGGGGTGGGCTCGACGAGGGTGCCGGTGCCCGCTCCGCGCTCGGGCTCAACAGTGCTCATGAGTACCAAGCCTAATTGAGCGACGGGTCGTCCGGATATGTGGCGAGCAGGGCCAGACTGCCGCGCTGGCGGCGCAGCACGGCCCGCCACAGCCGCTCGGGGTCGGGCGCGGAGACGTCGCCCGGCTCGGAATCCACGACATACCAGGCACCCTCCTCCAGCTCCCGTTCGAGCTGCTCCGGCCCCCAGCCGGCGTAACCGGCGAAAATCCGCAGCGAGCCCACCTCGGCGGCCAGCACCTCGGGCGGCGCCTCCAGGTCGACCAGGCCGATCGAGCCGTGCACGCGGCGCCAGCCGAGCGTCCCGGAGCCGGGGACGACGGCGAGCGCGAGCGCGGCGTCCAGGGCGACGGGGCCGCCCTGGAAGACGACGCCGGGCTCGCCGGCGAGCGCGGCCCACGGTTCCAGGACCTCGGAGACGCCCACGGGTGTCGGGCGGTTGAGGACGACCCCCAGGGCTCCCTCGCGGTCGTGGTCGAGGAGCAGCACGACGGAGCGGTCGAAGTTCGGATCGGACAGCGCGGGCGTGGCCACCAGCAGCCGCCCGGTGAGCGAGGACGCCTCGGTCATGGAGCCATGATTCCGCATCGCCCGGGGTACTGGGGAATGCCGTCCACCGACCGCCCCCGGACCGCTCCGGCGGGGGCGCACTACCATCGATGCGGTTGGCCGCATCCATCCGCATCCATCCGCGCAGATCGTGAGTCTCATGACCGACGACGTACTTCTTGTTCACGGGGGCACCCCGATCGAGGGGGAGATCCGGGTCCGGGGGGCCAAGAACCTGGTGCCCAAGGCCATGGTGGCGGCGCTGCTCGGCAGCGCCCCCAGCCGGCTGCGGAACGTGCCCGACATCCGCGACGTGCGGGTGGTGCGCGGGCTGCTGCAGTTGCACGGCGTGACCGTGCGCAGCGGAGAGGAACACGGCGAGCTGGTGCTCGACCCCTCGCGCGTGGAGAGCGCGAACGTGGCCGACATCGACGCGCACGCCGGGTCCTCCCGCATCCCGATCCTGTTCTGCGGCCCGCTGCTGCACCGGCTCGGTCACGCCTTCATCCCGGGGCTCGGCGGCTGCGACATCGGCGGCCGGCCGGTCGACTTCCACTTCGACGTGCTGCGGCAGTTCGGCGCGGTGATCGAGAAACGGGCCGACGGGCAGTACCTGGAGGCGCCACGCGGCCTGCGCGGCTGCAAGATCCAGCTGCCGTACCCGTCGGTCGGCTCCACCGAGCAGGTGCTGCTGACGGCCGTGCTGGCCGAGGGCGTGACCGAGCTGTCCAACGCGGCCGTGGAGCCGGAGATCGAGGATTTGATCTGCGTGCTCCAGAAGATGGGCGCGATGATCTCGATGGACACCGACCGGACCATCCGGATCACCGGCGTCGAGCGGCTCGGCGGCTACACGCACCGGGCGCTGCCGGACCGGCTGGAGGCGGCGTCCTGGGCGAGCGCGGCGCTGGCCACCAAGGGCAGCGTCTACGTCCACGGCGCGAGCCAGCGGTCGATGATGACGTTTCTCAACGTGTACCGGAAAGTGGGCGGCGCGTTCGAGATCGACGAGCAGGGCATCCGCTTCTGGCACCCCGGCGGCCCGCTGAACGCGATCGCGCTGGAGACCGACGTGCACCCCGGCTTCCAGACGGACTGGCAGCAGCCGCTGGTGGTGGCGCTGACGCAGGCGTCGGGGCTGTCCATCGTGCACGAGACGGTGTACGAGTCGCGGCTCGGCTTCACCAGCGCGCTCAACCAGATGGGCGCGCACATCCAGCTCTACCGCGAGTGCCTGGGCGGCACGCCCTGCCGCTTCGGGCAGCGCAACTTCCTGCACTCCGCCGTGGTCTCCGGTCCCACCAAGCTGCACGGCGCGAATCTGGTCATCCCGGACCTGCGCGGCGGCTTCTCGTATCTGATCGCGGCACTGGCGGCCGAGGGCACCTCGCGGGTGCACGGGATCGGGCTGATCAACCGCGGCTATGAGAACTTCGTCCGGAAGCTGGAGAGCCTGGGCGCCAAGGTCGAGCGCCCGTAGGGGCGTTGGGGCACCGGCGCGTTCGAGGAAGAGTGCACGGACGTGAGTTCACTTAAGTGAGTTCACTGAAGAGAACGGAACAGAGAAGGGGTGGCCCGGCCGGGCCACCCCTTGTCGCGTGCTGAGAGCGTCACTTGCCCTTGGCGGCGTCCTTCAGCTTGGAGCCCGCGGACACCTTGACGCTGTATCCGGCCGGAATCTGGATCGGCTCCCCGGTCTGCGGGTTGCGGGCGGTCCGGGCGGCGCGGTGGGTCCGCTCGAAGGTCAGGAATCCGGGAATCGTGACCTTTTCGTCCCCCTTGGCAACGACCTCCCCGATGGTCTCGGCCAGGGCCGCCAGCACAGCGTCGGCGTCCTTCCGAGTCACCTCGGCGCGCTCCGACAGAGCGGCCACCAGCTCACTGCGGTTCATATTTCGTACTCCCGTGTTCATCTTGCCAATGAGGCGTGAGATCGAAGCCGATGCTGCCAGGGCCCACTGACAGTCCCCGGACCCGGGTCTGCGTTCCTGAACCCCTCGCCCGGGTACGCATCCTGCCCCCACCAGTGGCGGGAAGGCCAATCCGGCACCAGCGGGGTCACACGAAGAGCGCTCTTTCGTCTCGCCGGTGACGTTCCCGAGGCTTTGCCTCCCGGTCACCCTAAGGGGCAGCCGTACGGCCCTGGCAACCGACTCGCCGCCCCTAGACGGCCCGCGCCGCTTCGCGGACGGCTCCCGCGACCGCCCCGGCGACCTTCTCGTTGAAGACGCTGGGGACGATGTAGTTGGCGTTCAGCTCGCCTTCACCGACCACATCGGCGAGCGCGCGGGCGGCGGCGAGCATCATCGCGGAGCTGACGGCCGCGGATTGCGCGTCCAGCAGACCGCGGAACACCCCGGGGAAAACCAGCACGTTGTTGATCTGGTTGGGGAAGTCGGAGCGGCCGGTGGCCACCACGGCGGCGGTCCGCCGGGCCGCGGCCGGGTCGATCTCGGGGTCCGGATTCGCGAGCGCGAAAACGATGGCGTCGTCGGCCATCGCCGCCACGTCCGACGCCTCCAGCACGTCCGGGGCCGAGACGCCGATGAAGACGTCCGCGCCGACCACGGCCTCGCGCAGAGTCCCGGTGATGCCTTCGGGGTTGGTGTTGTCGGCGATCCAGCGCAGCGGCGAGTCGGCGTCCGCGGCCACCAGATCGTGGCGCCCGGCGTGCACCACGCCGTGGATGTCGGCGACGACGGCGTGCTCGACGCCGGCCTCGATCAGCAGCTTGAGGATGGCCGTGCCGGCCGCGCCCGCGCCCGACATGACGACCCGGACCGAGCCGAGCTCCTTGCCCACCACGCGCAGCGCGTTGTGCAGGGCGGCGAGGACCACGATGGCCGTGCCGTGCTGGTCGTCGTGGAAGACGGGGATGTCCAGCGCCTCGCGCAGCCGTGCCTCGATCTCGAAGCAGCGCGGAGCGGAGATATCCTCCAGGTTGATGCCCGCGAAGCCGGGGGCGATGGCCTTGACGATCTCCACGATGGCGTCGGTGTCCTGGGTGTCCAGGCACAGCGGCCAGGCGTCGATGCCGGCGAAGCGCTTGAACAGCGCGGCCTTGCCCTCCATCACGGGCAGCGCCGCCCGGGGGCCGATGTTGCCCAGGCCCAGCACGGCGGAGCCGTCGGTGACGACGGCGACGCTGTTGCGCTTGATCGTCAGCCGTCGGGCGTCCTCGGGGTGGGCGGCGATCTGCGTGCACACCCGGGCGACGCCCGGCGTATAGATCATCGACAGGTCGTCGCGATTGCGAATCGGATGCTTGGACGTCATCTCGATCTTGCCGCCCAGATGCATCAGGAAGGTCCGGTCGGAAACCTTGCCGACCGCAACGCCCTCGATCGCGCGGAGCTTCTGGACGATCTCGTCGGCGTGCGCGGTGGAACTCGCCGCGATGGTCACGTCGATACGCAGCTTCTCGTGTCCCGAGGCGGTGACGTCGAGACCGGTGACCGAGCCGCCGGAGGACTCCACCACGGTGGTGAGCTGGCTGACCGCCGTGCCACTGGCCGGAACCTCGAGCCGGACGGTCATCGAGTACGAGACGCTGGGTGCCGTTGCCATGGGCGAACTTCCTTCACTTTCCGCTGCCCGCCCCCCAAGTGCCTGTCACCCTACGAGAGGAACGGGACACGGCCAAAGCCAGGACGGACGACCGATATGACCGTAACAGGAGAATGAAACGGTCCTGGCCGGAAGAACGCCCGGCTGCCCCGTGCGGGACCTGGGGGCCACGGAGGGCCCCGCGATCCCGGGCATCCCGGGCATCCCGGGAGGGGGAGAAGGAGAAAGGGCGCCGACCCGCCAGCCGCCTCGCGGCAAGTGGTCGCTCGAAGCGACAATGGTTGGGCCCGGGGGCATGAAACGGGCCGACGCCTTTTCCAGGCTACCGCACTCAGCCCCGGGGTCAACTGGGCAGCGCGCGCCGCCAAGGCGCAGGTCAGAGCGGTGCCCGCCGCGGCCCGCTCAGCGGAGCAGGGCCGGCACCCCCGCCGGGTCCGGCTGGTCCTCGGGTCCGGACAGCACGGTGAGCCGCTGGGTGGCCCGGGTGAGGGCCACGTAGAGCACGCGCAGCCCGGCCGGTGACTCGTTCGCGATCTCGCCCGGGGCGATCACCAGCGTCGCGTCGTACTCCAGCCCCTTGGCCTCCAGGCTGCCCAGCACCACCAGCCGGTCCCCGCGGCCGGCCAGCCACCGGCCGGCCAGCCACCGGGCGGCCTCCTCGCGGCGGCCCATCGCCACCACCACGCCGACCGTGCCCTCGACCTCCTCCAGCAGGCGTCCGGCCTCGGCGCGGGCCACGTCCGCCAACGCCCGGCTCGTGGGCGCGGCCGTGAAACGGGGTGCCACACCGGTCTCCCGCACGGCGCGCGGCGGTCGGCTGCCGGGCATCGCGCGCTCCAGCACGCCGTCCGCGACGCGGGCGATCTCCGCCGGGTTGCGGTAGTTGACCGTCAGCTCGAACCGGCGGCGGGGCCGCCTGCCCAGCGCCGCGTCCCGCTCCACCGCCGCCTCCTCGGGCGCGGGCCACGAACTCTGCGCCGGGTCACCGACGATCGTCCACGTCGCCTGCCGCCCGCGCCGGCCCACCATCCGCCACTGCATGGGGGTCAGGTCCTGCGCCTCGTCCACGATGACGTGCGCGTAGTCGGCGCGGTCCTCGTCGATGTCCCTCGACTCCCGCCGCGCGGTGAGGCGTTCGGTGTAGGTCGTCACCTCGTCCAGCCCGGTGAGCTGGTCCAGGACATCGGCCTCGCGCCGGCGCGCGGGCCGGACCGGGACGCCGAGCAGCACCCGCAACTCGTCGAGCAGCGCCACGTCGTGGCCGGACAGGCCACCGCCCTCCGGGGTGATCCGCCGCAGCGAGCGGGCGAGTTGGCGCACCTCGCGGGGGCGCAGCAGCCGTCGCGCCCAGCGGCCGAGGCGCTGTTCGTCGGCCATCGCGGTCAGCGCCTGGAGCGGGGTGACCTCCGGCCACCAGGCGTCGAGGAACTCCTGGAAGGCGTCCTCCGAGCCGATGTCCTCGTTGAACGCCTCCCTGGCCTCGGCCGCGATCGCCGGGTCCGGATAACGGCCCGGCGCGTCGGACGCCTCCCACAACGCGTCCAGGAGCAGCCTCCTGGCCCGGGGCCGCAGCAGGTTGACCGGCGCGGTGCCGTTGAGGGTCTGCTGCCTGACGCGCGCCAGCGCCTCGCCCTCCAGCTCGACGCGGCGGCCGAACGCGACCACCCGCAGCCGCTCCGGCGCGCCCGGCGCGTCCAGGACCCCGCGCGCCGCGCGGTGCAGCACCCGGGGCATCGCGGCGGAGCCCTTGATCCGGGCGACGGCCTGGTCGTCGTAGGAGTCGGCGGTCACGCCCTCCACCAGCGCGCCGAGCGCGCGGATGGCGACCTGGCCCTCCTCGCCCAGGGACGGCAGCACGCCCTCGGTGTAGGACACGAGCAGCGGAGTGGGGCTGACGACGAGGATGCCGCCCGCGTACCGCCGCCGGTCCTGGTAGAGCAGGTAGGCGGCGCGGTGCAGCGCCACGGCGGTCTTGCCGGTGCCGGGGCCGCCGGTGACCTCGGTGACCGAGACGGCGGGCGCGCGGATCACCTCGTCCTGCTCGGCCTGGATGGAGGCGACGATGTCGGTCATCCGGTGCCCGCGCGTCCGGCCGAGGGCGGCCATCAGCGCGCCGTCGCCCACGACGGGCAGCTCGGCGCCGTCGAGCAGGGCGCGCAGCTCGGGGCGGAGCAGGTCGTCCTCGACGCCGAGCACCTGGCGCCCCCGGCTGCGGATCACGCGCCGGCGCACGACGCGGCCGGGCGCCACCGGGGTGGCGCGGTAGAACGGCGCGGCGGCGGGCGCGCGCCAGTCGATGACCAGTGGGACGTACTCCGCGTCCAGCACGCCGATCCGGCCGATGTGCAGCGTCTCCGCGATGTCGGCGACGCCGTCGCGCACCGCGTCGTCGGCGGGCTCGACCGAGGTGTACGCGCCGTCGGCACCCCGGGCGCCGTCCTTGCCCGCCAGCAGGTCGATGCGGCCGAAGAGGAAGTCCTCGAACTCGTTGTTCAGCCGGTTCAGGTGGACCCCGGCGCGGAAGACCTGGGCGTCGCGCTCGGCCAGGGCGCCCGGGGTGCCCACCTGGACGCGACGGGCGGCGTCCGCCATGAGGTACTCGGCCTCGTCGATCTTCTCGGCCAGTCGCTCGTAGACGGTGTCCAGGTGGCGCTGCTCGCCCTGGATCTCCCGTTCCCGCACGTCCAACGTGCCGTCCCCCACTTTTCTTCTGGGCGGGCAGCCGCTGTCGGCGTGGCGGCCCGCTGTCGGCGTGGCAGCGGTCCACCGTACGCGAGATCGGGACGGCTCGCGCGGGTCGGGGCGGTCAGTCGCTGTACTTGTGACTGTCCAGCGCGGGGTCGAGGGCCAGCCGGTAGCCGCGCTTGACGACCGTCTGGATGAGCGTGGGCGCGCCGAGCGCCCCGCGCAGCCGGGCCATCGCGGTCTCCACGGCGTGCTCGTCACGCCCGGCGCCCGGGAGGGCGCGCAGCAGCTCGGCCCGGGGCACGACCCATCCCGGGCGCCGGGCCAGCAGCCGCAGCAGCGCCATCCCGGCCGGGGGAACGGGCCGCAGCTCGCCGTCCACGATCACGGCGTGGCCGCGGATCTCGATCCGCCGCCCGGCGACCGGCAGCGGCCGGGCCCGCTCCGGCAGCGCGTGGCACAGCAACTGCACCAACGGGCCGAGCCGGAACCTGTCGGGCTGACAGGTGGGCACGTCGCGGGCCTGCAGCGGCAGCGCGGTGACCGGGCCGACGCAGGCGGGGAGCACGAATTTCTGCAGGGCGGTCACGACCTGGTCGCACACGCCGCGCTCGTCGGCGCGCTTGAGCAGGGAGGCGGCGGCGGGCGCACTGGTGAAGGTGAGGGCGTCGACACCCCGGCCGAGGACCGCGTCGATCAGCCGGTCGACCGGGGCAATGTCCTCCGGCGGCATCCACCGGTAGACGGGCACCTCCACGACCTCGGCGCCGGCCTCGCGCAGCGCCTCGATGAAGCCGGGCAGCGGCTCGCCGTGCAGTTGGAGGGCGATGCGCCGGTCCGTGACGCCCTGGTCGAGCAGGCGCTGGAGCACCTCCGCCATGGATTCGGAGGCCGGCGACCACTTCTCGGTGAGCCCGGCGGCGCGGACCGCGCCGCGCACCTTCGGGCCGCGGGCCAGCAGCTCGGAGCCGGCCAGGGTGGCGAGCAGGCCCTCGCCCAGGCCCCAGCCGTCGGCCGCCTCGACCCAGCCGCGGAAGCCGATCGCCGTGGTGGCGACCACGAGGTCGGGCGCGTCGGCGATGAGCGTTCTGGTCGCGGCCAGCAGTTGGTCGTCGTCGGAAAGGGGCACGATGCGCAGCGCCGGCGCGTGCAGCACCTCGGCCCCGCGCCGCCGCAGCAGCGCGCCGAGCTCGTCGGCGCGCCGTGCCGCGGTGACACCGACGGTGAACCCGTCGAGTGGCTTGATGTCGCGCTGATCCTGACGCATGGCGTATCCGCTCCGCCCAAAGTGTTCCGATACGTGAACCGAGCCTGCCAACGGTGCATGACAGGCCCGGTTCACGCTTGTTACTCGCAAGTTACATACGCCTTTGGTGGGCGTTGTCACACTCCCGCGTAGGCGGGCTGCTGCTCGGCGCTGCCCTCGGCGGTCGTCTCGTCCGTCACCGCGCGGCTGGAAATCGCCGAGCGCCGCAGGTATACGGCCCAGGTGATCACGAAACACACCGCGTAGAAGGCGAGGAAGGAGGTGAAGGCTCCGGTGCCCGAGCCGGTGGAGAGGAAGGACTGCCGGAAGGCCAGGTTGATCCCGAGCCCGCCGAGCGCGCCGACCGCGCCGATCAGACCGATCGCCGCACCGGACAGGCGGCGCCCGTACGCGGCGGCCTCCTCACCGGTCAGCCCCAGCGCCTGGGCCTTGGCCCGGTAGATGCCGGGGATCATCTTGTACGTCGAGCCGTTGCCGAGGCCGCTGAGCACGAACAGGCTGATGAAGCCGACGAGGAAGACCGGCAACGACTCGGCCATCGAGGCCGCGACCACCACGCCGGTGGCCCCGGCCATGCCCGCGAAGGTGAACAGCGTGATCCTCGCGCCGCCGTACTTGTCGGCCCAGTACCCGCCGATGGGCCGGATCAGCGAGCCCAGCAGGGGGCCGATGAAGGTGATCGACGCGGCCTGCAGCGGGGTGCGGTCGAACTGGTTCTGGAGGACCAGGCCGAAGGCGAAGCTGTAGCCGATGAACGAACCGAAGGTGCCGATGTACAGGAACGACATGATCCAGGTGTGGGCGTCCCGCACGGACTCCTTGGCGGCGCCGGTGTCGTTCTTCACCGGGGCCAGGTTGTCCATGTAGCGCCAGGCCAGGAAGGCCGCGACCAGGATCAGCGGGGCGTAGGCGGCCAGCAGGACCCGCGGCTCCCCGTCGCCCGCGGTGGCGATGACCAGCAGGCCGGCGAGCTGGACCACGGGAACGCCGATGTTGCCGCCGCCCGCGTTCAGCCCGAGCGCCCAGCCCTTCTTCCGCAACGGGAAGAAGGCGTTGATGTTGGTCATCGACGAGGCGAAGTTTCCGCCGCCGACGCCGGTGAGCACGGCGACCAGCATGAAGGTGGTGTACGAGGTGCCGGGCTCCATCACCAGCCAGGCCGCCGCCGTGGGCAGCAGGAGCATCGAGGCCGACACGACCGTCCAGTTGCGCCCGCCGAACCGGGCCACGGCGAAGGTGTAGGGCACGCGGACGACGGCGCCGACAAGGGTGGCCATGGAGACGAGGAAGAATTTACCGGCCGGGTCGATGCCGTACTCGGGGCCCATGAAGAGGACGAGCACGGACCACAGGGTCCATATCGAGAAGCCGATGTGCTCGGAGAGGATGGAGAAGATCAGATTGCGGCGGGCGATGCGCTCGCCCTTCTCCTGCCAGAACCGCTCGTCCTCGGGGTTCCACTCGTCTATCCAGCGGCCCCCTCGTCGGGCGGCCGTGGGCTTGGGGGCTGTCATGGCGCCTCCATCAGGCTCGTTCAGGGGTTCGTGCTGCCTGAAGGTAGGGAGGGCTCGTTTCGCCGCTGTGGCAGGAGGTGACACGGACGAAACCTTGCTCTCACCTGGCGCGGGTGCCCACCGTGAGCGGATGGCCGTTTTCAGCCAGGAAGGCGTCCGATCAGCCCGGGAACGGGCACCGGGCCGAGACAGGTGCTCTTCGGCGGCATGCCCGCCCCACTGGCCGCGCCCGCCCAGATCTGGTCCCATGTGGGGGGCGGCAGGATGAGCCCGACCTCCCCCGGGCCAGGGTACTGGCTGGTGAAGCGGGGTGCCGAGGCGATTCCCTGCTCCTCGCACAGGGTGGGGATGAGCACGTGGTCGCTGATCGCGGCGGGCAGCTCGACCCAGTCGGGCGGCAGGAACCGCAGCCGTCCGGCCATCGCCGCCGGCGAGATCTCCGACAGTCCCCACGTCTGCCCGCCGCCGGTGAGCAGGAACGTGCCCGGGCGCGGCGGCGGCGGCCGGTCGTCCACCGGCGACCGTTCGCTCACCCGCGCGATGCGGGCGGCGGTGCGCACGGCCGTGTCGATGTCCAGGCCGGGCACGACGCGGTGGGTGGCCGACAGGGTCAGCGGGTAGTGCCGGTGGTCGACCACCAGGGCGAGCAGCCGGTCGGCCACCGCGCCCTGGTGGGCCCGGTGCAGCCGGCGGGCGGCTTCGAGCCGGTGGTGGCCGTCGGCGAGCAGCACCGGCGGCAGCGCGGGCGGGTCGGCGGTCCAGGCCGCGTCGCAGGCCCACAGCCGCTGCGTGCCGCCCTCGGGGGTGGGCAGCTCCTGGTCGGCCGGGCCCACGGTGGTCTGGTCGATGCACCGCTGGAACGAGCTGAGGTCGGGCGCGGTCAGCAGCAGCGGCTCGACACTGCCGCCGCGCTCCTTCAACAGCCGGGTGTGGAACCGCACGTCGGACTCGCCGACCTGCTGGTGCCGCAGCACGTGCCCGGTCTCGACGCCGTTCAGGCTGAGCGCCCCGACGACGCCGCGCTGTTCGACCACACCGTCGGCGTCGCGGCGTTCGAGCACGTAGTAGCTGGGGCGTCCCAGCGGCTGGGCGAGGACGCCGTGGAAGGGGAGGAACAGATCTGTCCGTGGGGCCGGGGTCCCGGGCGGGACCAACGCGGGGAACAGGTCAGGCGGCAGTGTGCTCCTCCTCCTTCGCGGGCACCGGCGCCACCGCCGGGCGCAGGGTGTCCTGGGCCTTGCGGAGCACGGCGTCGAGCTCCTGGGGGCCGTCGGCCACCGCGGTGACGAAGCCATGCCCGGCGACCCGGCTGGTGGTCTCCGGAACATGGCCGCCGAGCGGAACGGCGATCTCCAGGCCCGTGACGCCCGCCAGCGCCCGCGCCTCGTCGGCCCCGTCCACGGCCGTCAGCAGGCCGGGCGGCAGCCGCAGGAAGCGGACCCCGGCGTACCGGGTGGCGGCCGGCGCGGCCTCCGGCTCCGGGAGGCCGAGCACGCTGGCGATCGTCAGGGCGGCGAGATCGGTCCCGCCCGCCATCAGCAGCAGATCACTGATGTGGTCCGCGCCCGGGTGGGCGTGGGATTCGACGAGCCGGGGGCCGCGCGCGGTGAGGATCACCTCGGTCTGCGAGGGACCGCTGCGCTGACCCGCGGCGTTGAGGGTGGCCGTGACCAGGTGGTGGATCCGGTCGGTGGTCTCCGCGTCCAGATCGGCCGGCAGGTCGTAGCCGCTCTCCAGGCACCCGGGGGCGCCCGTGGTGTGCTTCCTGGACACCGCCAGGATCGTGTGCGTTCCGGCGCGGGAGTGCGCCTCGACGCTGAACTCCGGCCCGTCCAGGAACTCCTCGACGATCAGGGCGGGCTCCGGGGCCAACCCGGCGGCCAGGGCCGTCGCCTCCGCTGTGTCACGCAGCAGATGGACGTCCTGGCCGCCGCACCCCGTGCGTGGCTTGACCACGCAGGGGAAGCCGACGCGCTCGGCCACGGCGGCCAGCAGCGCGGCGCGGTCGCAGTGCTCGAACCGGACGGGGGTACCGGTGAGCTGGTTGACCTTGCCGCGCAGGGCAGCCTTGTCCGTCAGGTACGCGACGGCCGCGTGGGGGTTGCCGGGGAAGCGCAGTGCCTCGTTCGCGCGGGCCGCGACGAGCGCGCTGGCCTCGGTGAATCCGAACACGGAGGCTCGGGTCGGGAGGTTGGTGAGATGCCCGATGGCCATCATCAGCCGGGGGTGGTCCGCCCAGTCGACGGTGAGGGCGTCGTCGGCCACCGCGGCGGCCTGGCTGATTCCCGGTGCCGACAGGTCAGGAGCGAGCAGGAGACTGCGCGCACCGACCCGTCGAGCCGCGTCGACGACGGTGGGACGCGGACTGAGCAGCACCGCCAGCGGCTTCTGGGGCGTCATGGTGCCGCCTCCCTGTCTCGCGGACGCTCCGGCTCAGAACCAGATGTTGCTGGTGCCCACGGACTGCGCCCCCGCGTCCTTCGCCGCGCTCGCGCCCTGGGCGGAGGCGACACCGGCGGACGCCGCCGTGATCAGCAGAGCCGCGACAACGGTGACAGCAAACTTCTTCACGGGTTCCCTCTTCCGTGTCCACATAGACGAACATGAGTGGCATGTTGGCCCAATCATGCTCACGAGCTTTCACGAGGAAGTCGATAGAGTCGCTGTGGCATCATCTCGCCTGTCAGGTTGACGCCAAGGGGCTGGCTGATGTCGTTCAAGGAAGAAGAGCGTGCACGAATCCGGCGAAATAGACGCAGCGGTCACCCGAGTTTACCGCCTTCGCGTTATCCATCCCACGGACTCCGTGGAGCAGATAGCGGCAAGATCTGGTCTGACCCATGAAGAGGTGGCGGACGCCGAGTCGCGGCTCTTCACACTTGGCCTCCTGCGTCCCTCGCCGGGGGGCGGCCGGGTGGCGATCAGCCCCGAGAGCGCCGCCGACGCCCTTCTCGCCCCACTTGAACAGGACATTCTCCAGCGGCGCATCGCGATGGCGACGACGCGCGCGCGGCTGCACTCGCTCTCCGGTGACTATCTGGAGGCGCGCAGCCTGCGCTCCGCGAAGAGCAGCATCGAGGTCGTGGAGGGCATCGACAACATCCGCGCCGTCCTGGACGATCTGGCCCGGACCTGCGTGAAGACCCTTGAGGCACTGGTGCCGGGCCGGTTCCCCGAGGAGGCTATCCGCGCGGCCACCCCGCTGGATCTGGAGACACTTGAACGTGGTGTGAAGACGCGGCAGCTCTGGCAACAGACCACACGCAAATACTGGGCGACCGTGCAGTACGCCGAGACGCTGATCGCGGCGGGCGCGCAGGTGCGCACCACCAGCGTGCTGCCCTCGCGAATGCTCATCTACGACCGCAGCTGCGCGGTGCTGCCGCTCGACCCCATGCACACCGCCGCCGGCGTCGCCCTGGTGCGCGACCCGGCGGTGCTGAGCTTCCTCCAGCAGCTCTTCGAGCACTACTGGGACCGCGCGCTCGACTTCTCCGAGGAGGACCAGAAGTCCGGGCCCGAGCCGACCGGTGTGGAGCGGGACGTGCTGCTGCTGATGGCGGCGGGCAAGAAGGACGAGGCCATCGCCCACCAGCTGGGGATGTCGCCCCGGTCCGTCAGCCGGATCGTGGCCCGGCTGATGGAGCGGCTGAGCGCCGACAGCCGGTTCCAGGCGGGCGCGCGAGCGGCGCTGAACGGGTGGCTGTCCTGAGAGCCTGGGAGCGGGGCGGGCGGAACCGCGACGGCGACGGCGGCGCGGCGGACGGCTCGACCGCCGTCTTCGAGCTGCTGGAGGACGAGCTGGACGCGGTGGCGGTCCGCGTCTACCAGCTCCGCGTGACGCATCCGACGGACCTGGTCAGCCAGCTCGCGGCCCGCGCCGGATTCACCGCGGACGAGGTCGCGGAGGCCGAACGCCTGCTCTCCCGGCTCGGTCTGCTCCAGCCCTCCCCGGGCGGCGGCTGGGTCGCCGTCAGCCCGGAGAGCGCCGCCGAGGGCCTGCTCGCGCCCCTGGAGCAGGACGTCCTCCAGCGGCGCATCGCGATGGCCGCCACCAGGGAGCAGCTGCTCGCGCTGTCCGGGGAGTACCTGGAGGCGCGCTCGATGCGCTCGGCCAAGACGAGCATCGAGATCGTCGAGGGCCTGGACAACATCCGGGCGGTCATCGACGACCTCGCCCGCACGTGTGCCGAGTCCCTGGACGCCCTGATCCCGGGCGGTGTGGAGAACGAGGCGGCCGTCGCCGCCGCCAAGCCGCTGGACCTGGAGCTGCTCTCGCGGGGCGTGCGGATCAGGTCGCTGTTCCAGCACGCGGCCCGCCGGCACCGGGTCATCGTGCAGTACGTCGAGACGATCACCTCGGCGGGCGCCGAGGTCAGGAGCATCAGCGTGCTGCCGTCGCGGATGCTGATCTACGACGGCGCCTGCGCCCTGCTGCCGCTGGACCCGCTGCACACGTCGGCGGGGGCCGCGCTGGTGCGCGACCCGGCGGTGCTGAGCTTCCTGTGCCGGCTGTTCGAGCACTGCTGGGGCGAGGGCGTCGAGTTCGCCGAGGCGGAGAGGGAGCGCGACGGGGCGCCGTCCGGCCTGGAGCGCGAGGTCCTGCTGCAGATGGCGAGCGGCCGGACGAACGAGGAGATCGCCCAGCGGCTCGGCGTCTCACAGCGCTCGGTCAGCCGGATCGTGGCCGGGCTGATGACGCGGCTGGGCGCGACGAACCGGTTCCAGGCCGGGACGAGGGCGGCGGCGAGCGGGTGGCTGACGTAGTCGGAGCCAGGGCCCGGTCCGGGTCCCGATCGGGACCCGCCCGGACCGCCGCGCCGGCACCGGCGCTTTTCAGCCAGTTTTGAGCTGTTCGCGGACCGCGGGCACGACCTCCTCCGCAAACATCCGGCACTGGCGCTCACGATCCATCACGGGCCAGAAGACGAAGGCGTTCATCCCGTAGTCCGTGTGCAGGACAGTGAGGGTTTCGACCCAGCGGGCGACGGGACCGTTGAAGGCGTCCCTGTCCTGTTGCGCGATCGCACCCGCGACGTTGTAAAGCCGGGTCAGCTCCCCGGGGTCGCGGCCCGCCTCCTGTGCGGATTCCGTGATGATCGAGTTCAGCTCGGGCAGCCGCTGCGGGTGCACGTAGGAGCTGGACACGGACCAGCCGTCCGCCTTGGCACCGACCAGCCGCACGGCCTTCGGGCCGATGACGCCGAGCCAGATGCCGATGTCGTGCGCGGGCGTGGGACCGGGGCGCACGCCGGGCACCGTGTAGTGGGTCCCGCCGGCCGCGAACGGCTCGCCCGCCCACGAGGCCCGGATGATGTCGATGGCCTCGCCCAGCGCGGCGCGCCCCTCGCCGCGGGTCCGGCGGGGGCCGCCCATGCCGACCACACCGTCGGGGAACGCGCCCGCGCCCAGGCCCAGTTCGAAACGTCCGCCACTGAGCACGTCGATCGAGGCGGTCTGCTTGGCGAGCATCGTGGGGGGGCGCAGCGGCAGGTTGGCCACGTTGGGGAAGAAGTGCACCGAGCTGGTCCCGGCGGCCAGCCAGGTGATCAGCGTGAGGGTGTCGACGAAGTCGGCGTTGTACGGATGGTCCTGAACGCCGACGTACTCCAGGCCGGCGGTGTCGGCGATCTCGGCGATCCGGGCGGCGGCGGGGAGACCCGCGCCATGCGGATCGACGTTGAGACCGAACCTGACGGGCAGCGCCATCTCTGTTTCCTTCGATTGGGGGTGGATGCGGCCACCCGGGGGGTCATTTCTCCGCGATCCGGGCCAGTGCCCTGGCCAGCAGGTCCTGCTCCTCGCCGGTGAGCTTGTCGAGGAGCAGCTCGCGGACGATCCGCGCCTGCAGGGGAACGGCCCGGTCCAGGGCGGCCTTTCCGGTCGGCGTGAGGGAGACGAGCACACCGCGCCGGTCGTCCGGATCACCCGTACGAGTGACCAACTCCTGCTGTGCCAACCGCACCAGCAGCCTGCTCAGCGACGGCTGCGTCAGCCGCACGGCCGGCGCGAGATCCCTCACGCGCAGGCCGGGCGGCGGGGCGCCGTCGAGACGGACCAGGACCTCGTAGTCGTTGATGGTCAGGCCGCACGTGGCGAGCGCGGCGCCGAGGTCCTCGGTGACCCGGGCGTGCGCGGCGGCCAGCGCCGCGAAGGCCCGGGCGCAGGCGTACTCGTCGTGTTCCACGGCGCTAGCGTGGCAGCCCGGCCCAGGTGCGCATGGTGTCGAGGATGTGCTCCTCCTCGTACTCCAGATGCGGGAGGAGGTCGGCGGCGAGCGCCTTGAGAGCGGCGACCAGCCGCCCCCGGGCGGCGGAGTCGTCGCCTCCGCCGAGCCCGCGCGCGGCGGCCTCGGTGTCGTCCAGCAGCTTGGTGACGCGCAGGTGGTCGGCCTCCAGCCGGTCCACGACGGGGTCCAGGGCCGGGTTCGTCCGGCGCAGCGCCGGGAAGATCACGGCGGACTCCACCCGGTGGTGGCCGTGGACGACGTTGCAGTACTGGAGGCAGTTGACCTTGAGCTGCCAGAGCGGGCCGTTCACCTGGAGCGCGCGGAGCGCGGCCGTCACCGCGTCCGCGGCGAGTCCCTCCGCCACCTCGTCGGCGAGCTTCTGGACGGTGTCCAGGTCCCGGCGCACCATGTCGTGCACCCACAGCAGCTGCGCCGCCAGCGCTTCGCCCTGCGGATGGGGAGCGCTCACGGGCGCCTGCCTATTTCATACATACGCATGTATCTAAGCGTACACCGCGGGGTGCCCGCGCCACCACGCTCAACTGTCCACCCCGCCTGGCCTGTTACCCCTTCGTCCAGTCACCGGCCGCCGGGCGCTGGTCCCAGCAGCCGGCGATCCGCGTCGGGGAGCCAGGCGCCGGCCGGCGGACGCAGCCAGCCGCCGGCTTCGGCCAGCGAGCCCGCCGCCGTGTGCAGCGTGTCCAGGCCGGGGTGGCGCAGGCCGCGCCGCCAGACCATCGAGACGGGGGCCAGCGGCACCGGGTCGGTGAGCGGGCGAAGCACCATGCCGGACAGGCCCACGAACTCCTCGCTCGCCAGCACCGACCAGCCCTGCTTGCGCACCACCCGCCCGAACTCGGCATCACCCTCGAGCTTCGGGAACGGCGCGGCGAGGCCGACACCACGCCCGGCGAACAGGCTTCGCGCGTAGTCCGTCCACTCGGTCGTCTCGTCGTTGCCCGCCGCCGCGTACAGCGTCTCGCCCGCCAGGGCGGCCAGCGGCACCTCGGAGCAGGCCGCCAGCGGATGCTCCTCGGGCAGCAGCACCGCCACCCGCTCCCAGCGGATCAGCCGCTGCTCCAGCCCCGCCCGGACGGCCGGGGAAAGCCCCGCCACCCGGCCGAACGAGACGTCCACCCGGCCTGCCGCGATCTCGGCCGCGGCCCGCGCGAGACCGCTGTGGAAGCGGGCGACGAACTCCACCTCGGGCGCGGCCCGGCGGGCCGCGGCCAGCACCCGGTGGCCGGTGGCGACGGGCGCGGCGACGTCGACGACGAGCGGCCGGCCGAGACCCGCGCCGAGCGCGCCGGCCAGCTCGTCGTGCGCGGCCAGCACGCGGCGGGCGTACGGCAGCAGCCGCTGGGCGTCGGCGGTGAGCGCCACCTGCCGGGTGCTGCGCGTGAACAGCGCCGTGTCCCACTCCCGCTCCAGCCGCCGGATGTCGCGGCTGAGCGCCTGCTGCGCGACGAGGAGCCGGGCGGCCGCGCGGGTGAAGTGCAGCTCCTCGGCGACGGCCGTGAAGGCGCGCAGCAGACGGGGGTCGGTGTCATGGGGCACGGGGCATTCTGCGCCACCGGGGCCGATTGACAACAGATATGCGTGAATGCTCGCTGATCAGGTGTTGGACGCGCGCGACCGGCCGCCGGAAAGGTGAGGGGCATGCCGCACTCCCCCGACGCCCGCTTCTCCTACCGGGCGCTCCTCGCCCAGCCCGGCGCCCTGGCGTTCACCGTGCCGAACCTCGTCGCCCGGCTGCCGATGGGCATGTTCAGCGTCGCGGCGGTGATCATGATCACCGCGCACCACGGGTCCTACGCGCTGGCCGGAGCCGTCCAGGCGACCGGGCTGATCGGGTCGGTGCTCGCCGGACCCCTGATCGCCCGGCAGGTGGACCGGCGCGGCCAGGCCAGGGTCCTGGTGCCCGCCGTCACGGTCTGCGTGGCCGGGCACACCGCGCTGCTGCTGTGCGTGCTGCTCGGGGCGCCGGTGTGGAGCTGGTTCTGCTGTGTGCTGCTGACCGCCGCGACGCCCAACACGGGCGGCATGTCCCGGGCCCGCTGGGCACACCTCTTCGGTGAGCCGACCCCCGAGCACGCCGCCGCCCGGCACACCGCCAACGCCTTCGAGCAGGCCCTGGACGAGCTGTGCTTCATGTGCGGCCCGGTCCTGGCGGCCTTCCTGTGTACCGCGCTCTTCCCGGCGGCGGGCACCGTGACCGCCGCGGCGCTGATGCTGGGCGGCACCCTGCTGTTCGCGGCGCAGCGCCGTACCGAACCGCCGCCGGTGCCACCGCGCGCGGGCGGCGGCCCGGGGCCGCTGCGGGCGCCGGGGATGCCGATGCTGCTGGCGGCGTTCGTCTGCGCCGGTGCGATCTTCGGCTCCCTGGAGGTGGTCACCATCGCCTTCGCCGACGAGCGCGGACAGCAGGGCTGGGCGGGCCCGGTCCTCGCCGCCCAGGCCGCCGGCTCCGCCGCGGCCGGGCTGCTGTTCGGCGCGCTGCGGGTCGGCGGCTCGGCGCCCGGCCGGTTCGCCGCCTGCGCGGCGGCGATGGCCGCGCTGATGACGCTGCCCCCGCTGGTCGCCCAGGTCGGCTCGCTGCCTCTGCTGGCCCCCGCGCTGCTGCTGGCGGGCATGGCCACGGCACCGACCATGGTCACCGGCATGACCCTGGTCCAGGGCGTGGTGCCGCCCGGACGCCTCAACGAGGGCATGACCCTGGCCGTGACGGCCCTGCTCGGCGGCATCGCACTGGGCGCGGCGAGCGGCGGCTGGGCCGTGGACCACCTGTCGGGCGGCGCCACGACGGCCTACTGGGCGCCCGTCTCGGCGGCGCTCCTGGCCGCCGCGTTCGCCACCGCGGGCCGCTACAGACCGTTCAGGAAGGCCGCCGCCACCGGACCGGCGTCCCGGCCGCCCGAGCCGCCGTCCTCCAGCATCACGGCGAAGGCCACGTCGCGCTCGCCGAGGTAGCCAATCATCCAGGCGTTGGTGGACAGCTCGCCCTCCTCGGTGCGGAACTCGGCGGTGCCCGTCTTGCCGTGCGGCTCGCCCGCCACGTCGCGCAGCGCCGAGGCCGAGCCGTCCGTCACCGTGTCGCGCATCATCGTCCGCAGCGCCTCGATGGTCTCCGGGCTCAGCCCGGCGGTGGCCTCGTGCCGCTCCTCCACCGCGTCGGGCACCAACCGCGGCTGGCGGAACGTCCCGTCCGCGACGGTCGCCGCGACCGAGGCCATGACCAGCGGGCTGGTCTGCACCTGGCCCTGGCCTATCAGCGAGGCGGCGAGCGCGTTCGGCGAGTCGGGGACGGGCACGCTGCCGTCGAACGTCACGGCGCCGACGTCCCACACCGCCCCGATGCCGAACGCCCGCGCGGTCCGGTGCAGCGTGTCGTCGTCGAAACGGTCCAGGTTGTCGATGAAGGCGGTGTTGCAGGACGCGGTGAACGCGTCGTGCAGCGTCGTGCCGGGGCCGAGCTCGAACTCGCCCTGGTTCTCGAAGCGCTGGCCCTCCACCGTCGCGTACCGCGGGCAGCCCAGCACGTCGCCCGGGCCGGTGCCCGTCTCCAGCAGCGCGGCGGCGGTCAGCACCTTGAACGTCGAACCGGGCGCCAACTGCCCTTCCAGCGACCGCGCGAAGCCGTCCGCCGGCCAGTCGGCCGCCGCCAGGACGTCCCCCGTCGAAGGCCGCACGGCCACGATCGAGCCCTCCCTCCCGAGATCCGCCAGCGCGGCCTCGGCGGCCCGCTGCACGTCCAGCTCGATCGTCGTCCGCACCGGCGTGCCCGGCTCACCGCTCTCCTGCTCGTAGAGGGTCTCCACGGCCTCCCCGGACTCCCGGTCGGCCGTCACCACGGCCCCGGCCGCCGTGCCGGCGAGCTGCTCGTCATAGCGGCTCTGGAGGCCGGACGCCCCCGCGCCGCTGTCCGGGTCCAGCACGCCGACCACCGAGCGCGCCGCGTGCGCCAGCGGCCTGGTGTCCTCCTGGAACTGAAGCCCCTCGACACCCCGCAGCGCCGTCTCGTGCTCGTCGAACACGCTCTCCCTGAGCGTCACCACCGGCACGGCCTGGTCCGGCCCGGCCTCCTCGACCCGGCCGGCCAGCGCCTCGGTGTCGATGCCGGCGTCGAGCCTTTCCAGCACCTCGTACGCCGCGTCCGGGTCGGTGAGCCGCGCGGGCCATATCGACACGTCGTAGACGGTCGACGGCCCGGCGAGCTCGCCGCCGTCCGCCGCGAGGATCGCGGCGCGCTCGGGCTCCTCGGCGGTGAGCACCAGCGTCTGCCCCTCCGCCAGCTCCGGATGCACGAGGGCGGACTCCCAGCGCACGGTCCACTCCTCCGCGCCCTCCCCGGCCGGGAGCAGCAGCGCCGAGGAGTCGTAGGACCACTCCCCCAGCCCTTCGAGACCGAAAGTGGCCGCGAAGGGAACGGTGAACGCGCCGTCCTCCTCCTCGGTCACCTCGTCCGCGACCTCGAACACGAGGCTCTCCGCCCGCATGTTCGTCCCGACCGACTCCAGCAGCGACTGGGCCGCCTCGGGATCGTCGGTCAGCCCGGCCGCCTCCGGCAGATCCCCCGCCGCCCAGGCGTCGAGAAACCGCTCCGCCCCCGCCCTCGCCCGCTCCGGCCCGTCGTCCTCATCACCGCCGCCACGCAGCAGCAGCACGGCGACGACGGCCAGTGCCACCACGACGGCGACGGCGGCAAAGATCGTTGTACGTCCCACCCTGTTCCCCATGCGCCGCACCCTACCCACGAGCACTGACAGCGCGCTGCCCCGTAAACGACAGCCCCGTCCCGGTTGTCCCGGAACGGGGCTGTTGACAGCAAGAACGCGGAAACGACGAAGACGACGCGGACCGCATACTTCGCGGACACACGTCGCCTGTCGTCTTCAGTGGAGATGGCGGGAATCGAACCCGCGTCCAACGGAGCAGAAGGAGGGCTTCTCCGAGCGCAGTCCGCTTCGATTTTCTCAGCCCCGGAGATCACGCGGACAAGTCTCCGACGGGCTCAGTCACTGTTTGATGTTCCGCGGGCTCCCGTGACCGGAGCCGTTGGTGAGTCCCCTTGCTGATGCCGGACACCGGGTCGGGAACAGTCCCGGGCCAGCACCTTCGCGGTCGCTACTTACGCAGCGAGGCTGAAGGAATCGCGCTGAGAATTGGCGATTATTTTTTCGCGACACGTGGTTAACGAGATCATTGCCGCGTTCCTCGGCTCGCTTCCCCTGCTTCGACATCCGCTGTCGAAACCGATCATCCCCATGTTGAGTTAACAAGCACCCCGCCGGAGACATTCCCAGCGGTGCGCGCACACTCCAGTATACGCCACCCGTCACGCGCGCTGCCGACGGCGCGCCGACGACATCACCCGTTCGGCCTCACGGCGGTCCTGCTTCTCCCGCAGCGTCTGCCGCTTGTCATACTCCCGCTTGCCGCGCGCCAGCGCGACCTCCACCTTCGCCCGCCCGTTCACGAAGTACAGCGCGAGCGGGACCAGCGTGACACCGGTCTCCTGCGTCTTGCCGATCAGCTTCTCGATCTCGGCCCGGTGCAGCAGCAGCTTCCGCTTCCGGCGCGCGCTGTGGTTCGTCCACGTGCCCTGCGCGTACTCCGGGATGTGCACGTTGTGCAGCCAGACCTCGGTGCCGTCGAGCTGCGCGAAGCCGTCGACCAGTGACGCGCGGCCCTGCCGCAGCGACTTCACCTCGGTGCCGGTCAACACCAGACCGCATTCGTACGTATCCAGAACGTGATAGTCGTGCCGCGCCTTCTTGTTCTGCGCGATCAGCTTACGACCTGTCTCTTTAGCCATGACCTGCCCACTCTACCGGCTGGCCGCCAGACCGCCGAGCACAATACGGGCCTCCGCCTCGGCGTCCTCGCCCGGCTCCACCACGAGGTCCGGCACGATCCCGTCGTCGTCCACCGTCCGGCCGGAGGGGGTGGCGTAGTGCCCGACGGTCAGCTCGGCCACCGAGCCATCGGGCTGCTCGCTCGGCATCTGGACGGTGCCCTTGCCGAACGTGCGTGAGCCGACGATCACCGCGCGGTTGCGGTCCTGAAGGGCGCCGGTCAGCATCTCGGCCGAGCTCATCGTGCCACCGTCCACCAGCACCACCAGGGGCATGGCCGTGTCGCCGCCGGCCTCCGCGTGCAGGGCGTGCTGCTCACCGCGCACGTCGTAGGTCGCGACCAGGCCGCCGTCCAGGAAGACGGAGGCGGCGTCGGCGGCCTCGGTCAGCAGCCCGCCCGCGTTGCCCCGCAGATCGAGCATGATGCCGTCGCCCTCCGGCGCGCTCTCCACGGCCGCGCGCAGCAGCTCCGCCGAGCCGCGCGTGAACGAGCTGACGTGGACCCGCGTGACGCCCGGGACATCGCGGCTCACGGTCACCGGCTCGACGGAGAGCCTGGCCCGCTCCACCTCGGCCTCCCAGCGACGGCCGTCCCGTTCGAGCCCGAGGAGCACCGTACTGCCCGGCCCGGCGGCCTCCTCCTGGTCGCTGCCGCGCAGCCGGCCCACGGCGTCGGTGACGGGCTGGCCGTCGAGGCCGGCGCCGTCGATGGTGCGGATCTCGTCGCCCGGCTGGATGCCCGCCCGCTCGGCGGGGCTGTCCGCGTGGACCTCGCTGACCTCGATCCGGCCCTCGGCGGTGCGGATCACCGCTATACCGGTGCCGACGTACTCGCCCTCCAGGCCGCGTTCGACCTCGGCGTACTCCTCGGCCGTGTACGCCGCCGACCACGGGTCGCCGCTGCGGCCCACCAACTGGCCAGCGTCGTCGGGCGCCGAGAGCTCCGAGCCGTCCGCCGGCTCCGGCCAGGCGCCGGTGGCCGCGCCGGCGACCAGAACGCCGGCGAAGACACACGCCAGGGCCGCACCGCTCCGCATGGTGCGGGATGAAGTGATGTGACGCAGGCGTGACATGGTGCGGAGTGTAGGACACCGGCAAGGGGCGTACGGCAGGTGCACCAGGAAGCCAAGCGGAGATAAATCACAACCGGCTTACACCTTCAAGTACTTGAAGAGCGCGAAGAAAGCTGCCAAGGCCGGCATCAGCGCGCCCGCCACCAGGATGATCGGCAGCACCTGCAACACGTGGTCCCAGCCGATGAACTCGATCGCCGGGATGCGTTCGGCCAGGAAGTTGTTGATCGCGAAGAACTTGACGCCGACGAGCAGGAAGCAGGCGAACACCGCGCCCAGCAGCCCCGCGATCGTGGCCTCCAGGATGAACGGCAGCTGAATGTAGAAGCTGGAGGCACCGACCAGCCGCATGATGCCCGTCTCACGGCGGCGGCTGAAGGCGGAGACGCGCACGGTGTTGACGATCAGCAGCAGCGCCACGACGAGCATCAGCAGCATCAGGCCGACGGCCGCGTAGTTGACGCCGTTGAGCAGGTTGAACAGGTTCTCCAGCAGGGAGCGCTGATCCGTCACCGACTGCACGCCGGGGCGGCCGGCGAAGGCGGAGGAGATCACGTCGTACTTGGTCGGATCCGTCAGCTTGATGCGGAACGACTCCTGCATCTGGTCCGGGGTGACCACGGCGGCGATGGGAGACTCCGCCTGCTGCTCCTGGTAGTGCTCGTACGCCTCTTCCGCCGACTCGTAGTAGATCTCCTCGACGATCTCGTACTCCTCCAGCTCCGCCTCGATCGTCTCCTTCTGCTCCGCGGTGACCGCGCCCCTGGAGCAGGCGGGGTCACCGGACTCGGCGTCGTTGGCGTTGCAGAGGAAGATCGACACCTCGACCCGGTCGTACCAGAAGTCCTCCATGCTGTCGACCTGCTGGCTGGCGAGCAGCGAGCCGCCGAACAGCGCCAGCGAGAGGGCGACCGAGACGATGACCGCCAGGGTCATCGTGACGTTGCGGCGGAGACCGACGCCGATCTCCGACAGGACGAAGTGGGCGCGCATCGCGTCCTTTCAGTGCTTTCTCTGCTCGGGTCAGTGCTGGTAGCCGTAGACGCCGCGCGTCTGGTCGCGGACAAGCCGGCCGCGTTCCAGTTCGATCACGCGCTTGCGCATCTGGTCCACGATCTGCGAGTCGTGGGTCGCCATGACCACGGTCGTGCCGGTGCGGTTGATGCGGTCGAGCAGCTTCATGATCCCGACGGAGGTCTGCGGGTCGAGGTTGCCGGTGGGCTCGTCGGCGATCAGCAGCAGCGGGCGGTTGACGAACGCGCGGGCGATCGCGACACGCTGCTGCTCACCACCGGACAGCTCGCCCGGCATCCGCTCCTCCTTGCCGCCGAGGCCGACGAGGTCGAGCACTTCGGGGACCGTCTTGCGGATCTGGCCGCGGGGTTTGCCGATGACCTCCAGGGCGAACGCGACGTTCTCCGCCACGGTCTTGTTGGGCAGCAGCCGGAAGTCCTGGAAGACGGTGCCGAGCTGGCGGCGCACCTGCGGGACTTTCCAGTTGGACAGTCGGCCGAGGTCCTTGCCGAGCACGTACACGTTGCCGGTCGAGGCGCGTTCTTCCCGCAGTATCAGCCGCAGGAAGGTGGACTTGCCGGAGCCGGACGAGCCGACGAGGAAGACGAACTCACCTCGTTCGACCTCCAGGGAGACGTCGTACAGGGCCGGCGCGCTCTGCCGGGGGTACGTCTTGGAGACATTGTCGAATCGGATCACGGTTACACCATGTCGGGGCTGGGTACGGGGGGTAACACCCTCTGCGGGAGGGTGGCTCCCCCTCGCTGGGGCAGACCCTACGCGAAGCGGCGCCCAGCGCGCAGTCAGCGTCCCAGGTCGTCCCCTTTGTCCGCCTCTGGCTTCGGGTTCTGCGATTCCCACCGGAGCCTGGCACAGTAGAGAGCGAGGGGACACGAGAGGAGACGGTCGCATGATCGCCGACTGGCTGGTGTGCGCGAACTGCGCGGGGCGGGTGAGCGAGGGCCGATGCGCCGCGTGCCGGGCCGAGCTGGCCCGGCTGCGCGAGGCGCGCGGCCCCTGGGCCGCTCTCGGCAGTCCCGCGACGCTGATCGCCCTGCTGGTGACGCTGGCCGCCGTCGCGCTGCTGGTGGCCCGGCCCGCCTGAGGTCAGGCCACGGAAAACCTACGACGGGCCCGGAGCGAAGGTGTCGCTCCGGGCCCGTCGCACTGTGCTTACGGGTGTTCCCCTCGCCGTCAGGCGGGGGTGGCGCCCTTGGTGACCAGACGGGGCAGGTAACGGAAGCCCACGCCGCCCGCGATCATGGTCGCGGCGCCGATGATCAGCAGGGCCTCGTTGGTCGAGGAACCGGTCTCGGCCAGCTCACCCTGGTCCCCGGAGGGGCTGGGGGTGGTCTCGGTGAGGTCCTCGGTGGGGCTTTCCTGCTCGATGGGGTTGCCCTGGCCCTCGGTGTTGGGCTGGGGACCACCGGTGGTGGAGCCGCCCTCGTTCACACCGCCGGGGCCGCCGACGTCGCCGCCACCGGCCTCTTCGCCACCGCCGGCTTCCTCACCACCGCCGGCCTCTTCGCCACCGCCGGCTTCCTCACCGCCACCGGCTTCCTCGCCACCGCCGGCCTCTTCACCGCCACCGGCTTCCTCGCCACCGCCGGCCTCTTCACCGCCACCGGCTTCCTCGCCACCGCCGGCCTCTTCACCGCCACCGGCTTCCTCGCCACCGCCGGCCTCTTCACCGCCACCGGCTTCCTCACCACCGCCGGCCTCTTCACCGCCACCGGCTTCCTCGCCGCCACCGATGCTGACGCCGCCGCTGATGCTCACACCTCCGCTGAGGAGGCCGCTCACGCCGCCGGGCTCATCTGCTGCGTCGCTCGTGTCAGCCTTCGAGCTCGGGCTCGCCGTCGCCGTGCCGACCACGGCGAACGAAGCGCCCGCCGCGAAAACGGCGGCCGCTGCGACTCGCGCCATGTTGGCCCGCGTCTTGGGACTGGCCATGTATCCACTACCCCCTGTAGCTGTTCATCTGGTGACAGTGTCCCGTCTGTGGGGCAGCCTCACGCAAGGGCCGCGGCGGTGCAGGGGGCTCCGCGTCAGTGTCGACTCGCCCCTCGCGCAACACGCACCCCAGAACTCAGGCATGCCAGGCGAACAGCTTTCCCGTTGATCGCACACACGTCAAGCAGGATGTCCGGTAAATGCCCTGCGGGGGGTGGAAGTTGCGTGAAGGTTACTTCTCCCGCTGTTTCCGCCAGCGGATTCCCGCTTCCAGGAAGTCGTCGATATCGCCGTCCAAAACGGCCTGCGGGTTTCCGACTTCGTGTTCCGTACGGAGATCCTTGACCATCTGGTACGGCTGCAGGACGTAACTGCGCATCTGGTTGCCCCAGGAGTTCCCGCCCTCGCTCTTCAGGGCGTCCATCTTGGCCTGCTCCTGCGCCCGTTGGTGAGCCAGCAGGCGGGACTGGAGGACGCGCATGGCGGCGGCGCGGTTCTGGATCTGGGACTTCTCGTTCTGGCAGGAGACGACGATGCCGGTCGGGAGGTGGGTGATCCGGACCGCCGAGTCCGTCGTGTTCACCGACTGGCCACCGGGACCGGAGGAGCGGAAGACGTCCACCCGGATCTCGTTCTCCGGCACCTCGATGTGGTCGGTCTGCTCCACCACCGGCAGCACCTCGACCCCGGCGAAGGAGGTCTGGCGGCGCCCCTGGTTGTCATAGGGAGAGATGCGGACCATCCGGTGCGTGCCCTGCTCGACGGAGAGCGTGCCGTAGGCGTAGGGCGCCTTGACCGCGAAGGTGGTCGACTTGATGCCGGCCTCCTCGGCGAACGAGGTGTCCAGCACCTCGGTCGGGTATCCCCTGCGCTCGGCCCAGCGCAGATACATCCGCTGGAGCTGCTCGGCGAAGTCCGCCGCGTCCACGCCGCCCGCCTCGGCGCGGATGCTGATCATGGCCTCGCGCTGGTCGTACTCGCCGGACAGGAGCGTGCGGACCTCCAGCTCGGCGACCGACTTGCGCACGGAGTCCAGGTCGGTCTCGGCCTCGCGGCGCGCGTCGGCGTCGCTCTCGGTCTCGGCGAGCTCGAAGAGAATCTCGACGTCCTCGATCCGGCTCCGCAGCTCCTCGATCTTGCGCAGCTGGCCCTGGAGCAGCGAAAGCCTGCTGGTCACCCGCTGGGCGTGCTCCGGGTCGTCCCAGAGGCTGGGCGCCGCGGCCTGGTCCTCCAGCACGGCGATGTCCGCCCTGAGCTGGTCGAGGTCGATCACGGCCTCGATCGACTCCATGGTGGAGGTGAGGGATTTGAGAGCTTCGGATACATCAAGGACTGCCACGCCTCCAGCGTAACCGCTGGAGCTCAGCGGACGCCCGGCTCGTCGATTTCCACCACGCCCGGCGCGTGCCCGTCGTCGCTCCCGCCGCCGTCCCCGCCACCGGACAGCAGCAGCCAGCCGGCCACCGCGCCCGCTCCCACCAGCCCGGCCGCCGTGATCGCCAGCCGCCGTCTGCGGCGGGCGGCGGCGTGGTGCTTGGCGGAGCCCGCCCGGGGCTGGCCGGGGGCACGCACCACCCGGGCTGTGCCATGGGCGCCGCCCGCCAGCTCGTCCGCGTCGGGGACACGCATCCGGGTGTGCGTCGCCCGCTCGGAGTCGGGCGCCGAGCCGCGTACCAGCGGGACGGCGGTGCGGGAGCCGGCCGGACCGCGCCCGGCCGTCCCGGCGTGGACGGCGGCGGTGGGGGTCGCCTCAACGGGCGGCTCGTCGGCCGCAGCGGCCAGCGGGTCACCGATGTCCAGGGGCGGCAGGCCGGCCAGCGCGGGCTGGAGCTCGCGCAGCCGGGAGGCGAGCTCAACCGCGCGCAGCCGGGAGGCGGGGGCCTTGGCCAGACACTGCTGGATCACCTCCCACAGCTCCCGCGGCAGGCCGGGCAGCTCGGCGGCGGTCTCGGTGACCTGTCGGCGCAGGACGGCTCCCGGGTGTCCGCCGCCAAAGGGCGTGAACCCGGCCAGCAGCTCGTACAGCACGGTGACCAGCGCGTAGATGTCCACGGCGGCGCGCGGCGGCAGTCCCTCGACGATCTCGGGGGCGATGTAGTCGGGGGTGCCGACGACTCCGCCCTTGCCGCTGTGCCGGGGCTCGTCGATGAGCTTGGCCACACCGAAGTCGGTGAGCAGGGCTCTGGGCTCCCGGGCCGTGGTGTCCAGCAGGATGTTCTCCGGCTTCACGTCCCGGTGCACGATGCCCGCGGCGTGCGCGACGGCCAGCCCGGCGGCGACGCCCGCGGTGATCGCGACGGCCTCGTGCGGGGTGAGACGCCGCTCCCGTTCGAGGTGGCGGCGCAGGTCCGGGCCGCGGACGAGGTCCATCACCAGGGCGATGTCACGGCCGTCGGGACCGCCGATGACGAGGTCGCGGACACCGACGATGTTGGGGTGCTCCAGGCCCAGGAGGGTGTGCCGCTCATGGGTGAAGCGCTCGGCGAGCTCGGGGTCCGCGGCGAGGTCCTCGCGCAGGACCTTGATGGCGACGGGGCCGCCCGGCCCCTCCCCGAGCCACACCGTGCCGGCGCTGCCGCGGCCGAGCACACGGTGGGCGGTGTAGTGGCTGCCGATGTTCCGTGCCATGGCGTGAGGCTACGACGCCGGTCCGGCAACGGCAGGACACCATGCCCGTCTTGACCGCTTTTATAGGCATGACCCGAGGAAATTCCCCTCCCGGAAGTCGATAAATCTCCGGCGCTATTCGCTATTCGAGATGCCGTTCTGGATGTCCTCGCCGGTCTGCTGGGCTTCCTCGATCAGGCCGAGCATTTCGCGGACCTCGTCATACCACTCGGTAACGGTGTCCCAGAAACTGCGGCCGTCGGCAATCCAGTCGTGCAGGGGTGTGAAGTTCCACACAAGGAAAACGACGACGGCCAGGATGAACAGGATGAACAGGCAGCCCTTGAGGCAGCCGAGCCCCGGGATGCGCATCGGGTTCGCGCTGCGTGACCGACCGCGCGGCTCGGGGGCGCGGCGCGGCGGCGGCTCCTGGTACGGCGGTGGCACCGGCCGCTGGTACTGCTGCGGCTGCTGGTACTGCTGCGGGTAGGGCTGCGGCTGTGGCTGTGGCTGCTGGTACTGCGGCGGGTAGCCGTATCCCTGCTGATGCGCCTGGGGCGGCGGCTGGCGGCGCTGCGGGCGCCGCTGGGGCGGCTGCCGGGGCGGCGGCTGCTGGGGCTGGCGCTGCGGGGCGCGGTAGAGCGGGTCGCGGGTGGGGTCGGCCGGCTGGACGCGGGTGGCCTCGTTGCGGTCCCTGGCCGCCCGGAGCTGGTCCTCCCACGGGTGCGGACCGTCGGGGGCCGGCGAGCCCGGTGCCGGCGGCATGGTCTGGGTGGCGTCCAGCCCCGGGGCGTTGCCGGGGTCGGCGCCGCCGTGCCGGGGCAGAACGCTGGTCGCCGCGAAGGGGTCGGCGCCCTGACTCGCGGAGCCGCCGGGCAGCACCTGGGTCGGCTCGGCGGAGCCGGGCGGGCTGATACCGGTGCCGGGCACCTTGACCGGCGCGGAGTCGGGGACGAGGAGCGCGGAGACGCCGAGCGCGGCCTGGCGCTGCTCGTGGCTCGTCCCCTGGCCGATCCCGGCGGCGACCGTGCGCAGCGCCCGGGCGAGGCCGGCGGCGCTGGGGCGCTCGGCCGGGTTCTTGCGCAGGCAGCACTCGACGACGGTCCACAGCGGTCCGGGCATGCCGTCCGGGCGCCGGGGCTGCTCGGTGATGTGGCGCTGGAGGACCTGGAGGGTGCTGCTGCCGCTGAACGGCGGGTGGCCGGTGACCAGCTCGTAGAGCAGGACCCCGGCGCCGTAGATGTCGACGGCGGAGGTCTGCGGGCGGCCCTCGGCGGATTCGGGGGCGACGTACGAGGGGCTACCGACGAACTCGTGGGCCCGGGTGACGCCCGGCGAGTCGGCCAGCCGGGCGATGCCGAAGTCGGTGAGCATCGGGCGCAGCGGCTCGGCCTCGTTCCCGGCGCCGGCCAGCAGGACGTTGGCCGGCTTGAGGTCCCGGTGCACGACGCCCTTGGCGTGCGCGGCGGCGAGCGCGTCGGCGATCTGGGCGGTGAGCAGGGCGGCGCCGACGGAGCTGAAGGGGCCGTTGTCGTACAGGTAGCGGTGCAGGTCGGGGCCGTCGATCAGGTCCATGACGAGCGCGATCAGCTCGCCCTCGACGACCAGGTCGCGGGTGCGCACGATGTTGTCGTGGTTGTCGCCGGCCAGGCGGAGCAGCACGGAGCGCTCGCGGAGGAAGCGCATGACGACGTCGGGGTCGTGCGCGAGCTCTTCCTTGAGCACCTTGATGGCGACCTGCTCGCCCGGCTGCCCGGCGACGGCCGCCTCGTCGCCCGCGGTCTCCCGCTGGCGCGCCCGCCACACCGTGCCGGTGGCGCCGCGTCCGAGCGGCTCTTCGAGCAGGTACTTACTGCCTACGGGCCGCACGCGCGCTCCCTGATGATCAACTGACCGGTGCCGACGAGAATGAGAGATGCCTACTGTAGTGCCGCCGTCCTGACCGTGAACGGCGGCTGTTTCGGGGTCCGCCGGAGAGGACGCCATGGTGACGGCGCCCGGTTGCCGAACACTCTCAGTCGAATCCGATCAGAATCTGTCAATCAAGATCATGAAGGGCCGGAGGCGGGACCAAGTGTCAGTGGCGGGTGGGAGGATGCTTTCAGCATCAGCATCCGATGCGACGACTTGACGCGGGCGGGCACGCGACAGCCGGGGCCGGCGGGCGAGGTGACCGGGAGGGCCGATGCCGATTCAGATCAGGTTGACCGTGCTCGGTCACGGCGATGCCGCCGGTGGCGTCGACGTGCAGATCACCGCGCCCGCCGACACCCCCCTCTCGGATGTGCTGGGCGCGCTCGCCGGGGTGGTGACGCCGGGCTCGGCCGCGCCGGGCGCCGTGTTCTGCGAGGAGCAGCACCTCGACCCGCGCCGTGCCGCGCTCGGGCAGCCGCCGCTGGTGGACGGCGCGGTGCTGTCCTTCCACGGGCCGGTGGAGGGGCCGGGCCGGGAGCCGGTGCCGGCCAGGCTGCTCGTGGTGGCCGGGCCCGACGCCGGCGGGGTCCACCTGCTGCGCGGCGGCGTCGCCCGGATAGGGCGGTCGGCCGGGGCCGACATTCCGCTGGACGACCCCGATGTCTCCCGCACGCACTGCGCGGTCGCCCTCGGCGAGGACGGCACCGTGACGGTCACCGACCTCGACTCGACGAACGGCACCTCGGTGGACGGCGTGCCGGTCACCGGCGGGCCGGTGACCGTGCGGCCCGGCGCCGTGCTGCGGCTGGGCGAGTCCGCGTTGCGGCTCGTCGCGGACGGCGCGGCGGCTGGCCCGCCGCCACCGGCTCAGCCGGCGCCCGTGCCCGCCGCCGCGCCCCGGGCGGGCCGCCGCGGGCTGACCGGCTGGGCGTTGGGCAGGCTCGCCGGCCCGGCCGACGCGCGCGAGGAGCCCGGCCCACCGGCCGCCGCCCCGGCGGAGGACGCGGCGGCGGCGCGCTGGCCCGATCCGGCGACCGTGCTGCTCACCGCGCTGGAGCCCGGACCCCGCCGCTGGGAGCGGGGCGCCGCGCACCCGGAGGCGTTCACCGTCCGGCTGGGCACGGCGCAGCGGGCCTCGGGCGCGCTGCGGCCGGTCACCGTCGGCCTGCCGGAGGCGGGCTCGCTCGGCCTGACCGGGCCGCGTGAGCGGGTCACCGGGGTCGCCCGGTCCGTCCTCGCCCAGCTCGCCGCCCTGCATCCGCCGAGCGCGCTGGAGCTGGTCGTGGTCGCCGTGGACCGGACCGAGGAGTGGTCCTGGCTGGGCTGGCTGCCGCATGTGCGCCCGGCCCGCGGCCAGGACTGCCGGCTGCTGCTCGCCTTCGACCCCCGGCAGGCGGCGGCCAGGACCGCGGAGCTGACCGCGTCGCTCGGGCGTCCGCGCGGCGCGCGGCGCACGGTGGTGCTGGTCGACGGCGATCCGGGCACGCAGGAGGCGCGCTCGGCGCTGGCGCGGCTGGCGGCCGACGGCCCGGCCGCCGGTATCCATCTGCTCGCCCTGGCCGAGACACCGCCGGCCACGGCCGCCTCGCCGCTCGCCCAGACGCTCGGCGCGGCCCGCGCCACCTCGCCGGTGCTGGCCGCCTGCGGGACGGTCGGCGTGCTCAGCGGCCCGGTGGCCACCGCGCTGCGGCTGGTCGGCCCGGACGGCGCGCCGGGGCCCGCGGCCGGGGCGGACGCCGTGTCCCTCCCCTGGGCCGAGCGGCTGGCGCGGGCCCTGGCCCCGGCGGCCGAGAGCACCACGGGCGGCGCCGCCGGCCCGGCCGACGCGATGGGGCCGCCCGCCGCCGCGCCGCCCGAGAGCTGTCGGCTGCTGGATGCCCTGGAGCTGTCCCGGGTCACGCCGGGGGCGCTGCGCGCCCGGTGGGCCGGGCAGCCCGGGCTGCCGCTGGTGCTGGGCGCCGGGACCGAGGGACCGGTGGCCGTGGAGCTGGCGGACGCCTCCGGCCCGCTGGCGGTGACCGGGCCCGCGAAGTCGGGACGGACGGAGCTGCTGAGCGCGATGGCGGCCTCGCTCGCCGCCGCCCAGGGCCCGGCGAGCCTGTCGCTGCTGCTGATCGAGGGCGCGGGCGACGGGCTCGCGCCCTGCGCCGAGCTGCCGCACGTCGCCTCCTATCTGGGGGCGACGGACCCGGTGCGGATGCGGGTCTTCGCGCAGGCGCTGCGCGACGAGCTGAGGCGGCGGGCCGCGCTGCTCGGCGAGACCGACTTCGACGCCGGCCGACCGCGCGCCGCGGCCCGGGTGGGCGCCCCCCGCTCCGGCGGAAGCAAGGCCCGGAGCGACGCCCCGACCGGGGCCGACGTGCCGGGCATGCTCGCCGCGGGCAGCGGGCCGATGCCGTGGCTGGTGATCCTCGTGGACGACTTCGACGCCCTGCTGTCGCCCGCGCTCGGCGCGCCGGGCCGGCAGGCCGCCGGGTCGGTCGTCCGCGCGGTCGAGGCCGCCGCCCGCGACGGACGGCGGCTCGGCGTGCGGGTGGTCACCGCCGGGCAGGACCCGGCGATGACCGGCTCCGCGGCGATCCGGATCGCCCTGGCCGGAGCGCCCCCGGGCCGGGCCGAGCTGTGGCGCGGCGCCGACCGGGTCATCCCGTTCCAGGGCGGCCGGGTCACCGGACGCATCCCGCGCACCGCGACGCTGCGTCCCACCGTCGCCCGGCTGGACTGGGCCCGGGCGGGCGATCCGCCCACCCGCCGCCCGGTGCGCGAGCTGGGGAACGGGCCGACGGACGTCGCCCTGCTGGCCAGCGCGGCGGCGCGGGCGGCCCAGACGGACCGGGCGACCACGGTCACGCTGGTGTGAGCGGGAATGTGAGCATTCGCAACTGTTTCCTTCCGCACTTCTCCAGAACAGGCGCATGGGCGACCGATAACAGCCCGATCACAAACGCAACGTGATGCTGACAGCGGTCTTGCCGCTTCCATGAACGGGGCGTAGTCATGCCGTGGAGGACATGCGGCGTGGCAAGCCCCCAGAATCCGTGGGGCGTTGCCGCTTCAGACGGATGAGGGCGGTGCTCATGCGCGGTTCGGGCCGGGAGTCCCGGCGGAGGACCACCCGCGTGGCGGCGGCGGTGATCGCCGCCGGCGCGCTGACGCTGACCGCGTGCGGCGGCGGTGACGACGGGGCCCGGAGCGGTCCACCGCCCTCGATCGATCTGCCGGACCTCAGCGGGAAGTCGCTGGAGGTCGCCGCCGTGTGGACCGGCGCCGAGCGGGACAACTTCCTGCGGGTGCTGGACGAGTTCGAGGCGCTGACCGGCGCGTCGGTGAGCTTCGTGCCCAGCGGCGACAACGTCTCGCAGTTCGTCGGCAGCAAGGTCGAGGGCGGCTCGCCGCCGGACGTCGTGATGGTGCCCCAGCCGGGCGTGCTCCACGAGTTCGCCGAGAACGGCTGGCTGGCGCCCGTCGACGAGTCGGTCCAGCGACAGCTCGACGCCAACTACTCGCGGGGCTGGCAGGACCTCGCCCAGCACGAGGGCACCCAGTACGGCGTCTATGTGAAGGCCGCCAACAAGTCGCTGATCTGGTACAGCACCGCGGCGTTCGAGTACGCCGGGGTCGACGCCCCCGGCACCTGGGACGACTTCGTCTCCACCGCCTGGACGGTGTGGGAGTCCGGCACCACCCCGGTCTCCGTGGCGGGCGCCGACGGCTGGACCCTCACCGACTGGTTCGAGAACGTCTATCTGTCGCAGGCCGGGCCCGAGATGTACGACCGGCTGGCCGCCCACGAGATCCCCTGGACCGACCAGAGCGTCACCGACGCGCTGACCACCCTCGCCGAGCTGTTCGGCTCGCCGCAACTGCTGGAGAACGGCAACAGCGGCTCCCTCCAGACGGACTTCCCGACCTCCGTCACCCAGACGTTCATCGACCTGGAGACCCCGGCCGCGGGCATGGTCTTCGAGGCCGACTTCGTCGGCTCGGTCATCAGCGACAGCACCGACGCCGTGATCGGCGAGGACGCCCAGGTCTTCCCGTTCCCCACGGTGGGCGACGAGCCGCCCGTGGTCAGCGCCGGTGACGTCGCCGTGGCGGTCGCCCCGGACGGCGAGGCGAGCGATACGCAGCAGGCCCTGCTCGCCTATCTGGCCTCCACCGACGCCGCGCGGATCTGGGCCGAGGCGGGCGGCTTCGTGTCGCCCAACAAGTCCCTGGAGTTCGACGCCTACCCCAACGAGGTGCAGCGCGGCATCGCCGAGGCGCTGATCGCGGCCGGCGACGACTTCCGGTTCGACATGTCGGACCAGACCCCCGCCGCCTTCGGCGGGACGACCGGCCAGGGCATGTGGCAGGGCCTGCAGAACTTCCTGCGCGACCCCGACGACATCGCCGGGGCCCAGGCGTACCTGGAGTCCCAGGCGACCCGCGCGTACGGCGACTGATCCAAGCGACGACGGACGGAGATCGGAACTCTCATGGCATCCGGCAAGGCGGTGATCAAGTCCCGTCCCTGGACGGTCGCGTGCTTCCTGCTGCCCGCCCTGGTGCTGCTCGGGGCCCTGGTCGTCTATCCCATCGGGTACTCGGTGTGGCGCAGCCTGTTCGACGCGTCGGGCAAGGACTTCGTCGGCCTGGACAACTTCCGGGAGATGTTCAGCGACGACTCGATCAGGACCGCGCTGCGCAACAACCTGATCTGGATCGTCGTCGCCCCGGCCCTGACCACCGCGCTCGGCCTGATCTTCGCGGTCCTGACCGAACGGATGCGCTGGGCCACGGCCTTCAAGCTCATCGTCTTCATGCCGATGGCGGTCTCCATGCTGGCGGCGGGCATCATCTTCCGGCTGGTGTACGAGCAGGACCCGGACCGGGGCGTGGCCAACGCGCTGGCGACGACCGTGCACGACACCTTCTCCGCCGGCTCCTCCTGGCCGGACGCCCAGCCGCGCCCCGGTGGCCCGGTCGAGGTGGGGGACGACGGCTCCTACCTGCTCACCGCGCCCGTCGAGGCCGGCTCGCCCGCGCTGGTGCCGCTGGTCGCCGTCCCGCAGCCGGAGCTGGCCGACGCCGAGCCCGCCGCGGTCGCCGCGGCCGAGCCCGGCGAGGTCTCCGGCACGGTCTGGATGGACTTCACGCGCGGCGGGGGCGGCACGCGGAACGCGGTGGACCCCGAGGAACGCGGCCTGGCCGGGATCACCGTCGAGGCGGTGCGGGACGGCGAGGTGGTGGCCGAGACCGAGACCGCCGGCGACGGCACGTTCACCCTGCCCGCCGAGGCCGACGGCGCCCGGGTGCGGCTGGCGGCCGACAGCTTCACCGCCCCCTACAACGGCGTCGAGTGGCTCGGCCCGGACCTCATCACCCCCGCGATCATCGGCAGTTACGTGTGGATGTGGGCCGGCTTCGCGATGGTGCTGATCGCCGCCGGCCTCGCCTCGGTCCCCCGGGAGACCCTGGAGGCGGCCCGCGTCGACGGCGCGAACGAGTGGCAGGTCTTCCGTCGCGTCACCGTCCCGATGCTGGCCCCCGTGCTCGCCGTCGTCCTCGTGACGCTGATGATCAACGTGCTCAAGATCTTCGACCTCATCTATGTCATCCCGCCCGCCTCCAGCCAGGCCGACGCGAACGTGCTGGCCCTCCAGCTCTACCAGTCGTCCTTCGGCGCCGGAGCCGACCAGGGCGTGGGCAGCGCGATCGCGGTGTTCCTGCTGCTGCTCGTGGTGCCCGTGATGATCTTCAACGTGCGCAGGCTGCGACGGGAGAACCGCCGGTGACCGCTCCCACCACAATCGCCCCCCAGCCGGACCCGGCGGACGCTCCGCCGCCGCCCGCCGCCGGACCGCCCCCGCGCCCGGTCGTGTCCCGGCTCGCCTCCCTCGCGGCGGGCGGCGCGGTGCGTGTGCTCCTCGTGGTGCTCGCCGTGGTGTGGCTGCTGCCCACCGCCGGGCTCTTCGCCTCCTCCTTCCGGGACGCGCGCGACATCGCGTCGTCCGGCTGGTGGGACGTGCTGACCGACATGGACCAGCTCACCTGGTCGAATTACGACAGTCTGCTCGCCAACGACAACTTCACCGGCTCCATATGGACCACGGTGGCGATCACCGTCCCGTCCACCCTGCTGGTCGTCGTCCTGGGCTCGCTGGCCGCCTACGCCTTCGCCTGGCTGGACTTCCCCGGCCGCGACGGGTGGTTCCTGCTGGTCGTGGCACTGCTGGTGGTCCCGGTGCAGGTGGCTCTGATCCCGGTCGCACGGCTGTTCAACACCCTGGGCATCTTCGAGACAACGCTCGGCGTGGTCCTCTTCCACTCCGCGTTCGGCCTGCCGTTCGCCATCTTCCTGCTGCGCAACTTCTTCGCCGAGATCCCCCGCGAGCTGCTGGAGGCGGCCCGGCTCGACGGCGCGGGCGAGATCCGCCTGTTCCTGCGCGTGGTACTGCCGCTGGGCGGCCCTGCCATCGCCGCGCTGGCCATCTTCCAGTTCATGTGGGTGTGGAACGACATGCTGATCGCGCTGATCTTCGCCGACAACGGTTCGCCGCCGATGACGATCGCCCTCCAGCAGGAGATGCGCCAGTTCGGCAGCAACTTCGACGTCCTGGCGCCGGGCGCGTTCCTGACGATGGTCATTCCGCTGGCGATCTTCTTCGCCTTCCAGCGGCAGTTCGTCTCGGGCGTGATGGCGGGCGCGGTGAAGTAGTCGGGGCACCGCACGCGAGCCGCGCCCGAGAGGGGCCGCGCCCGAGAGGGGCCGCGTCCGAGGGGGGCTGCGTCCGATTGAACGAATGGCCCCCGCGACACCCCACGCATGCGCGGAAAGACATCCATGAAGAGCGATTGTCGGATGGTCCGTGTAATCCGACGCGCCGCCCCCTGGATGTGCCGTGCCCCGCTTCAGCATCATCGTGCCCGCTCACCGGGTGCAGGCTTATCTCCCCGCCTGCTTGGCGTCCGTGCTCTCCCAGGACTACCGCGACCTCGAACTGATCGTGGTGGACGACGCCTCGCCCGACGCCTGCGGCGAGATCATCGCCGAGGCCACCGCGGCCGACGACCGGGTCACCGGCCTGCGGCTGGCCGCGAACGTGGGCCCCGGACCGGCCCGCAACGCCGGCCTGGCCCGTGCCATCGGGCGGTACATCCTCTTCCTCGACGGCGACGACACCCTGGCCCCCGGCGCGCTGGCCGCCCTCGCCGCCCGGCTGGCCGCCACCCGCGACCCCGCGCTCCTGCTGTTCGACCACGCCCGCGTCTCCTGGGACGGCACGGTCACCCCCGGCGCCCGCCCCGGGCTCCTCGGCGAACACGGCTCCCCCGTCGTCACCCTGGCCGACCGCCCCGCCCTGCTGCGGCTGCCGCCCGTCGCCTGGTCCGCCGCCTACCGCCGCGACCTCCTCGAACGACCCGGCCTGCGCTTCCCGCCCGGCCACTACCAGGACATCCCCTTCCTCTGGCCCGCGCTCGCCGCCGCCGAGTCCATCGCGGTCCTCGACCGGGTCTGCGTGCACCACCGGGGGCGCCGTACCGGAGGCCGGGCACGGAGCGCGGGCCGCGGCCACCTCGACATCCTCGTCCAGTACGAACGGCTCTTCGACCGCCTCGCCGCGCTCCCCGGCGGCGACCGGTGGCGCCCGGCGCTCTACCGCCGCATGGTCGACCACCTCAGCACCGTCTACCGCACCCGCGGCCTGCTGCGCGCCGCCGACCGCGCCGAGTTCTTCCGGCGCGGCGCCGCGCTCTGCCGCCGCCACCGCGCCGCGGCCGGCGCGACCGCGATCGGCGGCGGCCGACGGCGCGGCCGGGCCGGGCTGCGGCAGTTCCTGCTCCGCCTCGGCGCCCGCCGCGTCTTCCAACTGCTGTGGACGGGCCACCGCCTGGCCCGCCGCACGCGCGACCGGATCGGCGGCGGCCTGCGCGCCGCCCTGCTGCGCGCGCACTACCGCTGCCAGTTGCGCCGCCCGCTCGACCCCCGGCTCGCGGTCTTCGCCGGGGGCGGCAGCGGCGGCCACGCCTGCCAGCCGGCCGCCATCGAGGCGAAGCTGCGCGCGCTGGCCCCCCGCGTCCGCACCGCCTGGGTGACCGCCCCCGGACAGGAGCGCCATCCCCTGCCGGCCGGCGTGCGGCGGCTCGTGCCCGGCACCGCGCCCTACTGGACGGCGGTCGCCCGCGCCCGCTACCTGGTCAGCGGCACGGGCTTCCCCCCGGCCCTGGTCAGGCGCCCCGGGCAGCTCCGCCTCCAGACCCACCGGGGCACCCCTCTCGCGTACGCCGGACTGGACGCGCCCGACCGCGACATCCCCCGGCTGCTGCGCCAGATCGACGGCTGGGACTACTGCCTCTCCGCCAACCGTCACTCCACCCTCGCCTGGGAGGGCGCCTACCCGGCGGGCTACGTGACGCTGGAGTACGGCTCCCCCGCCGCCGACATCTTCCACACCGCCGACGCCGACGACGTGCTGCGCGTCCGGGCCGGACTGGGCATCCCCGACGGCGTGCTGGCCGTGCTCTACGCCCCGGCCCCCCGCCGCTATCCGCGCGGCCACCTGCCGGCGCTCGATCCCGAGCGGCTGGCCGGCCGCCTCGGCCCCGGCTTCCTGCTGCTCGTCCGCGACCCGTACGGCCCCCACGGTCCCTGCGCCCCGGGAGCCCACCCCGCCGCCGGGGTGCTCGACGTCAGCGGCCACCCCCGCCTGGAGGAGCTGTGCCTGGCGGCGGACGCGCTCGTCACCGACTACGCGCCCGTGCTGTTCGACTACGCCAACCTCGACCGGCCGATCGTCGTCCACGCCGTGGACTGGGAGGCGTACCGGGTGGTGCACGGCGCCTACTTCGACCTGCTCGCCGTCGCGCCCGGCCCGGTCACCAGGTCCGAGGAGGAGCTGCTGGCCGTCCTCGCCGGTCCGGGGCTGTGGACCGATCCGCGTCTCGCCGCGCCGCGCGCCGAGTTCAGGCGGCGGTTCTGCCCGTACGACGACGGGTTCGCCGCCGAGCGTGTCGTCCGCCGCTTCTTCCTCGACGGCGCGGGCGTGCCGCCCGTCGTTCCGCCCGAGGCCCGCCGACCCGCGCCGGGAGCGGTCCTGGTGCGGGCATCGGCTCCCCGACCCCGATCCGGACATCCCATCTACACCAGAGGTTGACCATGTCCTTTCTGATCACCGGCGGCGCCGGATACATCGGATCCCATGTGGTGCGCGCCCTCGCCCTGGCCGGCGAGCAGGTCGTCGCCTACGACGACCTGTCCACGGGCGACGCCTCGCGCGTCCCCGACGGCGTGCCGTTCGTGCAGGGCACGACGCTCGACCGGGGGCTGCTCGACCGAACGATCGCCGACCACCGGGTGACCGCCGTGATCCATCTGGCGGCCAAGAAGCAGGCGTGCGAGTCCATGGCACAGCCCCTGCGCTACTACCGGGAGAACCTGCACGGCCTCCAGATCCTGCTGGAGGCGGCCCGGGGCAACCGCGTCGGCCGGTTCGTCTTCTCCTCCTCGGCCACCGTCTACGGCGCGCCCGACACCGAGCCGGCCACCGAGGACACCCGCTGCGCGCCGGCCACCCCGTACGGGGAGACCAAGCTCGTCGGCGAGTGGCTGGTGCGCGACGCGGGCCGCGCCTACCGGATGTCCACCGCCTGTCTGCGACACGTCAACGTGGCCGGCGCCGCCGCGCCGGAACTCGCCGACACCGGCGGGGACGGGCTGATCCCGATGACGTTCGAGTACCTGTCGGCCGGCTCGCCGCCGCGCATCTTCGGCGCCGACTACCCGACGCCCGACGGGACCTGCGTCCGCGACTACATCCACGTCGAGGACCTGGCCGAGGCTCACGTCGCGACGGCCCGCGCCCTGGCCGAGCAGCCGGAACCGGAGCACCTGACGCTCAACATCGGGCGGGGCCAAGGGGTGTCGGTGCGCGAGATGGTGACGCTCATCGCCCAGATCACCGGCCACGAGGACCTCTCCCCGGTGGTCGCCCCGCGCCGGCCCGGCGACCCGGCCCGGGTGGTGGTCAGCCCCGAGCTGGCGGCCAAGCACCTGGGCTGGACCGCGCGCCGCGACGTGGCCGCGATGGTCACCTCCGCCTGGGCGGGCTGGCTGTGCCGGGGCACGGCCTGACCGAGACCTGACCCGGGCCCGGGCCCTGACCCGGACCGGCCGGCCGCCCGCCCGCCCGCCCGAAGCCGACCGGAAGCGGGCGCCCATACCCGGGCGCCCGCCCGCGCCGTCAGCGGTTGCTGCGCAGCAGCGTCCGCATCGTCCGCATCGCCACCGACAGGTTGGCCAGGTCGAAGCTCTCGGAGGACTGGATCTCCCCGAGCGTCGCCCGGGCCCGGCCCAGGATCGCGCTGCTCCGCTGCGACCAGGCCGCGAACCGCTCCTCCGGCGTGGCGTCCGGGCCGCCCGCCGCCAGCACATCGGCGGTGATCAGCTGGTGGGCCGCGTACAGGTCCTCCCTGATCGCCGTGCGCGCCATGGACTGCCAGCGGTCGGCGCGCGGCAGCTCGCTGATCCGGTCCTTGAGGCGGGCGATGCCGAGCTGGTCGCTGAGGTGGTAGTACACCTCGGCCACCTCCAGCACGTCGTGCCCGGTGCGGTCGGCGACGGCCACGATGTCCAGGGCCGGGAAGACGGCCGAGAAACCGGCGACCTGCTGGGCGACCTCGGCGGGGACGCCGTTGCCCGTCAGCTCGTCCAGCATCCTGCCGTACCACTCCTGGTCCAGGCCGCGCAGCAGCTTGGGCAGCTCCTGCCACACCTGTCCGACCCGGTCCGCGAACAGCTCGATCGTGTCGGCCAGTTCCAGCGGCTGCGGGCGGTTGTTGAGCAGCCAGCGGGCGCCCCGCTCGACCAGCCGCCGCGCGTGCAGCCGGACGCGGGTGAGAACCTTGGCCTCCACCTCGTTGTCCAGCCGCTCGGTGGTGTCCCAGATCTCGGCCAGGTTGAAGATGGCGCGCGACGCGGTGTGCGCCCGGACGATCTCCTCGGTCGAGGCGCCCGACTCCTCCTGCATGCGGTGGGTAAACGAGCAGCCGCCGGTGTTGACGGTGTCGTTGACCAACAGGGTGGTGATGATCTCCCGGCGCAGCGCGTGGCTCTCGATCCGGTCGGCGAACCGTTCCCGCAGGGCCGTCGGGAAGTAGTCGAAGAGCAGACGGCTGACATAGGGATCGTCGGGCAGTCCGGTGCCGAGCAGCTCGGCGGTGACCGTCAGCTTCACATAGGCCATCAGGACCGCCGACTCCGGCTGCGTCAGGCCCCGGCCGGCGGTGCGGCGCTCGCGGAACTCGTCGTCGGACGGCAGGAATTCCAGCTCGCGGTCGAGCAGACCGTCCTCGCTGAGCTTGCGGATGAGGCGCTGGTGGGCCAGCACCAGACCGGGCGCGGTGGTCGCGCCGTTGGCCAGGGCGACGTTCTGCGCGTAGTTGTTCCGCAGGACGAGCGCGCCGACCTCGTCGGTCATCCGGGCGAGCAGGGCGTTGCGCTGCTTGACGGTGAGATCGCCGTTGGCGACCACCGAGTTGAGCAGGATCTTGATGTTCACCTCGTGGTCCGAGGTGTCGACGCCCGCGCTGTTGTCGATGGCGTCGGTGTCACAGTGGCCGCCCGCCAGCGCGTACTCGACGCGACCGCGCTGGGTCAGGCCGAGGTTGCCGCCCTCGCCGACGACCTTGGCGCGCACGTCACGGCCGTCGACGCGGATCGCGTCGTTGGCCTTGTCCCCGGCGTCGGCGTGCGACTCGACGGACGACTTCACATACGTGCCGATGCCGCCATTCCACAGCAGGTCGACCGGGGCCTTCAGGATCGCCTTCATCAGCTCGGCCGGGGTCAGCGACGAGCCGCCGCCGTCGATGCCGAGCGCCGCCCGCGCCTGCGGGGTGATGACGATGGACTTGGCCGCGCGCGGGTAGACGCCGCCGCCCCTGGAGATCAGGGCCTTGTCGTAGTCCGCCCAGGAGGACCGGGGCAGCTCGAACAGGCGGCGCCGCTCGGCGAAGGAGACGGCCGGGTCCGGGTCCGGGTCGATGAAGATGTGCCGGTGGTCGAAGGCGGCCACCAGCTTGATGTGCTCGGACAGCAGCATCCCGTTGCCGAAGACGTCGCCGGACATGTCGCCGATCCCGGCGACCGTGAAGTCCCGCGTCTGGGTGTCGTGGCCCAGCTCGCGGAAGTGCCGCTTGACCGACTCCCAGGCGCCGCGCGCGGTGATGCCCATGCCCTTGTGGTCGTACCCGGCGGAGCCGCCGGAGGCGAAGGCGTCGCCGAGCCAGAAGCCGTAGGAGATGGCGACCTCGTTGGCGATGTCGGAGAAGGTGGCGGTGCCCTTGTCGGCGGCGACCACGAGATACGTGTCGTCGCCGTCGTGCCGCACCACGTCCTGGGGGGGAACGACGCGGCCGTCCACCAGGTTGTCCGTGATGTCCAGCAGGCCGGAGATGAACGTCTTGTAGCAGGCGATGCCCTCCGCCAGCCAGGCGTCACGGTCGGCGGCCGGGTCGGGCAGCCGCTTGCCGACGAAGCCGCCCTTGGCGCCGACCGGCACGATCACCGTGTTCTTCACTTCCTGGGCCTTCACCAGGCCCAGGATCTCGGTGCGGAAGTCCTCGCGCCGGTCGGACCAGCGCAGGCCGCCGCGAGCCACCTTGCCGAACCGCAGGTGGACGCCCTCGACCCGCGGCGAGTACACCCAGATCTCGAACGCGGGGCGGGGCTGCGGCAGCTCGGGAATGGCCTTGGGCTCCAGCTTCAGCGACAGATAGCCGTGCGGCGCGCCGTCGCCGTCGCGGGCTTGGCCCCTTCCCCCGCTTCCCTCGTCGGCGTTCTGGAAGAAGTTGGTCCGCAGGGTGGCCTTCACCACCGTCAGGAAGGAGCGCAGAATCCGGTCCTCGTCCAGATTCGCGACGTGCTCCAGGGCACCGTCCAGCTCCTCCAGCAGGCCGTCGATGATCTCCCGGCCGGCGCTCTGGCGCATCGGGGCGAGCCTGGCCTCGAAGAGGTTGACCAGCAGCCGCGCGGTGTGCGCGTTCTTCCGGAGGGTCGCCTCCATCGTCTCCTGGGTGAAGCGCGCGCCCGCCTGCCACAGGTACTTGGCGTAGGCGCGCAGCACCATCGCCTCGCGCCAGGTGAGCCCGGCGGCCAGCACCAGGGCGTTGAACCCGTCGTTCTCCGCCGCGCCCGTCCAAGCGGCGGAGAACGCCTCCTGGAACCGTGTACGGACGTCCCCGACCAGGCTCCCGGCCAGGGACTCGGGGACCCGCAGGCCGAAGTCGTAGATCCACGCGGTGGGCCCGGTGGCGGGCCGCAGCTCGTACGGCCGCTCGTCCACGACCTCCACGCCGAGGCACTGGAGGACGGGCAGCACGGCGGAGAGCGAGACCGGCTCGCCCGTCCGGTAGATCTTGAACCGCCGCTCGCCGGGCGCCGCGTTGACCGGCTCGTAGAGGCTGAGCGCGAAGTCCTCGCCGTCCCCGGGCCGCAGGCCCGCCACATACTGCACGTCCGCGACAGCGGCGCGCGGCGGGAAATCGGCCTTGTACCCCTCGGGGAAGGCATCCAGGAAACGGTGGCCCAGCTCGGCGGCCTGCTCCTCGCCGCACTCGGCCAGCAGCGCGTCCGCGAACCCGTCGCTCCAGGACCGGGACGCCTCCGCCAGCCTGGCCTCGATGCGCTCGACATCCGCCTCGGTCAGGTCCGGCAGCTCGGTGCCGGGCGCCACACGGATCACGAAGTGCAGCCGGGACAGCACCGATTCGGTGTTCCACGCGGTGAAGTCGACGTTGGTGCCGTCCAGCTCCTCGGTGAGGATGTCGATCAGCCGCAGCCGGACGGAGGTGGTGTACCGGTCGCGCGGCAGGTAGACGAGCGCCGAGTAGTACCGCCCGTACTCCTCCTGCCGCAGGAACAGCCGCAGCCGGCGCCGCTCCTGGAGGTGCAGCACCGAGGTGGCGATGCTGCCCAGCGTCTCCACGTCGGTCTGGAACAGCTCGTCGCGCGGATAGGTCTCCATGATCTGGAGCAGGTCCCGGCCGCTGTGGCTGTTGGGCGCGAACTTGGCGCCCGCCAGCACCTCCGCGACCTTGTGCCGGATGACCGGGATACGGCGCACCGACTCGGTGTAGGCGGCGGCGGAGAACAGGCCGAGGAAGCGGCGCTCGCCGACGACCTTCCCGTCCGCGTCGAACTCCTTGACGCCGACGTAGTCCAGGTAGGACCTGCGGTGCACGGTGGACCGGCTGTTGGCCTTGGTGAGGATCAGCAGCCGCGGCTCCCGGGCCTTGGCCCTGGCCGACGGCGAGAGCCGGATGAACGCGGCGGAGGCGGCCGGATGCTCGGCGTCCGGGTCGTGCGCGGGGTCGGCGCGCAGGATGCCGAGCCCGGTGCCGGGCACGGCCTGCAGCACGTCGCCCTCGCCGCCGTTGTCCTCGCGGGAGAGCCGGTACTCCCGGTATCCCAGGAAGGTGAAGTGGTCGGCGGCGAGCCAGCGCAGCAGCTCCCCGGCCTCCTCGACGTCCTCGGGGCGCAGCTCCGCCGCGAGCGGCTCGGTGGCCAGGTCCTCGGCGATCCGCAGCGCGGTGCCACGCATCCGCTGCCAGTCCTCGACGGACTCGCGCACGTCGTTGAGGACCCGGCGCAGATCCGTCTCGATTCCCCTGAGGTCGGCGTGGTCGGTCTCGCGGTCGATCTCGACGTGGATGAAGGACTCGATGACCGCGTCGTCCGGCAGCTCCCCGTCGGCGTCGGCGGCCTCAAGCACCTCCAGCAGCCGCCCCGCGACGTCGCGCCTGACGACGATCTGCGGGTGGATGACGAGGTGGATGCCGCGGCCCTGGCGGGACAGCTCGTTGGTCACCGAGTCGACGAGGAAGGGCATGTCGTCGGTGATGACCTCGACCACGGTGTGGCTGCAGGCCCAGCCCATCTCCTCGACGGTGGGCGTGTGGACGCGCACGTTGGCGGTGCCCTGCGGCCGGTTGGCGGCCAGCCGGAGATGCGCCGAGGCGGCACCGTAGAGGTCGACCGGATCGCGGTCGGTGAGATCCTCGGAGGCGATGAAGAGGTAGTAACGCTGGAGGTACGCGCGGAGGGCGGCGGAGTCCATACCGTGCGGGGGCCGCTGCCCCCCGGCACCCCCGTGCTCCGCTACCCGGGCGGCCTGTTCGAGTAGTTCAGCCTTGGCTTCGTCCAGCTTGGTGTGCATGTCCTCTGGCTCCTGTCGCGCGCCGTTGCGTGACGTCGAGAAACGGTCACCGGGCAGCGCTCGATCTCATACCTGGGATGCTCCCGGCGATGCGGACCAGTGGCGGACCTGGCCCGGATCAACACCGGGTGCCGAGAGGAGGCGGCGCTGCCTCCGGCCGGAACTCCAGCCGATATCGCACTGATCACGGAAGTAAGGCTATCGTCCCGCCCGCGCCCGGAAGCCCGCCATCGGGCGAAAAGTGGCGCCGCCCCCCGGCGCACCCGAAGCACGCGGCGGCGTGGCTCTCACCCCGGTCCCACCAGCTCCTCCGCGACCAGCACCGCCTCCGCGAGCGTGTCCACCACGGGGACCCCGGCGCTCAGCAGACTACGCCGGCTGTGCGATCCGCCCGTGTACAGCACGGCCTTGGCCCCCGCGTGGGCCGCCGCCTTCGCGTCGTCGGTCGCGTCGCCGATGATCACCACGCGCTCCGGGTCCATGCCCTCGACCAGCCCGGCGAGGGCGGCGACATGGCGGGCCATCTGCTCGGCCTTGCCCCGGACGACGCTGTCCCCGGTGTTCCCGTCGACGCGCAGGAAGTGCCCGTCGATCCCGAGCCGGGCCACCCACGACAGCAGCCGGTCGTGATGCGCGAGGGAGCAGACCGACTGCGTGTGCCCGGCCGACACCCAGTCGGCCAGCAGGGCCACCGCCCCCTCGGTGAGGCCGGCCGTGTCGGCGCGCGCGTAGTAGTGCCGATGGAAGGCCCTGTCCATGACGGCCCACTCCTCGTCGGTGGGCAGCCGGCCGAGCAGGCGCTCGTAGAACAGCGGGATCGGCACGCAGTACAGCTCGCGGTACCGCTCCAGCGTGATCGGCGGGATCCCCACCTCGGCGAACGAGGCGTTGGTCGCCTCGATCACCACGTCGATGTCGTGGAGCAGCGTGCCGTTCCAGTCCCAGACGATATGCCCCGAGCCGGCGGGAGGGATCCGTGTAGCCATGGGGTAAACGTTACGACCAACCACCGACAGCGCGGCCGTGGTGGTACCCGTCAGACAAGGCCGTCGATCTCCTGCACGCCGTACCACAGGAGCTCGTGGTCGGCCGCGCCGTCCACGGTGAACCGGGCGTCGTCGTCGCCCTCGTCCGCCGCGTGGATGACACCGGCCGCCGCCGCGACGTCCGGCTCGGCGTCGGCCGCGTCCACGTGGACCGCCGCCATCGTGGCCAGCGGCACCGCCTCGGTCAGCCGCACCTCCCCCAGCGCCTCGGCGTCCAGCGCCCGGTCCGGGTCCGCGACCGCGCTCTTGTCGGGCACGTCGGCCGCCACCACGACCCGGCGCCGGGGCGCCTCGGGATCGGCGGCGAGGAGCCGCAGCGAGGCCAGGGCGGCCCGGCTGAGCGCGGCGTACTCCAACTCCTCCTGGCTGCCGGAGAGATACCACTCGCGCAGCGCCGGGGTGACGGCGTAGGCGGTCAGCGGTGCCGGTCCGGCCTGCCCGGTCCGGTGCAGCTCGGCGAGCCAGGGCAGGGTGAGCGGAAGGTAGACGCGCATGAACGGCCGCTTTCTCGACGAACCTCGCCTCGCGTCGGGCGGTGCGGGAGAAACACACTGCCGGGCCCGGGCCGCGAGCGGGCTCACTGTACCAGGGCGGCGCGCGGCGCCCCGCCCGCTCCGGACGCACTTGCCGCTGCGTGATCACCCCGCTACACTCCGCGCTAGTTACCAGTCAGTAGCTTCATTTCGCGGGGGTGGCGACGCCATGAGGATCAGCAAGCGCGGCCCGGGTTCGGGCGCACCGCCGCCCAGGACCGATGCACGCCGACCGGCCCGGCCCGTGCCGGTGGGCCGCGCCCACCGGCCGCAGGACTGGTTCGCCCACCGGCTCCTGCTGGTGCTCAGCGGCCAGCGCCCGGTGCGGCTGCTGCTCGGCCACGCCGGAGCCACCGCCTACGACCAGCTCTGCCGCCTCGCCCCGCGCGCCCCGCTCCGCCCGCCACCGGGCGGAGCGGCCCCCGTGCTGCGCGGCGTCGGGGCCTGCCGCCCGAGCGCGGACGCCATTGAGGCGTTCGCTCGCGTCACGACCGGCGACCGCACCCGGGCCCTGGCCTTCCGTCTGGAACGCCGACCCGACGGCCGCTGGCAGTGCGCGGCGATCGAGCTGGACACGGTCCCCTGACCGGCCCCCGGCAGGCCGAAGGGGCCGGCCCCCCAGCGGGAGCCGGCCCCTTCGGCGCTTCGCCTCGGACCGCGCCGGGCGTCACTTCTTGCGGCGCCGGCCGCCCTTCTGGGCCTTCCGGCGCTCCGCGCGGGTCATCCCGGCCTGCGACTGCTCGGAGTCGCCGCCGTCGGAGGAGAAGTCGCCCTCCACCACGCCGCCCTGGCCGCCCGCGCCGTCCACGGTCGGCGCCGAGAAGTGCAGCCGGTCCGCGCGCTTGGGCGTCTCCAGGCCCTTGGCCCTGATCGCCGGGGCCGCCGGCCGGGGCGCTCCGGCCGGGACCGCCTCCTGCGGCTCGCCCGGCGCGGCCGGCTTGGCGCCGCCCTGCACGGGCACCTGCTCGACCTGCCGCTCGACCTGGACCTCCAGGTTGAACAGATAGCCGACGGACTCCTCCTTGATGCCGTCCATCATGGCGGTGAACATGTCGAAGCCCTCGCGCTGGTACTCCACCACCGGGTCGCGCTGCGCCATCGCGCGCAGCCCGATGCCGTCCTGGAGGTAATCCATCTCGTAGAGGTGCTCACGCCACTTGCGGTCCAGCACGGACAGCACGACGCGCCGCTCCAGCTCCCGCATCACCTCGGGGCCCAGCTCCTCCTCGCGCTTGGCGTACTGGCGGTGGATGTCCTCCTTGACGGACTCGGCGATGAACTCGGGAGTGAGCCCCTCCCGGCCACCGGCCTCCTCCTCCAGCTCCTCGACGGTGACCCGCACCGGGTAGAGCTGCTTGAACGCGCCCCACAGCCGGTCCATGTCCCATTCCTCGGCGAAGCCCTCGACCGTCTCGGCACGCACATACGCCTCGATCGTGTCGTCCATGAAGAACTGCACCTGCTCGTGCAGGTCCTCGCCCGCGAGCACCCGGGCGCGCTCGCTGTAGATGACCTCGCGCTGCCGGTTGAGGACCTCGTCGTACTTCAGGACGTTCTTGCGGATCTCGAAGTTCTGCTGCTCCACCTGGCCCTGGGCCGACGCGATGGCCCGGGTGACCATCTTGTTCTCGATCGGCACGTCGTCGGGAACGTTGGCCATGGACATCACGCGCTCGACCATCTGCGCTTTGAACAGCCGCATCAGGTCGTCGCCGAGCGAGAGGTAGAAACGGGACTCGCCCGGGTCGCCCTGGCGTCCGGAACGGCCGCGGAGCTGGTTGTCGATGCGGCGCGACTCGTGCCGCTCGGTGCCCAGCACGTAGAGCCCGCCGAGATCCTTGACCTCCTCGAACTCCGCCTTGACCGCCTTCTCGGCGCGGGCCAGCGCGTCCTGCAGGGCGGCCGACCACTCCTCCGTGTTCTCCACCGGGTCGAGGCCCTTGCTCCGCAGCTCCTCCTCGGCGATGTCGTCCGGGTTCCCGCCGAGCTTGATGTCGGTGCCGCGGCCGGCCATGTTGGTCGCGACCGTGACGGCGTTCTTGCGGCCCGCCTTGGCGATGATCACGGCCTCGCGCTCGTGGTTCTTCGCGTTGAGCACCTCGTGCCGGACCCCGCGCTTGTTGAGCTGCTGGGACAGATACTCGGACTTCTCCACCGAGGTGGTGCCGACCAGCACCGGCTGGCCGTTCTCGTACCGCTCGACGATGTCGTCGACGACCGCCGCGAACTTGGCGACCTCGGTGCGGTAGATCAGGTCGGACTTGTCCTCGCGGGCCAGCGGGCGGTGCGTCGGGATCGGGACCACGCCAAGCTTGTAGATCTGGTGGAACTCGGCGGCCTCGGTCATCGCCGTACCGGTCATGCCGGCGAGGCGGTCATAGAGGCGAAAATAATTCTGAAGGGTGATCTTGGCGAGCGTCTGGTTCTCGTCCTTGATCTTCACCCCTTCCTTCGCCTCGATCGCCTGGTGCATGCCCTCGTTGTAGCGGCGGCCGGCCAGGATGCGCCCGGTGTGCTCATCGACGATCACGACCTCGCCGTCGATGACGACGTAGTCCTTGTCGCGCTTGTACAGCTCCTTGGCCTTGATCGCGTTGTTCAGATAGCCGACCAGCGGGGTGTTCACCGACTCGTACAGGTTGTCGATGCCGAGCCAGTCCTCGACCTTGGTGACGCCCGCGTCGTGGATCGCGACGGTGCGCTTCTTCTCGTCCACGTCGTAGTCGCCGGTCTCCGGCTCCCCCCGGGTGGGCACGGCGGGGTCACCCGGCTCCAGGCGCTGCACGAGCTTGGCGAAGTCGGCGTACCACTTGGTGGCCTGGTCGGCGGGGCCGGAGATGATCAGCGGGGTGCGCGCCTCGTCGATGAGGATGGAGTCGACCTCGTCGACGATCGCGAAGTTGTGCCCGCGCTGCACCAGCTCCTCTTTGGACCAGGCCATGTTGTCGCGCAGGTAGTCGAAGCCGAACTCGTTGTTCGTGCCGTAGGTGATGTCGCACGCGTACTGCTGACGGCGCTTGGACGGCGGCATCCCCGAGGAGATGCAGCCGACCGAGAGCCCCAGGAAACGGTGGATGCGGCCCATCCACTCCGAGTCGCGCTGGGCCAGGTAGTCGTTGGTGGTGATCAGGTGCACGCCCTGGCCCGACAGCGCGTTGAGATACGCGGGCAGGGTGCCGGCCAGGGTCTTGCCCTCACCGGTCTTCATCTCCGCGACATAGCCCATGTGCAGCGCCGCGCCGCCCATGATCTGCCCGTCGTAATGACGCTGGCCCAGCACGCGCTTGGCCGCCTCGCGGACGGTGGCGAACGCCTCCGGCAGCAGGTCGTCCAGGGTCTCGCCGTCGGCGAGGCGCTCCCGGTACTCGTCGGTGAGTGCCCGCAGCTCGGCGTCGGACAGGTCCACGAAGTCCTCTTCGATGGAGTTCACCTGCTTGGCGACGCGCTGCAGCCTGCGCAGGATCTTGCCTTCGCCTGCACGCATGATCTTGTCGAAGACGGACACGAGGGCTGGTCTCCTTGCCGGTCGGGCCTGGCGCGGGTATCGATTGCGCGGGCACAGCGAGATGGCCCCGCCGCATCGGCCATGGTATGCGAGCGCCGGGACGAGTGTCAGTGCTCGGATCTACGATCGCTCGCATGACTGCCGTCGTTCTCGAACTCTCCTCCGACGAGGCCCGACGCATCGCGCTGCGCGCCCAGGGGCTGCTGGGCGCGCCCGACCGGGCGGCCGGCGTGCGCGGCGTGCTGCGGCGCCTGGGCGCGGTGCAGCTCGACACGATCTCGGTGCTCGCCCGCTCCCACGAGCTGCTGCCGTACGCGCGGCTGGGCGCGGTGGGCAGACCGGCGGTGGAGGAGGCGTTCTGGTCGGGCGGCCACTCCTTTGAGTACTGGTCGCATGCCGCCTGCGTGCTGCCCATTGAGGAGTGGCCGCTGTTCGCCTTCCGCCGCCGCTCGTACGAGGCGCGGGGGGTGTGGGGCCACCGGCTGGCCCCCGGGGCGTATGAGTCGGTGATCGCCCGGCTGCGCGCCGAGGGACCGTTGACGGCGACGGAGCTGGGCGGTTCGAAGAACGGCGGCCCGTGGTGGGACTGGAGCGACGCGAAGGTCGCGGTCGAGCGGGCGCTGGCGCTGGGCGAGGTGGTGTGCGTCGAGCGGCGCGGCTGGAAGCGGGTGTACGACCTGGCCGCGCGCGCGGTCCCGGAGAAGCTGTTCCACGACGACCTGGACGACGACGAGTGCGTGCGCCGCCTCGTCGCCCAGGCGGGCGCGGCGATGGGTGTCGCCACGCAGGCCGATCTCGCCGACTACCACCGGCTGACGGGCGCGTGGGTGGAGCGGGTGGTGCGGGACACCGGCCTGGTCGAGGTCGAGGTGGCGGGCTGGGGAGCGGCGGACGGCCGGACCGCGCGGCACCGCGCGTGGGCCGACCCGGCCGCCCTGGCCTCGCCGCCGCGCGGGCGGCACCGCACGACGCTGCTCTCACCGTTCGACTCCCTGGTCTGGGACCGGCCGCGCACCGAGCGGATCTTCGGATTCACGCACCGGCTGGAGGCGTATGTGCCCAAGCCCCAGCGGATATACGGGTATTTCTCGATGCCGCTGCTGTCTGGCGGGAAGCTGCTGGGCCGGGTGGACCCGGCCCGCGAGGGCGGCACGCTGGTCGCCCGGCACGCGGCGTTCGAGGGCCCGGCGGCGCGGGCGGCGAGGGCGATACCGGCGATGGCGGAGGCCCTGGCCGAGGCCGCGCGGTGGGTGGGGTGCGGGGGCGTGCGCGTGGAGCGGACGAGCCCGCCCGAGCTGCACCGCCCGCTGTCGGAGGCGGTCGCGCGCGTCGGCTAGCCCGTCTCCAGATCCAGGATCTTCTCGCGCATCGCGTAGACCACGGCTTCCATCCGGGAGTGCAGCTGGAGCTTCTCCAGGATGTTGCGCACGTGGTTCTTCACCGTGTTCTCGCTGATGAAGAGCTCCTTGGCGATGTCCCGGTTGTTCCGGCCGGTGGCGACCAGCTTGAGCACCTCCAGCTCCCGGTCGGTGAGCCTGGGGGCCGGGACGAGGCGGCGCTCGTCGGTGCGCTGGATCAGCGACTTGAACTCGGTGAGGAGCTTGGCGGCCATCGACGGGCTGATCTGTGACTGGCCGTCGGCCACGGCCCGGATCGCCGCGGTGACCTCGTCCGTGGAGATCTCCTTCAGCAGATAGCCGGTGGCGCCCGCCTTGATGGCGTCGTAGAGGTCGGCCTCCTCGTCGCTGATCGTCAGCATGATGATCCGCGCGCTGGGAGCCACTTCCTTGATGGACGTGCACGCCTCGATCCCGCCGCGGCGCGGCATCCGCACGTCCATCAGCACGATGTCGGGCAGCAGGTCGGCGGCCTTCTCCACGGCCTCGGCGCCGTCCCCGGCCTCGCCGACGACCTGGATGTCCTCCTCGTGGGCGAGCACGATCTCCAGCCCCCGCCGGAACAACTCGTGGTCGTCGACCACGAGCACCCGGATCGGCTCCCGCTGCTCCCGGGACGGGCCGGAGGGGATCACGCGGGCCTCGCCGCGCTGGCCCCGGGACATCGTGGGTCCGAAAGTGTCCACCATCGTCGTTCCCCCTGCCGGTCGGTACGCGCCTGCCACAATCGGCAACCCCATGATTCCATGGCGACACCCCTGGCCAGATCCGTGATCCGGCCCGGGGTGCCTGTCGGGGGTGCGCGGTTCAGCCGCCGAGCACGCCGCCGGCCTCCTCGGGAGCGACCTCGGCGAGCGGATCGGTCTCCACGTGGATCACCCCGTAGTCGTAAGCGTGCCGCCGGTAGACGACGCTGGGCTGCTTCGTGTCGGAGTCGACGAAGAGATAGAAGTCGTGCCCGACCAACTCCATCTCGTAGAGCGCCTGCTCCAGCGTCATCGGCGCCGCCTTGTGGGTCTTCTCCCGGACCACCAGCGGGCCGTCGCCCTCCACCACGATCGAGCCCAGCCGCCGCACGGGCGGCGCGTCGTCCTCGACCACCGGGGCCGCCCCGCGGCCGTTGATCGACGCCGCGTCGGGCACCACCGCCGCGACCTCACTGGCCGGGATCCGGTCGCGGCCCCGACGGCAGCGACGCTTGTCGTGCTGCCTGCGCAACCGGGATTCCAGCTTCTCCACCGCGAGGTCCAGGGCGGCGTAGGCGTCGGCCGCGGCAGCCTCCGCCCGCACCACCGGACCCCGGTGCCGCAGCGTGATCTCCACCCGGTCGGAACGGTCTGCCTGGCGAGGGTTGTGCTCCTTGGACAACTCCACGTCCAGGCGGATCACCTTGCCGTCGATCCTCTGGATCTTGTCAAGCTTCAGCTTCTCGGCCACATGCCGCCGGAATCGCTCCGGCACCTCGGTCTTACGGCCCTTGACGACGATGTCCACGCAGAACTCCGTTCCCGGGCGACCCCGCCTGTCCGGCGGCGCGCCCGTCGTGCACTGGAACCGGAAGTGCCGGTGTACGCGGCACCCTTCCGGCGTTACATCGGGTACGACTTCACCTCCTTCTCCCCCAAGAGGAAGATCAACACCCCATCGATTTCCGACGGGAGCACTTCGAGGTCGAACCCTGTTCAGGGCTCGTTCGTCGATATCCACTTGTACCGGCGCGGCACACAGGCTGCCTGCTACCGAACCTACCCCCGGCGCGGGCCGTCCGGCACCCTTACCGGTCCGTAGATCGGGGGCCGTCAGATCCACCCGGTAGGAGGACCCGCCACGACGGCCGCGCCGACCGGCAGGCCGCCCGAGGAACGCACCGCCCGCGCCGCCTCGGCGAGCGAGGCGCCGGTGGTCAGCAGGTCGTCCACGAGCACCACGGAGTCACCCGCGATCAGCGCCCCCGGCCGTACGACCAGCGCTCCCGTCAGGTTCGCCACCCGCTGCCCGGCCGTCAGCCCCGACTGGTCGGCGACGCGGCGGCGTTGCCGCAGCGCGGGCCGCACCCGCACCGCGAGCCCGTCCCGCCGGAGCCACCCGGCCGCCGCCAGCGCGATTCTTCGCACCGGATCGTGCCCGCGCCCGGCCACCGCCGAACGTGCCGACGGCACCGGCACGAGGCTGAGCACCCGGCCCTCCGCCGCCCCGGCGGCCCCCGCGGCCCGCACGGCGAGGGCCAGCGCGCGGCCCAGCGGCCCGGCCAGCGACAGCACCCCGCGCTCCTTGTGGGCCAGCAGCACGGCGCGCGCCTCGTCGACGTACGCCACGGCCGCGTAGACGGGCGGCAGTCCCTCGGGCTCGGGCACCGGCCGCACCCGCCGGGCCGGGCCGGCGCTCAACAGCCCCCGGCACGACGCGCACAGCACGGCGCGCGCCCCGCCGCAGCCGGCGCACTCCGCCGGAAGCACGAGGGAGCCGAGCTCCCGCCACCATCCCCGCATGACACCCACCGTGACGGACCGGAAGCCATAGCGCCAACCCACGGAGGGGAGTTTCAGCCATCAGCCGGGATAGACGGGGGCGAATCCACCCTTCGCGTCGGCGACGACCTTCCACTGGGCGTCGTCCTGGAGCCGCGCGATGTCGTCGCCCGTCTGCGCCAGCAGTGGCTGCCGCTCGTCCTCCGCCGCCGCGACGGCGGTGACATTGTTGAGCCCCGGAACGGTGGGAGTGTTCAACGGGGAGCCGTCCGTCGCCACATAGTGCAGCTGCTCGACGCCGTCGTCCGGACGGCCCACTACCACGAGTCGGCTGCCGCCGGCCCAGGACGCCGCGACCACGTTCTCCAACTCCGGCGCGACCGGCCGCGGTGCGTCCACGGACACCGCGACGCCGTCCTCCGACCGGGTCCGCTCCACACGGCCGAGTCGCAGCGTCGTGTGCCCGTCGCCGCTGACCAGCATCGCGATCCGCACCCCGTCCGAGGCCACCCGGACCGCCTCGATCCGCTGCCCCTCGCCCAGGCCGGCGACCGGTACCTCCCGCGGCTGTCCCTCGCCGCCCGTCAGCCGCAGCAGCCGCGGCCCGTGGGGGTCGCGGTCCGCGACCCACAGATCGCCGAGGCCGTCCCAACTCGGCGCGCTCAGTCCGGCGTCCGCGCCGCCGGACTCGCTGGTGAGGACCGCCTCCAGCTCCGCGTCCTCCTCGGCCATCGAGGCGACGTAGAGGGTGGACCCGTCCGCGCTGACGCCCGCGCCCCGCTGCTCGTCCCGGTCGACCGCCACCCCGCGCAGCTCGACGCCGGGCTCGCCCAGCGCGCCGCGCACCGGCCGCGGAGCGCTCTGGTCGTCCACCACGGACACCAGCCGCCCGTCCTCGTCGAGGAAGTACGCGCGCGCCACCTCGCCGTCACTCAGCCCCGGCGTGTACGCGTCCGCCTCGGCGCGGCTGACGGCGCAGAGTTGGGACCCGTCCTCGGCCAGCAGCACGGTCTCCGTCAATGTCTGGGAGGCCACCTCCCGCACCGTCTGGAGGAGCTGCGCCGCCATCAGCTCGCAGCGGTAGCGCGGCCAGTCGTCCGGTACTCCGGACAGCCGCACCGTCAGGGTGCCCGAATCACCGATCACCGATCCGGCCGCCAGCTGGGCGCCCGCGGGGAAGGCCGTGGTCACCACCGGGTCGTGCCACTCGCTCGGCCCGTCGAGCAACGCGCGCACGGTGTCCCCGACCGGGTCGATCCGGCGCCGCACATACACCGGATCCGGCACCAGTGCCTCGTCGCCGCCGGACGCCCGCGGCGCCTCGGCGCCCAGATCGGCGTAGTAGTACGTGTCGACCGAGCGGTAGATCCGGCGGAAATCCGCCTCGCTCATCACGAGGCCGTCCGGCAGCGCGTCGATCCGCCACTCGCCGTCCACCTGGCGCAGGTCGAACGTCCCCCGGTACGCGCCGGTCTGCGGCGTGTACACGTGCGTGCCGTCCACCGTGGCCAGCCGGGCGCCGCTCAACTCGACGCGCGAGTCCCCGCCGCGCGGGCTGCTCAGTCCCAGCCCCGACGACAGCACGGTGATGCCGGTGAACGGGTCCCAGGACCCGGCGCGTTCCGGCGTGAGGTACTGCCTGGCCGTCTCGAACCGTTCGTCGTCGCTGGTGATCGCCTCCAGGAAGCCGCGCACGATCTGCTGCGGCAGCGCGTCGTCCTGCGGCGCCACCCCGTAGACCCGCACCAGCGACTCGCTGTCCGGCCGCTGCGAGGAGTCCACACTCTGCACCGGGCCGCTGCCCGGCATGGAGGCGCAGCCGCTCAGCAGCAGCGCCACCGCCGCCAGCGAACCCGCCGCCCGCCGCACCGCGCCCCGCCCGCGCCCCGCCCGCCGCCGTCCGCGCACCCGCTCACTCCCCGCGCCCATGGCCGCCCTCCGCCCCCGGCTCGCCCGCGTCACCGCTCACCGCGGCGACCCGCTCCTGCCGTCCCGACCCACCGCTCGCGCCGCGCGCCCGGTTGGCCCGCGAATCACCCGGCTCCAGCGGCAGCGGCGACCCGCGCAGCGGACCGCCGACCGTGCGCGGCAGCGTCAGCCGGAACTGCGCGCCGCCGCCCGGCTCGCCCCACGCCTCCAGCCGGCCGCCGTGCAGATGCGCGTCCTCCACGGCGATCGACAGTCCCAGCCCGGTGCCGCCCATGGTCCGCGCCCGCGCCGGGTCGGCCCGCCAGAAGCGGCTGAAGACCTGCTCCGCGTCGCCGGGCCGCAGCCCGATCCCGTAGTCGCGCACGGCGATGGCCACCATCCCGCCGTCCCGACTCGCCGCCAGCCGCACCGCGATGTCGCGGCCCTCGCCGTGCTCGATGGCGTTGACCACGAGGTTGCGCACCACGCGCTCGATCCGCCGCGGATCGGCCTCGGCGACGACCGGCCGGGTCGCGCCGCGCACCAGCAGCCGGCTGCCCTTCCGTTCGGCCAACGGCTCGGCGCCCTCGACCACCCGGTGCACCACGTCCCGCAGATCGGTGTCCTCCGCCTCCAGCCGGGCCGCGCCCGCGTCGAAGCGGCTGATCTCCAGCAGGTCCGCGAGCAGCGACTCGAACCGGTCGAGCTGGCTGAGCAGCAGCTCCGCCGACCGCGCGGTGGCCGGGTCGAACGCGCCGCGCGACTCGTGGATGACGTCCGCCGCCATCCGCACCGTCGTCAGCGGCGTGCGCAGCTCGTGCGAGACGTCCGAGACGAAGCGGCGCTGCATCCGCGACAGCTCCTCCAGCTGCTGGATCTTGAGCTGGAGGTTGCGCGCCATCTTGTTGAACGACTCGCCCAGCCGCGCGATGTCGTCCTCGCCGCTGACCTTCATCCGCTCGTGCAGCCGCCCGGCCGCCAGCCGCTCCGCGATCCTGGCCGCCATCCGGACCGGCGTGACCACCTGCCGCACCACCAGCCAGGCGATGGCGCCCAGCAACACCACGACGAACAGCCCGGCCGTCGCGATGGTGCCCGTGACCAGGCTGAGGGACTTCTCCTCCTGCGTGAAGGGGAAGACGAAGTAGAGCTGGTACTGGTGCCCCTCGTTGTCCGTCAGCCGCCTGCCGATGATCAGCGCGGCCTCGGTGTCGCCGTTCTGGCGGACGATCGTGTGGTACTGCCGGTGCGTCGCCAGGTCCGCGTCCAGCGCGTCCCGCAGCTCCTGCGGAATGCTCAGCTCCGGGTTGATGCTCCGCTCCGGGTTGACGTCACCCTGCGCGCGCGCCCCCAGCGGCGCCGACGCGGTGTCCCCGACGAACGGCGTGGACAGCTGCGACGGGAGCGCCACCACCGAGAACACGCCCTGACCGCCGCTGGCGAGCTGCTGCACGATGCTCGTCATCCACTCGCCCGCGTCGGCCGACTGCCCGGCCCCGGCGCCCTGGCCGTCACCGTCGCCCGCGGCCTGCTCCTTCGCCGCCGAGAAGCCGCCCTCCGCCTGGCTCTGCGCCGTCTGCCGCTTGGCCTCCAGCAGACCGTTGCGCACCTGCCCGATCACCACGAAGCCCAGCACCAGCACCACCGCGAGCGAGAGCAGCAGCGTGCTGGCCACCACGCGGAGCTGGATGTTGCGCCGCCACAGCCGCATCACCGACAGCAGCGGGCCGCGCGCCCAGCGCCCGAAGATCCGGATAGCGGGCTGGGCCCGGCCGCCCGTCGCCCTTTCGGTCAGCAGCCGGGGGCCCTGCCACCACATCCGGTCGGACACGTCAGCTGGACCCGGCCTTGTAACCCACCCCGCGGACCGTCACCACGATCTCCGGCCGCTCCGGATCCTTCTCCACCTTGGAACGCAGTCGCTGCACATGCACGTTGACCAGCCGGGTGTCCGCCGCGTGCCGGTACCCCCACACCTGCTCCAGCAGCACCTCGCGGGTGAACACCTGCCATGGCTTGCGCGCCAGCGCCACCAGCAGGTCGAACTCCAGCGGCGTCAGCGAGATCGCCTGGCTGCCCCGCTTCACCGAGTGCCCCGCCACGTCGATCACCAGGTCGCCGATCGCGAGCTGCTCGGGCGCCGGCTCCTCCGAACGCCGCAGCCTCGCCCGGATGCGGGCGATCAGCTCCTTCGGCTTGAAGGGCTTGACGATGTAGTCGTCCGCGCCGGATTCGAGGCCGACGACCACGTCGACCGTGTCGCTCTTCGCGGTGAGCATGACGATCGGGACGCCGGACTCACCCCGGATAAGGCGGCACACCTCGATGCCGTCCCGGCCGGGCAGCATCAGGTCCAGCAGGACCAGATCCGGCTTGATCTCCCGGAACGCGGCCAGCGCCTTGTCCCCGTCCGCCACGAACGACGGTTCGAACCCCTCACCGCGCAGCACGATGCCGAGCATCTCCGCCAGCGCGGTGTCGTCGTCGACGACGAGTACGCGACCCTTCATGCCTTCATCATTCCATCCCCTGAATCCGACTCTGCCGAGCGTGACCTGGAACACACTTCCGAAAGGTTCCCACGGTCAACGGGCGACACCACACCCAGCTCGGTGACAATCGCCGTCACGAGCTCGGGAGGCGTCACGTCGAACGCCGGGTTGTACGCCTGCGCGCCCACCGGTGCCACCGGCACCCCCGGCGCGATATCCGTGACCTCGTGCCCCGGCCGCTGCTCGATGTGGATCGCCGCGCCGTCCGGCGTCGCCAGATCCACCGTGCTCGCCGGAGCCACCACCACGAACGGCACCCCGTGATGCCGAGCCAGCACCGCCAGCGGGTAGCTGCCCACCTTGTTGGCCACCGAGCCGTCCGCCGCGATCCGGTCCGCCCCGATGAACACCGCGTCCACCTCACCGGCCGCGAACAGCGACCCGGCCGCCGAGTCCGCCAGCACGGTGTACGCCATCCCGTCGCGCGCCGCCTCGTAGGCCGTCAGCCGCGCGCCCTGGAGCAACGGCCGCGTCTCGTCCACCCACAGCCGCCGCAGCTCCCCCGCCCGGTGCGCGGCGCGCACCACCGCCAGCGCCGTGCCCTCACCGCCCGAGACCAGCGCGCCCGTGTTGCAGTGCGTCAGGATCCGGTACCGGCCGCCGGGCAGCAGCTCACCCAGCAGCTCCCGGCCCAGCTCGGCCATCCGGTCGCTGGCCGCCGCGTCCTCCCGGTGCAGGGCCACCGCCGCCTCCAGCGCCGCCCGCGCCGCGGCCGGCCCGTCGCCGCCCACCGCCCGGTAGGCCGCGAGGGCCCGCTCGACCCCGTGGGCCAGGTTCACCGCGGTCGGCCGCGCCTGGGCCAGCGACCGCGCCGCGTCCACCACGTCGTATCCGCGCACGGCGGCCAGCGCGACGCCGTAGGCCCCGGCGAGGCCGAGCACCGGAGCGCCGCGGACGGCGAGCGACTGGATCGCCGCCACGAGCCCCGGGACATCCGTACAGATGAGCTCCACCTCCTCGACGGGCAGCCGGGTCTGGTCGAGCAGCACCAGCACCGGCCCGTCGGGCGGCTCGGCCCAGCGCAAGGCGGGGAGTCTGAGATCAGCCATTGGCACAGTCTGCCCTTCCAGCAGAGGCGAGAGAAGGCGAGGGCCCCCGGGACCACTTCGGCGCGCCCGCCGTAACGCCATGGCACGATGGGCGCCATACCCGCCCGGCGACGACAGTCGGCGGCGTCGGCGACAGAGGTGTGAAGCGACCGAGGAGAGATTGTGAGCGACTCGCCGGGCTGGGCGTCCCCCGGATCACCACCGCCGGAGAACGGCCGCAACGACCCCGCGCCCGCCGAACCGCAGGCCCCGCCCCAGCCCCCCGCGCCTCAGGGCTGGCAGAGCGCGCCCCCGCCGCCGCCCCCGGCGCAGCCCGGCTGGCAGGGCGCCCCGGCACCCGCCGGGTGGGGCGGCTGGGGCGGCTGGCACCCGCACACGTTCGCCGCCAAGCCCGGCGTCATCCCGCTCCGCCCGCTCGGTATCGGCGAGATACTCGACGGCGCGGTCTCCACCGCCCGCGCCCACTGGCGAACCGTGCTGACCATCGCCCTCGGCATCGCCATCATCACCGAACTGATCTCCGCCGTCGCGATGCACACCTGGATCGGCGACAGCTCCGGCATCGCGGCCCTGGAGGAGAAGCCGAACCCCACCGACGAGGAGATCCGCGACGCCTTCACCGACCTCGCCGCGCTCGCCTCCGTCACCTCCGTCGTCGCCTTACTCGGCAGCGTCCTGGCCACCGCCATGCTCACCATCGTCGTCAGCCGCGCGGTCCTCGGCCGCGAGGTCACCGTCGCCGAGGCGTGGGCGGACTCCCGCTCCCGGCTGGCACGTCTGCTGGGCGTGGTCCTGATCGTCCCGCTCCTCTCCATCCTGGCCGTCGGCGTCCCCGTCCTGCTCGCCGCCCTGACCGGCGCCGTGGCCCTCGCCGTCGTCGCCGCCATCGGCGGCGGGGTGCTCGCCGTCTGGCTCTGGGTGCGGTTCTCGCTGGCCGCGCCCGCCCTGATGCTGGAGCGCCAGGGCGTTCTCGCCGCCATGCGCCGCTCCGCCAAGCTCGTGAGCGGCTCGTGGTGGCGCGTCCTCGGCGTCCAGATCCTCGTTCTCGTCCTGCTCACGGTGGTGGGCGGCATCATCGAGATCCCGACCTCCATCCTCGCCGGAATCGCCGCCGGAAACGGCGGGGACAGCTTCTTCCAGGGCACCACGAGCGACATGACCTGGACCTACCTCGCCGTCGCCGGCATCGGCTCGGTCATCTCCTCCACCATCACCCTCCCCATCGGCGCCGGCGTCGTCGCCCTGCTCTACATCGACCAGCGCATCCGCCGGGAGGCCCTCGACCTCGAACTGGCCCGCGCGGCGGGCCTCGGCGACCAGGGCCGGGAAAGCTGACGCCATGGCGCTGCCGTGGGCCGACGACCCGCCCGGCCCGCCCCTCGTCATCGACCGCGAGCCCGCCCGGGACGCGGCCGAGCGCGAGCTGTCCGGACAGCGCTACGCCGAGCACGAGCCAGGCCCGATCCGGCGCGCCTGGAGCTGGCTGTGGGAGCAGCTCTTCGGCGCCCTGGAGAACGCCGCGTTCAACACCCCCGGCGGCTGGCTCGGCCTGCTGATCATCGTCGCCGTCACCGTCGGCCTGATCATCGCCCTCCGGCTGCGCCTCGGCGGCCTGCGCACCGCCCGCTCGGCCGGGCCGGGCCGGGCCGGCGCCGTGTTCACCGACCGACCGCGCACCGCCGCCGAGCACCGCGCCGCCGCGCAGGAGCACGCCGCCGCCGCCCGCTGGGCCGAGGCCGTGCGGGAACGGATGCGCGCCGTCGTCCGCGACCTGGAGGAGCGAGCCCTGCTCGACCCGCGCCCCGGCCGCACCGCGAACGAGGCCGCCGCCGAGGCCGCCCGCCCGATGCCCGCCCTCACCGGGGAGCTGCGGTCGGCCGCCGCCACCTTCGACGCCGTCACCTACGGCGGCCTGCCCGCCGGCCCCGACGACTACGCCCGGCTGGCCGACCTGGACACCCGACTACGCCGCGCCAAGCCCGACCTCACCGCCACCGCCCCGTCCTGGACGGCGCCATGAGCGACACCGGCACCGACACCGGCACCGGTACCGACACCACGGCCGTCTCCCCCGACGCCCGGCGGCTCTGGCTCCGCGGCCGGGGCCTCCTCACCGCCCTCGCCCTGCTCGTGCTGGCCGGCGCCCTCCTCGGTCTGCTCACCTCCGGCGACGACGGCAGCCTCGACCCCCGCTCCGCCACCCAGCACGGCAGCCGCGCCATCGCCGAGCTGCTCGCGGACCGAGGCGTCGACACCACCCTGACCACCACCGCCCGCGAGGCCGCCGCCGCCACCGGTCCCGACACGACTCTCCTCGTCGTCCGCCCCGAGGCCCTCACCGACAGCACCCGCGAGATCCTGCGCCGGGCCGCCTCGGACACCGGCGCCCGGCTCGTTCTCCTCGCCCCCGGCCAGGCGGCACTCGACACCTTCGCCCCCGGAGTGCTGGCCGCCGGCCCCGCCACGGTCGAGGAGCGGCAGCCCGACTGCGCCGACCCCGTCGCCCGGCGAGCGGGCAGCGCCCGCCTCGGCGGCTACGGCTACGTCCCGCCCGCCGCCGAGGGCACCGGCTGCTACCCGGTCTCCGGGCTCCCCACCCTCGTCACCCTCCCCACCGGCCCCGCGGCCGGCGAGACCGTTCTCCTCGGTGCCGCTGACCTCCTCCACAACCAGCATCTCGACGAGGACGGCAACGCCTCCCTCGCCCTCCAGCTCCTCGGCGCCCGCGACCACCTCGTCTGGTACCTGCCCTCCGGCGAGGAGGCACCCGGCGCCGCCGAGGAGGAGAGCCTGCTCGGCCTCCTCGACCCCGGCTGGCGCTGGGCCACCCTCCAGCTCGCCCTCGCCGTCGCCCTCGCCGCCCTCTGGCGCGCCCGCCGCCTCGGCCCCGTCGTCACCGAACGGCTCCCCGTCACCGTCCGGGCCGCCGAGACGACCGAGGGCCACGCCCGCCTCTACCACCGGGCCGGCGCCCGTGACCGCGCCGCCGACGCGCTGCGCGCCGCCACCCGCGACCGCCTGGCCCCCCTGGTCGGCGTCGCCCCGGCGGCGGCCCACACCCCCGAGGCGCTCCCGGCCGCCGTCGCCGCGCACACCGGGGACGCCCCCCAGGCCGTGCACGCCCTGCTCTTCGGCCCGCCCCCCGGCGACGACACCGCCCTCGTCCGGCTGGCCGACGACCTCGACGCGCTGGAACGGCGCGTCACCCCCGACGCGACGAAAGGCAAGGACCACAGCTCGTGACCGAACCGACAGCCGGAAGCCCGCACGCGGCTCTGGAAGCCCTGCGCGGCGAGATCGGGAAGGCCGTCGTCGGCCAGGACGCGGCCGTGACCGGCCTGGTCGTCGCCCTCCTGTGCCGGGGCCACGTCCTCCTCGAAGGCGTGCCCGGCGTCGCCAAGACGCTGCTCATCCGCACCATGGCCGCCGCCCTCGAACTGGACACCAAGCGCGTCCAGTTCACTCCCGACCTCATGCCCAGCGACGTCACCGGCTCGCTGATCTTCGACGCGCGCACCGCCGAGTTCTCCTTCCAGGCCGGCCCGGTCTTCACCAACCTGCTGCTGGCCGACGAGATCAACCGCACCCCGCCCAAGACCCAGGCGTCGCTGCTCGAAGCGATGGAGGAGCGCCAGGTCACGGTGGAGGGCCTGCCCCGCGCGCTCCCGGACCCCTTCCTCGTCGCGGCGACCCAGAACCCCGTGGAGTACGAGGGCACCTACCCGCTTCCCGAGGCGCAGCTCGACCGCTTCCTCCTCAAGCTCAACCTCCCGCTGCCCAGCCGGAGCCAGGAGATCGACGTCCTCACCCGGCACGCGGCGGGCTTCGACCCCCGCGATCTGGCGGCGGCCGGCGTCCGCCGCGTCGCCGGCCCCGCCGACCTGGCCGCCGCCCGCGCCGAGGTCGCCAAGGTGTCCGTCTCCCCCGACGTCACCGGCTACGTGGTGGATCTGTGCCGCGCCACCCGCGAGTCGCCCTCACTCTCCCTGGGTGCCTCGCCGCGCGGCGCGACCGCGCTGCTCAACACCTCCCGCGCCTGGGCCTGGCTCTCCGGCCGCGCCTACGTCATCCCCGACGACGTGAAGGCCCTCGCCCTGCCGACGCTGCGCCACCGCGTCCGGCTGCGCCCGGAGGCGGAGATGGAGGGCGTGACGGCGGACAGCGTGATCACCGGCCTGCTGGCGCGCGTCGCGGTGCCGCGCTGATGGCGCTGTCCGGGCGCACGGCCCTGATCGCCGCCCTCGGCGCCCTGATCGTCGGTCTCCTCCCGGGCTGGCACGGAGTCCTCGCCGTCTGCCTCCCGCTGCTGGCCGCCCTCCTGTTCGACCTGGCCCGCGCCGCCCCGGTCCGCTCGCTCCGCCTGGAGCGAGCGGGCGCGACCTCGGTACGCCTGGGCGACGACGCGAACGTGCACCTGACCATCACCAACCCGTCGGCCCGCCCGCTGCGCGCCGAGTTGCGCGACGCCTGGCCGCCGAGCAGCTGGCGCCCCGGCATCAGCTACGCCGCGGCTCGGCACCGCCTCGCGGCACCGGCCGGTGAACGCCGCCGCCTGACGACCGTGCTGCACCCCACCCGCCGGGGCGACCACCGGGCGGTACGGGTCACGATCCGCTCGCACGGTCCACTCGGCCTCGCCGCCCGCCAGGGCAGCCACGCGGTGCCGTGGACGCTGAGCGTGCTGCCACCGTTCGCCAGCCGGAAACACCTGCCGGCGAAGCTGGCCCGGCTGCGCGAACTGGACGGTCGCACCACGCTGCTGACGCGCGGAGAGGGCACGGAGTTCGACAGCATCCGGGCCTACGTGCCGGGCGACGATGTCCGTTCGATCGACTGGCGGGCCACGGCCCGGCAGTCCTCGGTCGCGGTGCGCACCTGGCGTCCGGAGCGCGACCGTCACCTGCTTCTCGTGCTCGACTCCGGCCGTACGTCGGCGGGCCGGGTCGGTGACGTGCCGCGCCTGGACGCGGCGATGGACGCGGCCCTGCTGCTCACGGCGCTCGCCACGCGGGCTGGCGACCGGGTCGACCTGCTCGCGTTCGACCGCGTGACGCGCGCGTCCGTGCGCGGCCGGACGGGCGGGGACACTCTGCCCGCCATGGTCCAGGCGATGACCCACCTCGAACCGGAGCTGATCGAGACCGACACCCGCGCCCTGGCCGCCGCCGCCCTGGCCGGCGCACCGCGCCGCTCGTTCATCGTGCTGTTCACGGGCCTGGACACGGCCCCGGTCGAATCGGGGCTACTGCCGGTCCTGCCGCGGCTCACCCAGCGCCACACGGTCCTGGTGGCGGCCGTGGCCGACCCGCGTGTCGCGGAGATGGCCCGCGCCCGCGGCACGGTCCCCGGCGTCTACGAGGCAGCGGCGGCGGCGCGGCACCAGGCCGAACGCCGACGCACGGTCGAACGTCTCCACCGCCTGGGCGTCACGGTCGTCGAGGCCGCCCCCGAAGAACTCCCCCCGGCCGTCGCCGACGCCTATCTCGCCCTGAAGGCGGCGGGAAGGCTGTGACGTGAGGAAATGGGCCGTCTGAGAAAAGCGCCGTGACACAAGAAATGCGTAGGGCCCGCTGGAATTATCCAGCGGGCCCTACGCATTTATTTCTAAAGATTGTCCGGCGGTGTCCTACTCTCCCACACGGTCCCCCATGCAGTACCATCGGCGCTGGAGGGCTTAGCTTCCGGGTTCGGAATGTAACCGGGCGTTTCCCCTCCGCCATGACCACCGGAACACCCTGAGGGTATCCCTACGGTTCTCTGGCTTCGAGATTTCACAGTGGACGCGAGCATCTGCGGACAAGCCCTCGGCCTATTAGTACCGGTCAACTCCACCCCTCACAGGGCTTCCATCTCCGGCCTATCAACCCGTTGGTCTCACGGGGGCCTTACCCCATCAAGTGGGTGGGAGTCCTCATCTCGAAGCAGGCTTCCCGCTTAGATGCTTTCAGCGGTTATCCCTCCCGAACGTAGCCAACCAGCCATGCCCTTGGCAGAACAACTGGCACACCAGAGGTTCGTCCGTCCCGGTCCTCTCGTACTAGGGACAGCCCTTCTCAAGACTCCAACGCGCACAGCGGATAGGGACCGAACTGTCTCACGACGTTCTAAACCCAGCTCGCGTACCGCTTTAATGGGCGAACAGCCCAACCCTTGGGACCAACTCCAGCCCCAGGATGCGACGAGCCGACATCGAGGTGCCAAACCATCCCGTCGATACGGACTCTTGGGGAAGATCAGCCTGTTATCCCCGGGGTACCTTTTATCCGATGAGCGACGGCGCTCCCACAAGCCACCGCCGGATCACTAGTCCCTGCTTTCGCACCTGCTCGACCCGCCAGTCTCACAGTCAAGCTCCCTTGTGCACTTACACTCACCACCTGATAACCAACCAGGCTGAGGGAACCTTTGGGCGCCTCCGTTACTCTTTAGGAGGCAACCGCCCCAGTTAAACTACCCACCAGACACTGTCCCCGATCCGGATCACGGACCCAGGTTAGACATCCAGCACGATCAGAGTGGTATTTCAACAATGACTCCGCACCGGCTGGCGCCGGCACTTCACAGTCTCCCACCTATCCTACACAAACCGAACCGAACACCAATATCAAGCTATAGTAAAGGTCCCGGGGTCTTTCCGTCCTGCTGCGCGAAACGAGCATCTTTACTCGTAATGCAATTTCACCGGGCCTATGGTTGAGACAGCCGAGAAGTCGTTACGCCATTCGTGCAGGTCGGAACTTACCCGACAAGGAATTTCGCTACCTTAGGATGGTTATAGTTACCACCGCCGTTTACTGGCGCTTAAGTTCCCAGCTTCGCCCCGAAGAGCTAACCGGTCCCCTTAACGTTCCAGCACCGGGCAGGCGTCAGTCCGTATACATCGCCTTACAGCTTCGCACGGACCTGTGTTTTTAGTAAACAGTCGCTTCTCGCTGGTCTCTGCGGCCACCCCCAGCTCAGATGGTAAACACCCTCACCAGGAACGGCCCCCCTTCTCCCGAAGTTACGGGGGCAATTTGCCGAGTTCCTTAACCATAGTTCACCCGAACGCCTCGGTATACTCTACCTGACCACCTGAGTCGGTTTAGGGTACGGGCCACCATGAAACATCGCTAGAGGCTTTTCTCGACAGCATAGGATCATCCACTTCACCACAATCGGCTCGGCATCAGGCCTCACCCACATGTCGCACGGATTTACCTGCACGACGGGCCACACCCTTACCCCGGGACAACCACCGCCCGGGATGGACTACCTTCCTGCGTCACCCCATCACTCACCTACTACCCCATCGGGCCACCGGCTCCACCACTCCCCCATCACCCGAAGGATCAAAGGGCGGCTTCACGGGCTTAGCATCAAGAGATTCAGCGCTGGCGCTTCACGGCGGGTACCGGAATATCAACCGGTTATCCATCGACTACGCCTGTCGGCCTCGCCTTAGGCCCCGACTTACCCTGGGCAGATCAGCTTGACCCAGGAACCCTTAGTCAATCGGCGCACACGTTTCCCACGTGTGAATCGCTACTCATGCCTGCATTCTCACTCGTGAACCGTCCACAACTCGTTTCCACGGCTGCTTCACCCGGCACACGACGCTCCCCTACCCACCACGCTTACACGTAGTGACACGACTTCGGCGGTGTACTTGAGCCCCGCTACATTATCGGCGCAGAATCACTCGACCAGTGAGCTATTACGCACTCTTTCAAGGGTGGCTGCTTCTAAGCCAACCTCCTGGCTGTCTCTGCGACTCCACATCCTTTCCCACTTAGCACACGCTTAGGGGCCTTAGTCGATGCTCTGGGCTGTTTCCCTCTCGACCATGGAGCTTATCCCCCACAGTCTCACTGCCGCGCTCTCACTTACCGGCATTCGGAGTTTGGCTAAGGTCAGTAACCCGGTAAGGCCCATCACCTACCCAGTGCTCTACCTCCGGCAAGAAACACACGACGCTGCACCTAAATGCATTTCGGGGAGAACCAGCTATCACGGAGTTTGATTGGCCTTTCACCCCTAACCACAGGTCATCCCCCAGATTTTCAACTCTGGTGGGTTCGGGCCTCCACGCGGTCTTACCCACGCTTCACCCTGCCCATGGCTAGATCACTCCGCTTCGGGTCTTGGGCATGCTACTCAACCGCCCTCTTCGGACTCGCTTTCGCTACGGCTACCCACCAACAGGTTAACCTCGCAACACACCGCAAACTCGCAGGCTCATTCTTCAAAAGGCACGCAGTCACGACAACCGAGCGCAAGCACTCGACTGCGACGCTCCCACGGCTTGTAGGCACACGGTTTCAGGTACTATTTCACTCCGCTCCCGCGGTACTTTTCACCATTCCCTCACGGTACTATCCACTATCGGTCACCAGGGAATATTTAGGCTTAACGGGTGGTCCCGCCAGATTCACACAGGATTTCTCGGGCCCTGTGCTACTTGGGAAACACACAAGGAAGCCATCACGATTTCGT